>CAXUIB010000016.1:0-24230 GCA_964250945.1 uncultured Acidobacteriaceae bacterium
CCCCTTCCGAACCCCCTTCGTCCCGCTCGTCCCCATCCTCGGCATCCTCTTCAACGGATACATGATGGTCGAGCTCGGCGCCGCCAACTGGGAACGCCTCTTCGGCTGGATGGCCATCGGCCTCGTCGTCTACTTCCTCTACAGCCGAAAACACAGCACCCTGCAGAAACGCCTCGCCGCCGCAGCCGTCCACACCCAAACCCTCGGCACCTAGCAAACCCACGCCACACCAAACCTTACCGCGACGTGACCGGCAGCGTCGCCACATCCACCGCCGTCGGATCGTCCCTCAGTCGCACAAAAAAACTCCCGTTCGCCGGCCGCGGCATTTCGATCGCATCCTCCACATACCCCTCGGGAACCACCACGGCATCGTTGAACGCCGCATCGGCGGCGACTGCATGGAGCAGAAACAGGTTCGCTCCGGTCAGCGTGCACGGCTTCGCGGCATCCGCTCCGCAGCGCACCCCCGTCAGCGACGGCACGCGGACCAGATTGCCCAAAGGGATCCAGTCCCCGGCCGTTCCGTCGTGAGCCACTATACGCAGCCGCAACGGACCGAATGCCGAGGGTCCAAAGCTCTTTCGCAGATCGACTGCCAGAACGACCGTTCGCTTGTCCTCGAGCACCAACGAACCGTCCCCCAGCGCGGCCGAGACGCTCTGTCCGCTGCCTGCGTCTTCCACCTCCACATGGGCATCCCTGGCAAACGGAACCGCAGACCGCAAGGACACCTTCAAATGTCCATCGAGCGGCAGGTCATCCTTGTTTCCCAGCCGGATCGTCGAGACAGGCGCCTGTTCGACCGTTCGGCTCAGGATGGACACTACGGGCCGCGTCGGCTCGACGACCAACGGCAGGCTCAACACGCGTCCGTCGCCCAGGGTCACCTTGGCCGTGGCGCTCTCGCCCACCTTCAACTTCGGCGCAGCACCACCCGCTTTCGCGGCTAGAGAGAGGCTACCCAAGCCGGCCGACGCGACAGATCCCGTCGGCACTTGGTCCCCGCTCTCCTCCGCCACAGGAGAGAAGATCGTCCCGTCCAGGTCGAGGCTGCGCACATCGCCGAGGTTCGCTCCCTGTAACAGGAGCCGCCGATCCCCGGCGTGAAAGGTAACCGATTTCAGCTCTGCCGGCTTTGAAAATGCCTGTGCCGTGACCAGATCGATCCGGGTGGTCCCGTACTGGTGCACGGCCAACTCCAGCTTGCCGGGCCGGACAGGGCGCACGGTCACACTGACATTCGCCGGCTTTGTCTCTGCGGCGGGCTTCCACTCCGTCTTGTCTGCGTTCGGCGAAGTGACCGACTGGATGCACGCCGTCCCATCCCCTGTGAGATCGAGATGGTTGTCGACGCCGGCGATGACCTGATCGTTATTGTCGCCTGCCGGCTTTAGCTTCCACCCGCCGCCGGGCGCGACCTGCACTGGCAGCGTCGGTCCGGTGAAGTGATCGAATCCCCAAAAACCCTCAACGGTCGCGGTCGCATCCGTGGTGGCGGGCAGCTTTGCCCCTCCTGCACCGCTCGCGTCCGGACCTTTCGCGCCCTTGCCCGAGCTGACAGGACCCTTGCCCGGCTCGAGCGCACCTTTCACGACCTCTGCTTTTGATCTTGCTTCGGCGCCGGCCGGCCTCGGCGCTCCCTCCGGCCCAGGGTCGGGCAGAACGCGCCGCGCCTCTTCCGCGGCCGGCACCAAACCGCCCTGATACGCATCCGCGCGCAACGGGATTTCGCTCAGCTCCGGCCGGCCATTGACATGCAACACCATGTCATGCGCCAGAGCGGTTGAAAACACCAGCGGCGCTCCGTCCACAGGAAAGATCACGTCCGGTCGAAGCAGGCAACTGACGTGCTCCGGGTTTGCCGGCCGCAGCGGCGGCAGCGTTGCCGCCTGCACCGCGGGCAGCCCGATTACAATCACCGACTTCGGATTCAAAAATGACGGCGGCGTGTTCAAGCGCAGGTTCAAGTTCTCCGCTTCCGGAAACGCGATCGCCGGAATGTACTGGTAGTGCGCCGTATGGAGGCCACTCAGGAGCCGAACCACATCGACCACCGCGCCCACATACGCGCTGTACGCCCCACCGCCGGCCAGCGGTGTCGAACTCGCCGCATAGATCAGGTCCGTACTCGGACCCTCCGTCAGCGTCGAAACGATCGTCTGCCCGTGCCCGTCTTCAAGTAGACTCTGGTTGCCCGACTGCGTCAGGCACGTGTACTGCAGGTCCGGAGGCCGCTTGAAACAATCGTCGTTCGGCTTCAGGTTCAACGTCCGCGCCAGCAGCTGCGAGTGATCAAGCAGCGCCTTCGGGTCGGACGGCGGCACCTGCTTGATCGCGAGGAGGTACTTCTCAATCCGCGACTGCTCAAATCCCGCCTCCGCCAGATCCTGCGACGCTCGAACAAAAATTCCCGGCCGACCGCGCACCGCCGACCGAAGCGTAGGGAAATCCCCGCCCGTCTCCGGCGCCAGAAAGAGAAGCGCCTGCTGCGCCTCGGGCGGCACCGTTACCGTCACGCCTTCCTCTCGAACATGCCGATCCCAGGTCTCAACTCGCCGGAACCAGCTGTCCGGCGGAGGATTGGTAGTTCCACGGAGAAACACCACCACTAACAGGTAACGAACGGACTGGCTAGGCGGCAGATCCGGATGCAGCCACACCTGATCGCCGGGCTGCAGGTTCGGCACCGACGCGATCGGCAGCATCTTGCCACCGCGCGTCACGCGCACCTCCACCCGCGGTCCAATCAGGTCGAAACGGGCGTCGGCCTCGAGCTTCGGTCCAGCCGCACCCAACATCCCCAGCAGAACGACCAGAGCAAGGGAGCCTTGACGGCAGATCTGGCGGGCACACAGAGCCATGTACCCATTCTAGTTGGAATCGGGCGCCTGAGCGTTACACCGTTGGGTGAGAGCCTTTACTGCCGATTTTGCCGCTCACCGCCCCGCCCCGCATCCGGCTCGAAACGTGGTCGCTCGCAATCTGCCCGTCCCGGATCGTCACCACCCGATGCGCATACTCGGCGATATCCGGCTCGTGCGTTACCAGCACGATCGTATTGCCGTTGGCATGCAAATCGTCAAACAGCGCCATGATCTCGTCGCCTGTCTTCGAGTCCAGATTTCCCGTCGGCTCGTCGGCCAGGATGATCGATGGCCGGTTCACCAGGGCGCGCGCAATCGCGACCCTCTGCCGCTGCCCGCCCGAAAGCTCGTTCGGCTTGTGCATCATGCGCGTGCCGAGATTGACCGACTCCAGCACCGCCTTCGCCCGCGCTGTCCGCTCGGCCGCCGGCGTTCCGTTGTAGATCAACGGCAGTTCCACGTTGTGCAAGGACGTCGCGCGCGCCAAGAGATTGAACGTCTGAAAGACAAACCCGATCTCCTTGTTGCGGATCCGCGCCAGCTGGTCGTCGTTCAGCTTTGAGACATCGTGGCCGTTCAGCTCGTACCGGCCCTCGGTCGGCGAATCCAGACAACCGATCAGGTTCATCAGCGTGGACTTGCCCGAACCGGACGGTCCCATGATCGCGACATACTCGTTGTGTCGGATGCGGAGGTTCACGCCGCGCAGCGCATGCACCTCCTGGTCACCCATCGAGTAGGTCTTCCACAGGTTTTCCGTCACAATCACGTCGCCCGTCGGAGCTTCCGCGCCGTCACTCCGCGCCGTGTCCACCTGTGTCTCGATCGCCATCTGCATCTCCGTTCGTCAACCCTCAACGATTCTACGTAAGCCGCGCGAAACAGTTCCCTAGAGGTCGCAGACCCGATCTGGACCCGATTAGGTATTCGTCCCCGCGGCAGGCACATCGGTTGTGTTGTCCCGCTTTACGGTGATCCCGCTTTTGAGCGTTCGCAGCACCTTGTACCGCCCCGTGACGATCTCTTCGCCCGGCTTAACACCGCTCAAGACCTCGATATCTGTTGCTCCCGTGATGCCCGTCTTTACCGGCACAAACTCGGTCCGCAGCTTGCTTCCGTCCTTGCGCAGCAGATACACGCCCTGCACGGAGGCCGACTTCCCTTTGGCTCCCGCCGCCGCGGCCGCATCCGTGGAGCTCGATCCGCCATGCTTGCCGGCGTCCTTTTCCATCTGCTGCTCGAGGGCGGGATCTCGGTCGACCAGAGCCTGAATCGGGATAATCACGGCATCCGCCTTGTGTGCCGTCGTGATCTTTGCCGTGGCCGACAGCCCCGGTCGCAGCTCCTCCGACGTCGGGTCCAGCGTCACCACCACCTTAAAGTCCTTCGCCTCCTCCGTCCCCGTCGTGCTCTGGCTCGTCGCTATGCCTGTCGTCCGCAAGAGAGCCTGATCGCCCACCTCGGTCACGTGCCCCTTGAACACCCGCCCCGGCAACGCGTCCACCGTCACGTCGGCCGGCTGGTTCAATCGAACGTTGACGATGTCGGTTTCATCCACCTTGACCTCCGCTGTGATCACTGACATGTCGGCCAGGGTCATCAGGGTCGAGCCCTCCGCGTTCTGGATCCCCAGCACCACCGTCTCGCCTTCCCGCACCGGCACATTCGTCACCAGGCCGTCGAACGGCGCCCTGCTCACCGTCTTGTCGAGCGCATCGAAGTTCGACCGCTGACTCGCCACCGCCTGGTTCACCCGCGCCCGCTGGGAGGCCGTCTGCGCCTGCGCCTGCGCCGCCGAGGCCTGACGTTGATCAAGCGTCGCCACCGAAACGTCGTACGCCGCCTTTTTGCTGTCAAAATCCTGCTTCGCGATCAGCTTGTCGTTGTAGAGCGCCTGCGCCCGCTCAAAATCCAAACGCTTCTGCTCGAGATCCGCCTTGGCCTGCGCGACATTCGCCGCCGCCGTCTTTTCAGCCGCGGCGTACGAGTTCACATCCGTCCGCGTCGACGCGATCGTTGCCTGCTGCGCCTGCACCGTAGCCGACGGCTGCACGCTTTCAACGGTCGCCAGCACCGCCCCGCGCTTCACCCGGTCGCCTTCCTTCACATTCAAATGCGTGATCCGCCCAAATGCCGTCGCCCCGATGTTCACGTACGTCTTCGGCTTGATCTGCCCCGTGCCGCTCACCACCGACACCAGATCACCCTCCGTCACCTTGCCCGTCGCGACCTTCACCACGCTGGCCTGCCCGTGCAGAACGGTTGCCACCGCGATGCCTGCCAGCAGCAAAACCACCGCAACCAGGGCTACGATCTTCTTTGCGCTCATCCGATTCGCTCTTTCGTCCTCAAAATATCGCTAGGCCCCGCTGCGCCTGATACTATCAGCCACCCCTGCCTCAACAGATACGCCAAAGATACGCCAACCCTTGGTAACTTGTTCCCTGGCGCGCGCCGCCTTACAATGAAATTTCATCAAGAGGTCGCGCAACTCAATGAAGGTCTCTGCCCGTCAAATCTCGACCGCTGCCGCTTTCCCCCTCGCCTTTCTCCTCGCTCTGCCCGCCATCCGCGCACAGGTGGGCTCCCCTGATACCACGCCCGATGGCGTTCTCAAGGCCCCCAGCGTCGAAGAAAGGCCCGACCCGCTCAAGCGCCGCCTCAGTGATAACGAGAAACGGCAGCAGCAGAAGGAACTCAAGCGCGAACTCAAAGGCGAATACAAACAGTGGGTCGATCAGGACGTCCGCTGGATCATCACCGACGAAGAGCTGAAGGCTTTCCGGCAGCTCTCCAATGACGAGGAGCGCGATCAGTTCATCGAAGCTTTCTGGCAGCGCCGCAATCCGAACCCCGACTCCCCCGAAAACGAGTTCCGCGAGCAGCACTACCAGCGCATCGCCTACGCCAACGAGCACTTCGCCGCCGGCAAACCCGGCTGGCGCACCGATCGCGGCCACATCTACATCGCCTACGGCAAGCCCGATTCGATCGACTCTCACCCCTCCGGCGGAAACTACGAGCGACCGATCGAAGAAGGCGGCGGCAGCACCTCCACCTTCCCGTTTGAGATCTGGCACTACCGCTACCTCGAAGGCATCGGCGACAACATCGACATCGAATTCGTCGACACGTGCATGTGCGGCGACTATCACATGACTGTCGACCGTTCGGAGAAGGACGCGCTCAAGTACGTCCCCGGCGCCGGCGCAACCATGTACGAGCAGATGGGACAGGCTAAAAAGGCGGATCGCTTTACCGGCGGCGGCATGGAGCAACTCGGCACAGGCCCCATGTCCGCCCAAAATCAGAGCAAGCAGTTTGACCGCCTCAACCGCTACGCCCTGCTCTCGGCGCCGCCCGTCATCAAGTTCAAGGACCTCGAGTCCTACATGGCCACCTCCAAAATCCTCACCGGCCCGCCCTTCCTCTTCGACGTCCGCACCGACTACGTCAAGGTCACCAACGACACCGTCTTGATGCCGATCACGCTCCAGATCCGCAACCGCGACATCACTTTTCAGCAGAAGGACGGCGTCGCCATGGGTACGGTCAACATCCTCGCCCGCGTCTCCAACCTGAACCACAAGCCGGTCCAGACCTTTGAAGACACCGTCTCGATCCAGGTTCCCAGCGAACTCCTCGCCCGCAAGCAAAACGACATGTCGGTCTACTGGAAGTCGCTGCCCATGCGCCCCGGTCTCTACAAGATCGACATCGTCATCAAGGACGTCAACAACCCGGACCACGTCGGTACCTGGCGCCGTTCGGTCAATCTCCCCAAGTACGACGACGATCGCCTCTCCGCGTCGTCGCTCATCCTCGCCGACCAGATGGAGCGTGTTCCGTCCAAAGACATCGGCGCCGGCAACTTTGTCATCGGCAACACCCACATCCGCCCTCGCGTCGCCAACGGCGGCGCTGTCCCCGTCACCTTTCACCGCGGCCAAAATCTGAACTTCTGGATGCAGGTCTACAATCTCGGCATCGACGAAAAAAGCAAGCAGAACGGCGCCACCATCTCTTACCAGATCCAGAACCTGACCACCAACAAGTCCGTGCTTAAGGCCGAAGAACTCACCTCCAAGCTGAGCCCCAACGCCGACCAGATCACGCTCGAAAAGAGCATGCCCCTGGCCAGCCTCGAGCCCGGCAAATACCAGGTCACCATCCAAATCAACGACGGCATCACCAAGCAGCAAATCGCCGAGTCGGCCCCGTTCGTCGTCGACTAGGCTCACATCAACCCCTACGGAGACACGATCAGGCGGATGCTATCAGGCTATGAGCGGTCTCTCTTGATTCCCGAGCTCCCCAGAGCCGCCGTATCTCTCGCGGCTCGAACTTCGGACAGGCCATCGACGCACAGGTCACCGACTGTGCCACTCTTCACGGAGATTTCGATTCCCAGTCACGCTCTCACCACGATCCCGATCCGCTCCATCGCGGTCACCCCGGTCGGCAAGCTTCGGATCTCGCGGGCCGCCGCTCTGGTCGGCCTTGCCGCGCTCGTCGCCTCCGCCGTTGCACGCGCTCAAACCGTCGCCTCGGGACATCGCTCCGCCGCCTCCCGCGAACACTCCGTTCTAGGCCGGTCCTCGGTCGTCACCGGCATCGTTCGCGACCCGCGTGGCGTGCCCCTCATGGGCGCCCTCGTCGAGCTGCTCGACGGCGCGACGGCGGTTCGCGCCGGAGCCGTCACCGATCTCCACGGCCGCTACCTCGTCGCCAATCTCCTCCCCGGTCGGTATCAGGTGCGCGCCACAGCCACGCTCTCTGCTCCGGCTGTCCGAAAATTCCAGCTCCGTTCGGGAGCCGAGGCGATCGTCGACCTCACCGTCGGCACCCTCTTCGATTCCACCTCCTGGCTTCCCGCCGAACGCCGCCGCGCTGACGAGCCGGAAGATGACTGGAAGTGGACGCTGCGCTCTGCCGCTAACCGCCCCATCCTCCGCGATCGGGACCCCAACCTTAGCTCTCCCGCTGAACATCCGTCCAGGTCCTCGATCAAAGTCCAGGCCACTGTCGAACACGCTTCCGGTAAGTTCGCCCAGAGCGGACGTCGCGACAGTCTTCTCGCTGATCTGCAGCACAGCGACACGGCCCGGTCCGCCTTTCGCTCCGAGATCGTCACCTATTCGAGTCACTCCGGCCAGCCCGCCTGGCAGGCCTTCGCCTTTGCCAACGAGCGCCGTCTCGGCCCGGCCGGGACGATGCGCATCAGCGCAACCCACACCTCGGCCTCGGGTCTGCTTGGAGCGACCGGAAGGACCACCATCAACTCGCTCGAACTCTCCTCCGGCGAGCAGATCTCCGTCGGCGATCTAGCCGAGATCGAGGCAGGTTCCAGACTAGCCGTCCTTGAACAAAATGGCAGTTCCATCGTCCAGACCCTGCCCTTCCTTCGCATCCTCGCCCACCCCGCCGGGAGCTGGACCGCCGGCTACCATCTCGCGACCGCCCGCGATCTTCAGGAACTCTCCGACATTGTCCCTGCCGTCCCCGACGTTCCTTCAGCCGCTCGGATCCAGGGCCGTCTCCGTGTCGAACACGGCCTGCATCAGAGAGCATCCATCCGGCACGCCACCCGCCGATCCTCGATCGAGGCGGCTTTCTATCACGACAACCTCGATCGGGTGACAGTCTCGGGCGTCCAAAGCTCCGGAGCCGCTGAACTCAAGGGAGCGGACACCTACGTCCTCGCGCATCTTGCAACAGACGCCGGCCCTGAGCCCATCGCCCGGCAAACTTCAAGCCTTCTCTTCGACACGGCTTCCGGCAGCTTCCGATTTCTCGCTACCGGCTACACCGCGAACGGATGGGATGTCGCCTGGACAGAGGACCTTTCCCCGGATCTCCGCACGACAATCGCCTACAGCTCCGGTGCCGCGCTCGGGCTCATCTCCAGCAATGAAGCAGCCAGGATCTCGGCTTCCGGAAGCGCAGCCTCTGGAAATCAAGACCGCCTGGCACGCACATCTGGGCAGACAGCCACCGCCGCCGTCAAAGCAAATCTTCGTGGGAGCGGAACCAAACTCCGGGCGGCCTATCGTTGGCAGCCCAAACGCCTTCTCACGTCGGTCGACGCTTACAGTCCCTCCGCTTCGGAGGCCTACCTCGGTATGCACGTCCGTCAGCCGATCCACGCCGCCTATCTCGGTACGCGCGAGGTAGAGATCTCAGCCGACGCCATCAACCTCTTAGCCCAAGGCTACCGCCCTGTACCCGCGTTAATGCCCGCTCAGGCCTGCTCCCTTGCAAACGCCCCCCGCACCCTCCAGGCTGGCCTCTCCTTCATCTTCTAGAGCGGTTCTCCTGTTGCTGTGAGTCGGATAGAGTGTGGGAGTGCCGTTTTCATTGAGGAAAACGGCCATGAGGCCTGTGGTTTCGCTATACACCTACACGAGAACCGCTCCAAGCCTCAAGACCTTCGGTCGCCAATCGTTGAAGTCGTCAAGACGAGTCATCCCGTCGTGTTTGGCCGGAATAGGACGGCCAGAAGACGGCAGGACAGCGCATAGCGAACGCTGCAAAGGTCTCGCGCCCCCCCCGCGAGGCCCTGGTTCTTGCTCGGGGGACATCTTTACAGGCGTAACCTCAGCGTCGGTTATCCGTTGCCGGCTCTGGATGAATTAGAAGGCGCCCCACCTCGGGCGAGGCGAGTTTGAACGCCGTCTCGAGAGCCGTAATCACGGCGTGCACTTCGGCCATCGGGACGTCGTCGGGCAGCGTGCAATGGCAGTTAACCTGGATGCCATTCGGTTCGCTGCGCGGCCCCGGCATACGCGTGACAAGCACGTCGTGGATGTCGATAATCTCGGGAAAGTTTGCAGCAACGCGGCGCAGCCGGAGTTCCAGTAGCCGGTTGCGCTCGATCGATGCGAGGTGTTCGATCGTCCCCGGCTCGCTTTCGATGTGCGTCAGAATCGTTGCGATTTGCGGCACTTCCCGGCGGATCTCGCCCTCCAGCCGCGTTACCAGATCGTGCGCCGATCGCAGCGCCATCCGCTCGTCGACCTCGAGGTGCAACTCAGCGTGAAGCCCGGCCTCATGCTGTTGTACGGCGACGTCGTGGATGTTGAGGTTGGACCGCGCGGCCACTGCGCGAATCTGGTCGTGAACGCTTTCTTGGACGGTCGCCGTCGGAACCGAGTGAACCACGACATCCGCCTCCGGGAGGTGGCGTTGGACAGTCTCGGTGGCGAGCCTTGTAATCTGCTCCGACCTTTGAAAGGTGACGTTCCGCGGCATGGCCAGCGAAATGTCTGCAAAGTAGCGCGGGCCGGACTGCCGGATGCGCAGCCGGTCGACCGAGATCACGCCGTTGATGGCTCCCAGGTCGCGTACCAGCTCCTGCCGGTTGCGCCGGCGCTCGCCGGAGTCCGAGGCGGGGGTGGCGTCGAGCAGGGCGTCAATCGTCTGTCGGGCCAGGCTATACGTGACGCGAAGGATGACGGTGGAGACCAGCAAAGAGGCGATCGGGTCGGCGTACTCGAGGGCGGGCACGCGCCAGTGCTCGCCGGCAACGGTGGCCAGAAGGCCCACGAGCACGGCGAGCGAGGACCAAATGTCGGTCGAAAAGTGGACCGCGTCCGCCTGAAGGGCTTGCGATCGGTGCTCGCGCGCTGAGCGAAACAGTGCGCGCGATCGGGAAAAGTCGACAGCTATCGACAGGAGCAGAACCAGGAACGGCCAGATGCTGAGGCGAAGTGCAAGGTGGGTATGAAACAGCAGCCGACGTACGGCCTCGGTCACGATCCAGACGCACGATCCCAGCATGAGCACAGTTTCAGCAAAGGCCGACAGGCTCTCCACCTTGCCGTGTCCGTAGTTGTGAATCTCATCTGCGGGCTGGTCGGCGACGCCGATCGAGAACAGTGTGATGATGGCGGCGAGAAGGTCAATGCTCGAGTGCGCTCCCTCTGACAGCATGCCAAGCGAGCCTGTAAGCACGCCGGTCAGCAGCTTCAGCGCCGTAATGACAGCCGCCGAAAGCACCGAAAAAAGCGCAGCCGAGCGCTTGGTGGCATGGGCCGTCTCACCTGGGCGTCTGGCCGCGGTCGTGCTCATAGAGGAGATGGTACAGCGTGTGGAAAGACTTAGGGCAGCGGTGTCCGGGATAGACGTTACGGACGTGTGCCGCGGTACAAACCCGCTGTCCCTAACGTGTAGCCCGTCCATGAGCCGTCTGTGAAGCCGGCATCCGCGATCATCTGAAGCATCTTCGGCGGCCGAGGAAAGCGCTCCACAGAGGCAGGCAGATAGCGGTAAGCCGAGGGCTTCCCGGAGATAAGACCGCCGAGATGGGGCAACACTCGCTTGAAGTAAAGCGAGTACCCGGCCCCTACCAGACCAGACGGCTGATTGCATTCGAGGATGCCGAACTCGCCGCCCGGCCGGAGCACGCGACGGATCTCCGCGAGACCGTCATCATAGCTCGCAAGATTGCGGAAGCCGAAGGCAAAGGTCACCAGATCCGCAAACCCATCAGGGAAAGCAAGTGCCAGAGCATCTCCGACGCGGAAGCTGGCGTTCGCGTGAGGGTACTTGGCGCGGGCGCGAGCGAGCATCTCGGGCGCGAAATCCACACCGATCACTGGAGCTACATCGTCTCCTGCCGGCCGATGCGCCAGAAGAGCAGCCGTCAGGTCGCCCGTACCGCAGCACAGGTCGAGCACCTGCGCCTCCGGTCGCGCCAGCACGGGCGCAAATGCTCGTGCTGCTCGGCGCCACCAGCTCCGGTCGAGGCCCATCGAAAGTAGGCGATTCGCCCGATCGTAGGTCGGTGCGATGTCATTGAACATCTCCTGAACATTGGCCGCGGCGGCTTCGGGCGTGGTCGTCCCCTCGGGCCGAGCTCCGGCGTTGGTCGGCGGCGTCATCCTGTTTGGTCCCCGATCTGCTGACGCATGAGGGCGAGCATGGAATGAGCAGCCTGGATTAGCTCGGCCTCAAAAACATCGCGAACAATCTCCACCTCGCCAATTTTCTTTGGCAGCACGAAAGCGAGGCTGCCCGAGCGTTTCTTCTTGTCGCGGCCGGTGAGGCCTACCAGATGCTCGGCGGTCGCACGGAAGCGGGGAAGTGGACCGAGACGAAATATGAGCTGCTCAATTCGATCTGCAATCTCCGGCCTCAGCGAGCCGCGAGCGACCGCAAGTTGGACTGCGGCGATCATGCCCCAGCCCACGGCTTCGCCATGCAGCAGATGCTTGTACCCGGTCGCCGCTTCGATGGCATGGCCGAGCGTGTGGCCGAAGTTGAGCGTCATTCGAAGGCCCGCCTCACGCTCGTCGGCCGCAACGACGTCCGCCTTGACGCGCACACTCGCTGCGACAATCCGGGTAAGCACCTTGCGATCGAGCGACTCCGGTGCGGTGATCTTATCCATATGACGCTCAAGGTCCGCAAACAATCGCGGGCTCGCAATTACGCCCGCCTTGACCGACTCTTGGAGGCCCGATCGAAGTTCCCGAGCGGGCAAGGTCGCGAGCAGATCGATATCGGTTAACACCGCGAGCGGGTGGTGAAAGCTGCCGATCAGATTTTTGCCGGAGCGGAGATTGACGCCGGTCTTTCCACCGATCGACGAATCGACCTGCGCCAGAAGCGTCGTCGGGATCTGAACGAAACGGATTCCCCGCATGTAGATGGCAGCGAGAAACCCAGTGACATCGCCTACCACGCCACCACCGAAGGCGAGAAGCAGGCTGTCGCGGTCCGCCCCGGCAAGCGCCATCTGTTCGGCCAGCGCTTCCACTGTACCCAGACGCTTGTGCCGTTCCCCGCTGGGCAGATAGAGCACGACCGGCTGCGTTTCTTTGGGGAACGAGCCGAGGAAGCGTTCGGACCAGAGCTTCCAGATCTCGGGCGAGGTCACAACAAAGATTCGCGAGATCGGGCCCGACAGAACCCGGCATAGGCGCGAGGAGAGATCGTCCACCAGACCTGTGCCGATCAGGATCGGGTAAGTCGCGCCAGGGGTGGAGAGGCGGATGAGCGGCACGTTGGATCTATCGTAGCGCAAGGCGCTGCTCGCTCAGAGCACGATCGGGCGTAAATCGCACCACCTGCTCCGCCCTCTATCGCCCACCACCAAACACCTCCACTAGCTCCTGGGGAGCGACCACCTCCAGCTGCTCATACGTACAGCTTCGTGGAGCCTTATCTACCCGCCATCGCCGAAACTGCGCCATGTGCCGGAACCGGTCGCCTTGCATGTGCTCGTACGCCACCTCGACCACGAGCTCCGGCCGCAGGAGCTCCCACGACAGATCCTTGCCGGAGCTCCAGCGGCTCTGCGCCCCTGGCATGCGGCTGCCCTCCGCGTTGGGTCCGCCCCACCCTGCCCACGGATGCCCCTCGGTTGCCCCCTTTCGATAGGGCGCCAGAAACTCTACCAGCTCCCGCCGTTTGGGCATCGTAAAGCTAGCGCACGTGCCCACATGCTGTAGCGTTCCCGCAGCATCATAGAGCCCCAGGAGCAGCGACCCCACCGCCGTTCCATCGCCGTCCTTGTGCCACCGAAACCCCGCCACCACGCAGTCGGCATCGCGCTCATGCTTCACCTTCAGCATCACGCGCTTGTCCGGCTCGTAGCTTCCGGCACGCTGCTTCGCCATCACGCCATCGAGCCCCGCGCCCTCAAACCGGTGAAACCAATTTTCCGCCACCGCACGATCCTGAGTCGCGGGCGTCAGGTGAACCTGCCCTGTCGCGGCACCGAGGACGAGCTCCAACTCTGCTCGCCGATGCTCAAAGGCCACATGGCGCAGATCCCGATCGCCCACACAAAGCAGATCAAAGAACACCACAGCGGCCGGCGTCTGCTCCGCCAGCATGCGTACCCGCGACGCGGCTGGGTGCACCCGCAGCTGGAGCGCATCGAAGTTCAATCCGTCCCTGTCGGCGATCACAACTTCGCCATCGAGCACACACTGCTCCGGCAACTGCGCGCGAAGGACCGGGAGCAGCTCCGGAAAGTACCGGTTCAGAGGTTTCGCGTCCCGGCTTTGGATCAGCACCTCGTCCCTGTCGCGGAAGATCACGGCCCGAAACCCGTCCCACTTCGGCTCAAAGATCCACGCATCGCCTGCGGGCAACTCCGCGACACGCTTGGCAAGCATCGGCAACAAAGGCGGCTGAAAGGGTAGGTTCACCCTCCCAGTCTATACAGCAGCGCCCTGGCAAACACGCGAAAAACTCAGCGCGTCAGCGTCCCGCTGATTGCCTGATCGAGCTCCACATGATTGTCTTCAAGCAGCGTTCCGAGCGCGCGTCCCAGCTCGATCTGCGCCTTTTTCCAGTCGCTTCGCGCCGCAATCTCGGTCGACTGCGCCTGCGCCAGGTACGTCTCGTTTTGAATGACAAGAAGATTTGTGGATTGTCCAACCGCCAGCCGGTCGCGCTCGGCCTGGAGGAGCTGCGCCTGATAATCGCGGCTCTCCGCCGCCGCCCGATAGGCTGCATCGGCCGTCTCGACCGCCACAATCGCGTTCTCGATCTCTTCGCGCGCCTGATTGTCCAGACGCTCGGTCCGGGCACGCGCCTGCCGCAGCTGCACCGCATCCCGCGCAGCATCGGACGCGGCAATCCGGTTGCGGATCGGAAACGTCAATTGCACGCCTCCCTGGTAGATCGTCGAGGTCCGCAGACCGCCCAGCGCGAGATTGCTCGGCACAGTCGGCAGACCCGTCCCAGGCGTACCCAAAGCGTCGTATCCCACCTCCGAGCTCCCGCGCGTCTCCACGTTGCCGTACACGTTCAGCTGCGGAAGCACCTGGTTCCGCGAAGCCTGCAGGCTTACCTGATTGGCTTGCAGCTGCAGCTCCGATTGCGCCAGATCCGGCCGCCGCCGCAAGCCCTGCTCAATCAACTCCGTTGCCGGCAACGGCGCGGGCGCATCCGGCACTACGATCCGGTCTGTCGGCACGATCTCGGTAAACCCAACCGCAAACGCCGGCGATCCCGTCCGGAGGATCTGGTTGCGGAGAATGATCTCTTCCTGCCGGTACAAACCTTGTGCCTGGAGGAGGTCAAACCGGCTGCTTGTGACCGACGCTGCGGCCCGCGTCAGTTCGATGGGCGCCAGCGTTCCCTCGATGACCTGGTCCGCATCGTCCTGCCGCAGCTTCTCGGCCGCGCGCAGCGCCTCCTGCTTCACCGCCACGTTCTCGCCCAGGCTCACCAGGTCGAAGTACAGCCGTGAAACTCCGTAGATGGTTTCTAGAACCTGCTGCTCAAAGAGAAGTCGCGAAACCTTCTGGTCGAGATTTGCAATGCGCAGATACCGAAGGTTCACCGCCCGCCCACGCCCGCGCAAGAGCGGCTGGGTCAGCGTTACGGACGTGCTTGGAGCATAGAACGGGTCGAGCTCCGACTGTGTCGCGTAGATCACCTGCGAGTCATTGTTCGCTGTCGCCGTCAGTTGCGCGCCTGTGCTGAACCCCTGCAGATACGCCAGGTTTGTCGCGACGAAGTTCAACGATCCTGGCGTCGTTGTCGTCCCGCTGCCGCTGCCTCCGGCCCCCGCGTCCGTGGTCGAGACCAGAGACACGGTGTTCAACCGCCGCAGATACCCCGCCGTAAGGATCAGGTTGGGATCAAACAGCGGCACCGCCGGTCCTAAGGCGTAGCTAGATCCCGTCGTGTTCGCCGCAAGATTGGTCGTGAGCTGCGCGGTCGAGTTCAGCGCCGTCAGATCGGTCACGGCAGGCGTCGTTGGATTTGTATTCGTGGTCGCCGTGTTCAGGAGCGGACTTCCAGGCCCGCCCACCCCAGCCGGTGGTTCCTGCACTGTGTAGTCGATGCCGCGCAACAGACCTCCGCCCTTTGCCCGCAGTACATCCGTGTCCGCCAGCAGGAGATTGTCGCGCTCTACCTCTACATCCAGATTGTTCTCGATCGCGAGCGCCAGGGCGTCGTGCAGCGTCAGGTACAGCTTTCCGTCGCGCACCAGACCTCGCAGACGTGCACCGTCGCCCGGGAAGAGGGCCGGAACTTTGGGCGATCGATACGGCCCGAAGAGCCCGTGGAAGTTCGGTACAAGCCCCGTCGGCGCAGACCGTTCCGGCCCGAGGGCGCTCTCTTCGGCAAGGTGCGTGTCAGGCCGCGGCACCAGGACCGTCACCGGCGCGATCGGCGCTACTTCAGGCGCCCTGGGCAAACGTTCGGTCGCAGGCCCGGCCAAAGCTCCCGCCGGCGCAGGGGCAGCTACGACCGCCTCCACCTGGCCCGCGCCTGGGAGAGGCACGGCCGCTGCCTGTGACTTGGCCGGCACTGGACACATCCCGATCACCACAGCAACACCGGCGCGCACGCCAGGCCTGATCAAGCTTTGCGGTCTCCGGACCACCTCACCTACCACACTAAGCACGCAGCCCTCCCCGCGCTCCGTCACGGCTTGCTGCCCACACTCCCACCGCCGCCTCCGTTTGAGCTCTGACCCTTCTGTTCACCGCTTCCGCTGCTCTCGCCGGCGCCCGATTTGCCGCCTGCTTTCCCGCCGCTCTGTTTCGCCGCTTGCCCCGCCATATTTGCGTCCGTCACCGCCGGATTTGCATACTGTGTCGATCCACCCGGAGGCGCGCTGGGCTTTGGAGCTCCCGCGCCGCCGCCCGCTGCTGCCGTACTCTCCGCCACGCGCGTCTCCACCTGCGCACCCTCGCGGACGTCGTCGGTGATCGTCGCTGCAATCAGCTCGCCCTCGCGCAACCCACCTACGATCTCGACCGTTGGCCCGAGATCGCGTCCCACGTCCACCGGCCGCAGATGCACAACCCCGTTCTCGACCACAGCCACAACGTTTCGGTCCTCCCGGACAGCGATCGCGTCGCCCGAGACTGTCAGCGGCGGCTGTCCGCCGAGCCCACTGAATGTGACGACCGCGTACATTCCCGTTAGGAGCCGGCCGTCACGATTATCCACCTGTACCTCCGTCAGGAGCGTCCGTGTGTTCTGGTCGATCGACGCAGAGGTTCGCGTCACCACGCCATGGAAATCCGCTCGCGGGAACTCCTGAAAATGCACGGCGGCACTCTGTCCCACCTTTACCGCGTTCGCATACCCCTCTGGCACCGAGACCAGGATCCGCAGACGTCCAACCTGCGCGATGCTGAAGAGAGGTCCGCCTGCACCGCCGCCCGTGCTGGGCGTCGCAGCTGCCGGTCCGCTCCCGGTCGCGCCCCCCGTATTTGTTGCCCCTGTTCTGCTTCCGACACTCTGGGCATCGGATCCGCTCGGTGCACTTCCGCCTGATCCTTGCGCCGAAATCAGCGCGCCCACATCGACGTTGCGCGCCGTCACCACACCGTCGAACGGTGCTGTCACCCGCTCGTACCCTTGCAGCGCGAGGACGCGCCCAAGGTTCGCGCGGAACGCTTCGACGTTGCGATCCGCTGCAGCGACATTGGCCTGCGCCGCCCGAAAATCCGCCTCGCGCTGATCGCCTTCCTGCCGGGCGATAACGCCTTTGGTCACCAGAACGCGGTATCGTTCCTCCGTAATTTGGGCCAGCGCCAGCTGCGTCTGCTGCTGGGCTCGCTGCGCCTCTGCCTGCCGCACCTGCTCGCGCGCCTGATCCACCTGTCGGTCGAGATCCGGCGCATCGATCACCGCCAGCAGCTGCCCCCTGCGCACATGATCGCCAATATCCACAAGCCGCCGCTTCAGGTATCCTCCCGCGCGTGCGTACACAAACGCCTCGGTCAGCGGCGTTGTCGTACCGGGAACCACGAGCGTCGCTCCACTCGCGGCGCGGTGAACCTGGTTTACCGCGACCACCGGCAAAGCATTGCGCTCGGCATCCGCCTTCTCTCGATTCGCCTTGTCGCGCCGGTGCCGCGGAACGTACCCAGCAAGAAACGCTACGAGAAAGACCACCACAACGGCGAGCACAAACAGCAGGAACACACGGCGATTGACCGGCTTCTTCGACTGCTCCGGTCCACGGTGCTTGTGCTTGCCTGTGCTGTTTGCCTCCTCAAACGAGCGCCCGATCTTCGCGTCGTCCATGCTGTTCGGGTCGGCGAAGCGGTCGCCCAGACGGCGTCCTTCGGCAACGTCCACGCCGGCGCCACCCCGGCCATCCCTCAATCTGCTCCCCTCATCCGGCATCAGGCGTGCTGCTCCTCTGGCTGTGTTGTCTCGGTCCCATACTCCCGGTCGATCTCCTGATCAAAGTCCGCAGGCGCGGACTTCTTCAGGAGCGAGTAGATGACGGGAACGATGAACAGCGTGCTCACCGTCGCCAGGAGCAGGCCGCCAATCACCGCCCGTCCCAGCGGTGCGTTCTGCTCTCCGCCCTCGCCAAACGCCAGGGCCATCGGCAGCATGCCGATAATCATCGCCAGGGCCGTCATCAGTACCGGACGCAGCCGCGTGTAGCCGGCGTTCAGCGCCGCCTCGACCCGGTCTTTGCCCGCGACGCGTTCATCGTTCGCAAACACCACCATCAAGATGCTGTTCGCTGTGGCCACACCGATCGTCATGATCGCGCCCATCAGCGACGGGACGCTAAACGTCGTCTGCGTTACAAACAGCATCCACACAATGCCGCAGAATGCGCCCGGAATGGCCATCAAAATAATCACCGGATCGAGCCAGCTCTGGAAGTTCACCGCCATCAGCAGATACACCAGACCGAGCGCAAACAGGATGCCGATCCCTAGGCGCAAGAACGAGTCGTTCATCGTCTTCACCTCGCCTCGCAGCTCAAGCGTGGTCCCGACTGGCAAGGTCTTCTCCGTCTCGTCCATGATTTTGTGGATCTCGCGCGAGACTCCGCCCAGATCCCTCCGGTCGACATCCGCATATACGTCAAACACCGGCTGGATGTTGTAGTGGTCGATCACGATCGGCGACGCATCGCGGCGAAAGTTCACCAAATTTCCCAGCAGCTGACTCGTGTTGCCCGAAGGCGAAGTCACCGGAGTCCGCGCCAGCTCCGGGATCGAGTTGATCCGGTAGGTCGGCGTCTGCACCACCACCTGGTAGTTGACGCCGTTCACCGGATTCAGCCACTCGTTGGGCGCGGTCTGCCCGGTGCCCGTCAGCGAGATCAGCATGCTCTGCGCGACGTCCTGCTGGGTCAGCCCAATCTGCCGCGCTCGGCTCCGGTCCACGTTTACCTGCATCGTCGGGTAGGTCACCTGCTGATGGAGGTGCACGTCGACAGCGCCCGGGATCGCGGCGATCTTCTTCATCAGCCCCTGCGCGATCGCGTAGTTCTTCTTTCCGCGCCCCACCACCTGCAGATCGATCGGCGCGGGCAGACCGAAGTCCAGGATCTGATTGGTAATGTTTGCCGGCGTAAAAAAGAACGTGCCGTCCGGAAACTTCTCGTGAAGATCCGCCCTCAAGAGGCGCATGTACTTCTCCGTCTGACGCTTTCCCGGCGTCAACGCGATCAGAATCTCTCCGTCCGAATTCGAGATGGTGGAGCTGTTTGAAAATGCCAGATTGATGCCACCGTTCGGCAGACCGATGTTGTCCAGGATCAGCTTTGTCTGATCGACCGGAATGACTCGCCGGATCTCGTGCTCGACCTCTGCAAAGTACAGCTCCGAATCTTCAAGACGCAGACCCTCCGGCGGACTCACATGAAGACGCATCTGCCCCGAATCCACATACGGAAAGAAGTCCTGCCCGATCAAAAACACCAGCGGCAAGGAGAGCAACACAAACGCGGCAAACATCCCCAGCGTCAGCGCAGCGTGATCGAGACACCATGCCAGCAGGTGCTTGTAGCGCAGCCGCATCCGTTCAAACTGGTGATCGAACTTGCGGTGCCAGCGCCAGATCCAATTTTTCTTCGTCTCTTGCTCCGCCGCGGTCTCGTCCTGGTACAAAGGCAGCTCCGCCGGCAGGAGGAAGTGCATCATGGTCGGCACCAAGGTCCGCGAAAGAAAATACGACGCCATCATCGCGAACGCCACCGCCATCGCCAAGGGCGTAAACAGGTACTTCGCCGCGCCAGTCAACAGCACCACCGGCACAAACACAATACAGATCGACAAGGTGGACACAAACGCCGGCGCCGCCACCTGCTGCGCGCTATCCAAGATGGCCCGGACCAGAGGCTTCTTCTCCGCCATGTTGCGGTGCGTGTTCTCGATCTCCACCGTCGCGTCGTCCACCAGGATGCCGACCGCCAGTGCGAGACCGCCCAGTGTCATGACATTGATCGTCTGCCCCAGAGCTGTCATGATCGCCAGCGAAGTCGCAATCGACAACGGAATCGACGTACAGACGATAAGCGTGCTTCGCCAACTGCCCAGAAACAGCAAGATCATCAGACCGGTCAGGAGCGCCGCGATCGAAGCTTCGCGGACCACCTCAAAGATCGATTCGCGGACAAAAATGGATTGATCAAACAGCGGCGTAATCTTCAGATTTGGCGGAAGCCCTGCCTTCACCCTCGGCAGCGCCGCGATCGTCTGCTTGACAATGTCGAGCGTCGACGTCTTTCCGTTCTTCAGCACGGTTAATAGCGCCGACCGCTTCCCATCCTGCCGCACAATATTTGTCTGGACTGCGTACCCCTCCCGCACCTGCGCCACATCCTTGATGTAGACGATCGCTCCGTTGGCCGCGCGGATCGGCAGGTCGTTGAAGGCCGAAACCTGCGCCGGACTGCTGTTCATCCGCACCACAAACTCCCGGTCCCCCATCCGCGCCGTACCCGCCGGCAGAATGAGATTCTGCTGGTTGATCGCCGTCGAAACATCTGTGGCCGAAAGGTGCTTCGCATACAAGAGATTCGGGTCGGTATCGACCATGATCTGCCGCACCTTGCCGCCGTACGGCAGCGGAACCGATGCGCCCTGCACCGTTGCCAGACGCGGCCGCACAAAGCTCAGTCCGAGGTCATACAGATCCTCCTCGCTCAAACCTTCGCCGCTCAACGCCAACTGCACGATCGGAACGCTCGACGCGTCATACTTCAGGATCGCCGGTGGAAACGTTCCAGGCGGAAGCGTCCGCAGGATCGTCTGCACGATCGCCGTAATCTGTGAGAGCGCCAGTTCCACCTTGACGGTCGGCTGAAAGTACACCCGGATCACCGAAACGCCCTGGTACGACTCCGACTCCGAGTGCTCGATATCGTTGACCGTCGTCGTCAGCGCACGCTCGCAGACCGTTACAACCCGGCCCTCCATCTCATTGGGCGTCAGACCGGCGTAGGTCCAGACAATCGTCACCACGGGGATGTCGATGTACGGGAAGATATCCTTCGGAGCAACGGCCGCCGACCCTGCGCCCAGCAGCAGCAAAAGAATGGACACCACCACAAACGTGTACGGGCGACGAAGCGCCAGCCTAACAATCCACATAGGTTCCTAGAGAAGATCCGGCACAGACACGGGCAGCCGTCCTAAGGCCACTTCGGATAGACGAGATCACACCCGCGAAAGCCGCGACCGGACAGCGTACAAGCCCACTCTACATCGACCGCATCAAATGGGCGCGAGCCTGAGCTCCGATCGACACAAAACAGACCGCAGGGATTCTCAAACGAGAGCAGAAGACGTAGTCTCGGCGTGACTGCCCGAACTCTCTACGGCTTCGTCCGGCAGCGCGCCATGATCGCCACGTGCAGACGCTCCGGGAACTCCGTTGACAACTCATACAGCTCGTTGTCCCGGTACACTTCGATCGTCTGCCGCGTCGTGTTCAACACGATCTCGCAGTGCAAGCACGATGCCGTATGCGCCCGTACCTCCGCCAACAGCTCAGGCTCGATCTGCCCATCGAAGTAGTCCGTCAGCTGGCTCAAAAAATCTGTGCAGGTCATATCGACTGGCCCTCTGTTTTCTCCTGCCGAAAGTACCGGCTCAGGCGTTCCCGCAACTGCAACCGCGCCCGCAACAGCCGCGACTTGACCGCCGGTACACTCAAACCGAGCGCCTGCGCCGTCTCTTCTGTCGACAGGTTCTCGATATCCCGCAATGTAAACACCGTACGAAACCCAGGTGGCAAGCCTTGAATCGTACGGCGAAGAATATCACTCAGCTCCGACTGTCCAAACATCTGCTCTGGATTCGGTCGCCATTCCGCAAAATCCCGCGGAATCGATCCTTCTTCGGTCTGCACGTCCTGATCCATCGGCACCGTCTTGCTCGTTTTCCGCTTGCGGAGTCGCATCAGGCTTTCGTTAACTGCAATCCGTACCAGCCACGTCGAAAATTTCGAGTTGCCTTGAAACTGATCCAGCTTCTCGTACGCTTTCAGGAACGCATCCTGCGTAATGTCCTCGGCGTCTTCACGATTTTGTGTAATATGTTGGGCCACCCGGAAGATCTGCCGCTCGTACTGCCGTACCAACTGCTCAAACGCCGCCGTATCGCCGTCCTTCGCCCGCGCAACGAGGGCGACGTCAGGGTGAACTTCTTCCGGCACTGGTGTTTGGATGGCAGCCATAAGCATGCGGTTCGGATTCTCGCCCTCGCAGCCTGTTCTAAAAGACAGTCGTGGCCGAGCAGGATCAAAACACTCCCATCATACAATCGTTCCAGCGACTGGGGCAAAACGCGCCCATAGCTCGCCGCCGACCAGCGTACCTGCTCAGATTCCACCAGCACGGCCCCCGTGCCCACGTTCTCGCGGCCAGATAAAGTAGTTCTTGTGGCCACGTCGCACGCATCCGCAAACCGCTCGACCTTTCTGGCAGACATCCCGTTCCCCATCCTGTCGCTCGCTCTGATTCTCTTTTTCCCGGGATTGTTTGCTTCTTTGAGTCGACCCGCCGCCGTCCTAGCCGCCTCACGCTCGCCGGCAAAGCCCCGCATACCGCACAGATCCGCGGCAGGGAAGCCCTCCATCTCCAAATCCAACACCTCGGCCCACACCCGGACCAAGCACGCTTCAACTCACACAGGCCGCCGCTCCACCCTCACCGCGAAAGGCGCATCTCCGTCCAGCCATCACGTCGTCAACTTCCGCCCATCGCCTGAAAGCATCCGCCTCACGCGCGCCTTTACCGCCTCCGCCGACCTCCGGCCCATGGCCCAGCAGCTCGCCCTCACCCGTTCGCCTGAGGCCTACGCCGGGGTCCAGAGCTTCGCGCGCAGCCACCCCGGTGAGGCCGCGAGCGCCGCCTGGCTCGCCATCGGCCACAGCTACTCGCTCGACCGCCGCTACCCCGACGCCGCAATTGCCTTTCACACCGCCGCGACCACCGGCGATGCCCTCTCCGACTACGCCGACTACCTCGGCGCACAGGCCGACGTGCAGGCAGGCCACGGCGCCGACGCGTATCCCCTGCTCGACCACTTCGCCCAGCGTCACCCGGACAGCATCTTTGCCGCCAGCGCCCCCGTCGCCCTCAGCAACGCCCATCTCCAACAAGGAGACGCCGCGGGCGCGCTCCGCATCCTAACGCCGCTCGCCGACACCCCTGAAGCCGCGCACGCCGATTTCCGCTACGCCCTCGGCCGAGCCTACGCCGGCACCGGCGACAACGCCCACGCGGCGCAAACCTTTCGCGCCCTCTACCTCGCCCTCCCCTTCTCCCCAGAGGTCAACCAAGCCCGCCAGCAGCTGCAAAACTTAGGCGTGTTCCTTTCCGCCGCCGACCGCAAATCGCACGCCGCCCAGCTCTTCAACGCCAAGCACTTCGCCGAAGCCGGAGCTGAGTACCACAGCATCGAAGCCAACGACTCCGGTCTGTCCCAACCCGATCGCGACGCCCTCAAGATCTACGCTGCCGTCTGCGACCTCAAACTCAAACACCTGAGCCGGCATGAGGCCGAGCACCTTCCCGACACCACCGACGACTCCGCCGCGCTCAAGCTCTACATACTCGCCGAACTTTCCCGCTCCGAGGACAACCGCTCCGAGCACGACGCCATCATCGCCCAGATGGTCCAGCGCTTCCCGCACAGCCGATGGCTCGAAGAGGCCCTCTACTCCGGCGGCAACATGTACCTGCTCAAGCACGACGCTGCCCAGACCACCTATCACTACCAGCTCCTGGTAAAACTCTTCCCCGACTCCACCTACGCGCCCTCCGCCCACTGGCGTGCCGCCTGGATGAACTACCGCCTGCGACACTACGACCTCGCCGCCCAGCTCATGGACGAGCAGATCGAGCGCTACCCGGCCGGAACGGAAGCCCCAAGCGCCCTCTACTGGCGCGCCCGCATCTTCGAGGACGAAGAGAAAAACCTCCCGCAGGCCGTCAACTACTACCGCTCGCTCTCAGACAACTACGTCAACTTCTACTACGGCATGCTCGCCCGCGAGCGCCTCGCCGTCCTCGCAAACCAGCCCGCAGTCGACCCATCCCCCGTCCTTCGCTCCGTCCGCAAACCCGTCATCCCGGAGCTCATCGCCACACTCCCTGAGAACGAGCCCCACCTCATC
>CAXUIB010000017.1:0-11432 GCA_964250945.1 uncultured Acidobacteriaceae bacterium
TACCTGGATTGTGAAGCACCAGTTTGGTTTACATCCGATGCTGATCTTTGCGCTCGCCGGATCGGCGTACTTGCTGGCGCTGGGGGTTTTTCAACTGCTTGCGCCACGGCTGGGCGAGCCTGCCGGAACGTAGCAACGACACGCCTGGAGATCGAGCCCGGGAGAGCCGCGCCTGCTAAACTGACGCTTCCGATGCCTGAAACGCCACCGCAGAAAAAGTTTTATCTCACAACGCCGATCTACTACGTGAACGCCCGACCGCACATCGGCCACGCCTACACCTCGATCGCCGCCGACGTGCTGGCGCGGCGGCGTCGCCTGCTTGGCGACGACACGTTTTTCCTGACCGGCACCGACGAGCATGGGCAGAAGATCGAGCGCTCGGCGTTTGCGGCTGGGGTGCCGCCGCAGGAGTTTGCGGATCAGGTGGCTGCGAGCTTCAGGGCCTTGTGGGACCGGATGGGGATCACGTACGACGACTTTATCCGAACCACCGAGGCGCGGCATAAGGCGGGCGTGCAGAGGCTTTTCCGGCTCTTGCAGGAGCGCGGCGCGATCTACAAGGGCACGTACACGGGGCAGTACTGCGTGTCGGACGAGGCGTATGTAGAGGGGCCGCCGGGCATCCACTGTCCGGACTGCGGGCGCCTGACCGAGACGGTGTCGGAGGAGAACTACTACTTCCGGTTGTCGGAGTACCAGGGCAAGCTGCTCGACCTGATCGAGTCGAATCAACTCCTCATCACCCCCGATTCCCGCCGCAACGAAGTCCTCAGCTTTATCCGCGGCAACTCGATTGAGCGAGAGCGGTGGCCGGAATTATGGAAAGATCTTCCAGACGGCACCTCTCAAACATACGGACCTTCCTCCAAAGATCTCCATCTGAGGTTGGCAAGCGGTCAACTGAAAAACTCCGCGCTCAACTACGCCTACACTCCCGGGACACTCAAGGACCTCTCCATCTCGCGCACCAGCTTTCACTGGGGCATCCCTGTGCCGGGCGACGAGAAGCACGTGATCTACGTGTGGCTCGATGCGCTGGCGAACTATATGACGGCTGTGGGGTATGGGTCGGACGATCCGGACGACGCGCGGGATTTTGCGCGGTACTGGCCGGCCGATCTTCACCTGGTCGGCAAGGAGATTATTCGGTTTCACTGCGTCTACTGGCCCGCGTTCTTGCTGGCCGCGGGTCTGCCGCTGCCCAAGGCCGTCACGGCGCACGGATGGCTCCTGTTTGAGGAGTCGAAGATGTCGAAGTCGCGCGGCAACATCGTGCGCACGGAGACGATCCTCGATGCATTCGGCGGACACTATCGCTCGGCCATCCTCGCGTACAACGAAGCCGAGCTAAAGAAAGATGCTGGCTATCAACCTGTCCCAGAGCCCAATAAGAACGAACGCGACCTCTTCGCTTCGGATGTTCTTCGCTACTTCCTCCTGCGCGAGATTCCGTTCGGGCAGGATGGGAGCTTTTCTTTTGACGCGATGATCACGCGGTACAACGCGGATCTGGCCAACGGGTATGGGAATCTGGTTAAGCGCACACTCAGCATGATCGAGAAGGACTGCGGTTCTCAGATTCCACTCCATCTCGAGCGACAGACCCTGTCGATCGCGTTATTCGAAATACGATCCGGCGTGAAGCGTTACCACCCTCTGATTGCCGTTCCAGATATCGAAATGGCTCGGCTAGCAACAGTGATGATCTTTTTTGAGCGCGAGGCGAGTCTGAGTGCACGCTTCTCACTAGCGTTAGACAAAGCAAAGCTGTTGCAGGATTTGCGAGACGCTGCCGAACTTGAGCGCGAGGAGCGGGGCGCTTTAGACTATGTGAACCTACTAATAGCTCAGACTGATCTATTCATTTCCCTAGAACAACCTTGGAAGCTCGCCAAGAGCGAGTCGCCTGAAGATCGAGCGAAGCTAGGCGACGTCCTCTACACGGCCGCCGAAGCCATCCGCATCATCACCGTTCTCCTCTACCCTTTCCTCCCCTTCGCGACTGCCCGTGTTTGGAAGCAACTCGGCTTTAGGAAAACAATCGAGCAAGCAGCAGCAGACGGCGAGTTGAACAACCTCGAGTGGGGCGGCCTGAAGCCCGGCACCAAGCTCGGGCCTCTTAGCCCCATCTTTCCCCGCGCCGACAAAGGATTAGCCCAGACGATGGCAGACATGGAATCGCCCAGCAGCAGTCAGACCAGCAGCACACCGACGCCCGAGAACCTGAGCACCGTGACTGCCGACAACGACGCGCGTACCTCCGAGCGGACCGAGTTTGCCGAGGCTCGGATGTCGGATGCGGGACCGAACGCGGATACGGCCGCACGGGTCGCGCCCGCCCCTTCGCGGCTCTCGAATGAGACGACCACGGCGAGCGTTGCGGTGCCGCTGGACCCGACGCATCCTGCGGCTGGGCCGCGCACCTCCGCGCTGCCGGAGGTCGACCCGATCGCACATGTGGCTGGGTCGGCCGCGATCACGACCGAGCGTCCGCCGGCTCCCTCGCATACGGAGGCTCAGGCGTCTGGGCCGTTTGCGACGGCGGCTTCGAGCCAGCCGATCACATCGGCGCCAGGGCCGGTGCCGCCGCTTGAAGCTGCTGCGCCGACGATCACGATCGACGACTTCGCGAAGGTGGAGATGCGGGTCGGCAAAGTCGTCGTTGCTGAGCGCATTCCAAA
Organism: uncultured Acidobacteriaceae bacterium; assembly: GCA_964250945.1. Taxonomy (GTDB): domain Bacteria; phylum Acidobacteriota; class Terriglobia; order Terriglobales; family Acidobacteriaceae; genus Edaphobacter. The sequence continues at coordinate 2,685 of CAXUIB010000017.1, forward strand.
GGCCGACAAGCTGCTTCGGCTGGAGGTCGACCTGGGGACGGAACCTGGCTTGGGGCGGCGGCAGATCCTTTCGGGCATTGCGGAGTGGTATGCGCCTGAAGATCTCCTGGGCCGGCGCATCGTTGTGATTACCAATCTCGCTCCACGCAAGATGCGCGGTCTGGAGTCGCACGGCATGCTCTTGGCCGCCTCCGGGCCGGATGGCGGCAAGCCCGCGCTCGCAACGTTTGCCGAGATGGATGAGATCCCCCTGGGTTCTCGCCTGAAGTGATTTCGGCCTCGCGCCTCGATGAGACCGGTCTCGCGCCTCAGATGAGGGCCGGTCTCGCGCGTGAAGGTGAGACCGTTTCGCGCCTGACGCGTGGTGCTGCCGCGTCATTGGTAATCTGAGAGGGCCATGCAGCGGAACATTCCCGATGCCGGTGTGCTGATCGACTCTCACGCGCACCTTGACAGCTATGACGATCTCGACGGCGTGCTCCTGCGGGCGGAGACGGCGGGCGTTGGTCTGATCCTGGCGATCGGCATCGGCGATGGCCCGGAGACGATGCATCGGGCGCTTGAGATTGCGAAGATGCCGCGGGTTGGCGCAGGTGGGAGCGGGCCGACGGTTTACGCGTCGGCGGGCATTCATCCGCAGGAGGCGCACCGGGCGACAACCGAGGCGCTCGGGAAGCTGCGTGAGCTTCTATCGGACGCACGATGTTTGGCGGTGGGCGAGATCGGTTTGGATTATTACCACGCCGACAATCCAGACGTTGGGACGCAGCACAGGGCGTTTGTGGCGCAGATGCGGTTGGCGGCTGAGGTCGGGAAGCCGATCCTGATCCACTGCAGGACTTCAGAGTTGGCGCGAGCGGAGGCGAAGACCAAGTTTGGCGCGGCTGATGCCTGGGCGGATCTGCTGGCGTTGCTTGCGGAGCACTGGAGCGCGACGGGGATCGGCGGCATCATGCACTGCTTTTCGGGCAGCTCCGCCGAGGCGCAGGCGTCGCTCCGTGCGGGATTTTATCTGTCTTTTGCGGGCAACGTGACTTACCCGAAGTCAACGGGGTTACGGGAGGTTGCGGCGACGGCTCCGACGGACCGCATTCTGCTTGAGACGGATGCCCCGTTTCTGGCGCCGGTACCGCATCGCGGCAAAAGGAATGAGCCTGCTTTGATGGTGCATACGGCGGAGGCGGTCGCCGGGCTGCGGGGCGTCGAGACGAGAGATTTGGCGCGGCAGACGACGGCGAACTTCTTCCGGCTCTTCCCTGGGATTGTTGCGGGGCTGTCATAATAGAAGATCTACCCAGACCAAGGAAACTGACGAGACATGGCATCCGATAACAGCTTCGACGTGGTGAGCAAGGTAGACCTCCAGGAGGTCAAGAACGCGATCGATCAAGCGACCAAAGAGGTGAACGCGCGTTTCGACCTAAAGAACTCGAAGTCGAAGATTGACCTAGAGGGGACGGAAGTTATCCAGTTGGCCAGCCAGGACGAGTACACGCTGAAGGCGGTGATCGAGATCCTTTCGCAGAAGCTGGTGAAGCGCGGCGTTTCGCTGAAGAACCTGGAGTACGAGAAGCTGGAGCCGGCGGCGAACTCGTCGGCGCGGCAGAAGATCAAGCTGCAGCAGGGCATACCGTCCGACAAGGCGAAACAGATTGTGGCGCTCATTAAGGAGTCGAAGAAGAAGGCGCAGGCGTCGATCCAGGGCGACACGGTGCGGGTGGTCTCGAAGGACCGGGATGTGTTGCAGGAGGTGATGGGGATGCTGCGCGCGAAGGATATGGGCGTCGATCTTCAGTTCACTAACCTGCGGTCGAGTTAGAGCACGAAAATATTTGGAGACTGGGGAGATGCTGCCTGCTACCGTCTTCTTACTTCTGCATGGTGATCCTTACTTTCGCTCTATGAAAGCTCTCCTGCTAATCTCAGGGACAGCGTGAGCACACTGTCCATTTCGACGCCGAAAGAGGTCTTTGACCTGCTTCGCGACGATCTTCTGGCGATTGAAAGGGAGTTTGCGACCCAGTCCAGTTCGTCTGTGCAGGTGGTAACCGAGATCAGCAGTTACCTGATGGCTGGCGGCGGTAAACGCATCCGTCCCATGCTTTTGCTGCTGTCGGCGAAGGCGCTGGGGTGCACATCGTCGGCACCGGTTCGCTTGGGGGCGGTGGTCGAGATGCTGCACACGGCCACGCTGGTCCACGACGACATTATCGACGAGGCGGACACGCGGCGCGGCCGGCCATCGTCGAACACAACCTGGGGCAACGCGAAGTGCGTTCTGGCCGGCGACTGGCTTTACATGCAGGCGTTTTCGACCGCGCTTGCCGAGCGCAATTTTCATGTACTTGATCTTTTGATCACACTCACGCAGCAAATGGTTGAAGGCGAGCTCCTGCAAATACAGAAGCTCGGCCACCTGATCAACGAGAAGGAGTACTTCGACCTGATCTTTCGCAAGACGGCGTGTCTGTTTCAGATCTCGATGCAGATGGGCGCGGTGCTGGCGGGTTCCGGCGGTACCACGAGTGCGGTGGACGCGGAGGAGATGGAGACGCAGATGGGCGAGTACGGCCGCAATCTGGGTATGGCGTTTCAGATTGTGGACGATGTGCTGGACCTGACCGCGACCGAGGACGTTTTGGGCAAACCGGTGGCGAGCGATCTGCGGGAAGGCAAGGCGACGCTCGCGGTGATTCATGCGCTGGAACGGGGTACGGGCGCGGACCGCGAGGCGATTCGCACGGTTCTGGCCGACCGGAGCTTTGGCCGGGTCAGCCATACGGAGATCCTTGAGATTCTCTATCGGCACGGCTCGATTGACTACGCGATGGACGTGGCGGCGGCCTACGCGGAAGCGGCGCGTCTCTGGATTATGGATCTTCCCGGCTCGGATTGGAAGCGGGCTTTGTTGTGGATGCCGGGGTTTGTTACGGCGCGGGATCGTTGAGCCGGGTCGCTGATCCAGGCCTGAGGCGCACGTGTGACTACACGCCCCAGGCAGCCAGATGCACTTCGGCCAACAATCGCGAGATCGCCTGCACATCGACGGCTTCAGGTAGATCGGAAGCAGCAGCAGCGGATTCGGCTTCGACACGCAAACTCTCGGCCTCGAAAAGGAACCGCTCCTGCGTCGATGCGCCCGACCGCTGCTTTACGACCTTTTCTTCCGCGAGCTTCCATTCAAGAATCTTGCGCTCAATCGCGACGCCCTCTTGACGGAATTTTTCAAGCCGACTCCCCAACTTGTGAATATCATGCTTCATGCTCGAAGGTTTACTCCTCGTCCTCTTGCTGCAGCTGGTTTGCCTCCTGGGGCGACCCCACCGGCATCTCTGTTGTGGCCATCTTTCCGTTGCCCTGATCGACCAGAAGCTGGATCTTGCCTTCGGCGCGGTCGAGTTCTGTCTTGCACGCGTTTGAGAGGTGGAGGCCCTGCTCGAAGAGGCGCACCGATTCTTCGAGCGTCAGGTCGCCTCGTTCGAGGCGCTCGACGACCTCTTCCAGCGCGCCGAGACTTTCTTCAAATGTGGCCATTGATCGATCTCCAAAAAGTTATTGCAGAGCTTTGAGCACCGCGGTTGCGGCTGTGTATTTGCCGAACGGAGCGCTGACCTGCACTCCCTGCACGGCGTCGCGGACGTCGCGGAGCATCTCCTGGGCGATCCGGACGCCTTCGGCTTTGGACGCATCGGGAGTGGGAGCGGCGGCCATGCGCGCCAGGATCTCCGGCGGCATGCTGACCTTGAGATCGTTTTTCATGAACTCCGCGTTGCGCAGGCTCGTCAGGGGCCAGATGCCGGCGATGACGGGCACGCGGAAGCCCTCGATGCGGCGGAGGAATTGTTCGAGCAGACGCAGGTCGAAGACGGGCTGGGTGATGGCGAATTCAGCGCCTGCCTCGACCTTCCGGGCGAATCGCCGGACCTCGGCGTCGATGTCCGGAACGCCTGGGTTGGCGGCCACCGAGATCGTGAATCCGGTGGACCGGCCGATAGGATTTTTGCCGATGTCGAGACCGTGGTTCAGACTCTGGACGATTTTTGTCAGACCGATCGCGTCGACGTCGAAGACCGCGGTTGCTTCGGGGTAGTTGCCCATCTTGGGCGGGTCGCCGGTGATGCAGAGGATGTTTTTGAGGCCCAGCGACGACGCACCTAACAGATCACTTTGGATGCTGAGGAGGTTGCGGTCGCGGCAGGTGTAGTGCAGCACCGTTTCGATGCCGACGATCTGCTGGATCTGCAGGCAGAGGCTGCCGGCGGACATCCGCGCGCTGGCCCGCGGCGAGTCCGGGACGTTGATGGCGTGGACACCGGCGGCGTAGAGGTAGGCGGCGCCTTCGATCTCTTTTGCGCAGTCGATCCCGCGCGGTGGAACGATTTCGACAAGCGTGCAGAATTGGCCGGAGGCGATCATGCTGCCGATGCGGGAGCGCTGGCTGAGCGGAGCGGGATGGATGCTCTGTTCTGAGAGGCTGGCTCCGATCTGATCTTTGCCGGCGGCTACGGGTTCGGCTGCGCTTGCGGTCTGCGCCGACATGGCTCGGAGGGTTCCGCGCATGGAGCGGGTGTGGGCCGGCGTGGTTCCGCAGCAGCCGCCGACGAAGCTGGCGCCGGCTTTGACGAATTTTCGTGCAAAGCTTGCCATGTACTCGGGGGAACTCAGGTAGATGAACCGACCGTCGACCTCGCGCGGGACGCCTGCGTTGGGCATGGCGGCCAGGGGGAGCGTGGTCGCCGAGCGCATCCGTTCGATGGCTTTGAGCACGGCGGCCGGACCTTCCGAGCAGTTGCAGCCGACGGCATCGGCACCGGCGGCGGCGAGCTGCTCGGCGGCAAACTCGGGCGTTGAACCGTCGAGGCAGTTTTCATCTTCTGCGACGGTCATCATGACGAGGACGGGCAGACCTGGAGCGGCTTGACGAGCCGCCGCCACGGCCTCCTCTGCCTCGGCGACGGACATCATGGTCTCGACGATGAGGAGGTCCGCGCCCACACCCGGGCCACCGGACGCGAGCGCTGCGATCTGCTCGTGAAAGGCGGCGCGCGCCTCGGTGCGGGAGACTTCGCCGGCGGGCGCGAGGCGCACGCCGAGCGAGCCGACAGCTCCGGCGACAAAGGCATCGCTCGCCTGCTTTTCGCGGATGGCCTCGGCGCACTCGCGCGCGATCCGGACACCCGCGCGGTTGATCTCGGCGGCTTTCTGCTCGAGGCCGTACCGCTTGAGACGAAATCGGTTTGCGCCAAAGGTGTTGGTTTCGATCACCTCCGCGCCGGCGTGGAGGTATTCGCTGTGGACGGAGCGCACCAGGTCCGGCTCGGAGAGGTTGAGTTCGTCGTAGCAACGATTGATGAAGACTCCGCGCGCGTAGAGCATGGTGCCCATTGCGCCGTCGCACAGCACGGTGCGGCCGGTGAAGAGATTGCGCGTTCGGGCCCGCGCGTTGGCTTCGGCCGGCGAGAGATCGCCGGTTCCGTCCACCGCCATCTCGAGTGTGGTTGTCTCGCGCATTGCCCTCCGTTCCATCTTAGGCCACGGTGATGGAGGGTCCAAGCGCGGTTTTGCGGGTGGAGGTTCCGTTCGGTTGGGGCGCGCTTTGGTATACTCGAGGCTCATACCAATGTGGCCAGAACAGCACGGCAGTGCTCCGGTCGGAGTCGTACCAGTTGAAGAGTTTTGAGCTAGAGCACACCGTCCGGTCCACCCATTCGCGTGATCGCCGGAGACGTTTTGGGAGCCTCCGAAGACCGATCTTTAAGAAGCCGAGCAAGAGACCGATCCTCGCCGGTCTCTTGCTCGCTTTGGGCACGCTTGGCATCTCGTCCTGCGGGCAGAACCTCTACAAGTTTCCTGAGTACACGTTTGCGAATCGGCCGATTCCGCCGTCCAAGCTCGCGAGTCGCGTCATGGTTGCGCTGACGAACGGGGGCACGGGTGCGCTGGAGATCCTGGACGCGAATCGGGATATCCGGTCCAACGTCCAGAACACGATCAAGACCTTTTTTATCTCGGGCTACACTGCCGGGTTTCCGAACCTGATCTTGAACTTTCCCGAGCAAATTCGCGGCTACGTTTATTCCTCGTCGGATGGCTCGCTGACGCAGATCAACTATGGCACAGAAGCCACAGCAGGCTCGGCTGGGACATTTCCTGGAGCCGCCTCGATTGCCATCGCCGCCGACTTTGGACGGACGTATGCGGCGAATGAAGTGGGCGGTCAGATGCTTGTGGTCGACAACACGATCGGCCAGAATTTCCCCTTGAATCTACCGGGCGTGTACCGGATCGCGGTCAACCAGGGTGGCACGGTGGCGCTGGCGATGGTGCGCAACTCAGACACGCTATACCGTGTGGTGAAGCTCAACGCCGGCCAGACGTTCGCCAACAATCCAAGCTCGCCTCTGATGCCTCCGGGTGCGGTTGATTGCCAGCCTTACAATCTTCCTGTTTACTGCGTTGTTCCTGTTCCGGGGGCGTTCAATCGGCCGATCGGGGCGTACTTCTCGCTCGACGGGACGACGGCGTACGTACTGAACTGCGGAACGGAGTGTGGGGGCGCGGCACCGGCCTCCTTGCCAGGGTCGTCGGCCTCGATCAGCCTCGTCCAGCAGGGTCCACTGAACATCAACACCATCCCGACCTCGGTCCCGTACATCTCGCCGGTAACGGGAAGCGTCGGCATTCCGGGCGGCGTTACGACGGCTGTGTCGGACGGAACGACGTTGTATCTTGCCGGCCAGCAGATGCAGACGGACGGCCTTTTTGCGGGGCGGCTCACCCTCTTGAACCTGGGCACGTTGACCGCGTCGGCGCCGGTGTCCATTTCGGACGGCAACCACACGCGCATGCTGTTTGCCGACGACAACACACTTTGGATCGGATCGCAGTTCTGCGCGACGGGCGAACGATTCAAGCTGTTCAGCGCCGGCGACACGAGTCAGAACGCCAACTACAACTGCCTGACGCGCTTTGACCTGGGGGCTGGGACCGCGCACATCGTGCCCGCAGTGAACCAGGCGGCCGGGTCGACGGCAGCGGTGACGGTTCCCTACCCGAACCAGAACGGGGACCAGTTTTATTACGGCAGCCTGACGGGCCTATGCTGGGTGCAGAATCTCCACAAGGTGTACACGGCGTATGGTGGACAGGTCCACGCGTTCCACACGGCCGACGGCTCGGAGATCGATAACTACGCCATCACCGTGCAGGGAACGGCGCTTGATGTGGCCTACATGGACGCGGTGACCAACGCGGCCGATTGATGGCTGTGCTGTCGTCTGCTTCGGCCTGTTGTTGAGATCAACAGAGCTCCCCTGAGCAGCTGGTGAGCGCGTTCGCAGAGGGCGTGCTCTGCCGTAAGATGGTGCTCGAATACTCCCAGGTTCTCGCAAGCGAGGTACGGTTTTTGTCAATCAAGAGCGATCGTTGGATTCGCGAGCAGGCGTTGGACCGCGGCATGATTTCGCCGTTCAGCGAAAAGCAGGTACGTGAAGGCGTCATCTCTTACGGTCTGTCGTCGTACGGCTACGACCTCCGTGTTTCGGACGAGTTTAAGATTTTCACCAACGTCAACAGCGCGATTATCGATCCCAAGGCGTTTGACGAGCGATCGTTTGTGACGGTGCGGGCGGAGAGCGTGATTGTTCCGCCGAACTCCTTTGCGCTTGCGCGATCGATCGAATATTTCAAGATTCCGCGGGATGTATTGACGATCTGCGTCGGCAAATCGACCTATGCCCGTTGCGGCATTATTGTGAACGTGACGCCGTTTGAGCCTGAGTGGGAGGGCTTTGTGACGCTTGAGATCTCGAACACGACCCCGCTGCCAGCGCGCATTTACGCCAACGAGGGTTTATGTCAGATTCTTTTCTTTCAGTCAGACGAGATTTGCGAGATCAGTTACGCTGATCGAAAGGGAAAATATCAAAATCAGCAGGGGATCGTTTTACCGAAGCTCTAAGTTTTGCGCGGGGTTCCGCAAAGAGCGTCAGACGATGCCAGGCAGCTGATCGCGAGAACAACGGCCGCAGAGGAGCGGGAGGCGCCGATGTCATCGAGAACTGCAGAGGACGGGCCGGCTTCCAGGCCCATCCGGCGATTTGGTGTGATCGCGACGGACCCGCTGCGTGTGGCGGGTCTGGAGAGTATCTTTGCCGATTGGAAGAACGTCGATTTGGGAGAGGTAGTGGTGGTTCCGCTGACGGGAGTTAATCCGGGCGGCACCTCCAATCTTTCCCTGCTTCTGATCGATGCTTCCTGCACGGACCGCCTGTTTGAGCTGCTCGCGACCTTGTCGCGCACGCATCCACGGCTGAAGACGATCGTTATCGGCCTAACGGAAGACTTCGACTACATTGGGCGGGTGATCGGTGCGGGTGCGCGCGGGTACCTGACGCATACTGCGAGTCCGCACGAGATCCGTATGTCGATCGAGATCGTCCTGGACGGTTCGGTGTGGGCGCCGCGCAAGGTGCTTGCACGTTTGCTTGACAACAACCAGAGGGCGACGGCGGCCAATAATGCGGAGATTTCCGCTCGATTTACGCCGCGCGAGATCGAGGTGCTTCGGCTCCTGGTGGCGGGGCAACCGAACCGCGAGATCGGGGCAGCTCTCGGCATTGATGAGGGCACGGTGAAGGCGCACGTCGGACGTTTGATGCGCAAGGTGGGTGTCGATAACCGGACCGCGTTATCGGTGCTTACTCTGGAACAGCGTTTGCTGCCGTCTGCTGAGGGCGAGAGCTAGCG
>CAXUIB010000017.1:11532-23985 GCA_964250945.1 uncultured Acidobacteriaceae bacterium
TTCAAGCAACACAGACCTGGGAGAGGGGTCTGGGAGTCATCGGCCTCCACCGGCGATGGTCTTCCCGGCCCCTATTTTTTTTGCCCGAGGGCTTGCTTCCGGCGATCTGCCGGGCCTCCGACTGCAAACTCAGGTTGCACTTCTTGCATACACGAAAGTAAGCAACTTCCCCTATGGGAGGCCCATCACATGTGTGTCGCGTGCAGGAAGAGATTCTTTACTGTCGCGGACATGTGGACATTTGAAAGGTAGGACTTATGAGACGATTCGCAGCGGCCGTATGTGGTATGGCACTGGCAGCAAGTTCTTTCTCGGCTTTTGCCGCAACGGACAAGGCGAAGCTCGACGAGCGCCTCAACAGCGCGAAGGCTGTTATCGACGAGATTGAGGGTACACCGGACAAGGGCATCCCGGAATCCATCCTGAGGGGCGCATCCTGTGTCGCGGTGATTCCGGCCTACAAAAAGGCAGCCTTCATCGTAGGCGGCCAGTACGGTCAGGGTGTGGTTACCTGCCGAACGCCCAAGGGCTGGAGCGCTCCCGCCTTTGTCAAGCTGGAAGGCGGCAGTTTTGGCTTTCAGATCGGCGGACAGTCGACCGACCTGATTCTTGTGGCCATGAACCTGAACGGTATGCAGAACATGCTGCAGTCCAAGTTCAAGATTGGTGGCGACGCATCGGCTGCAGCCGGTCCGGTTGGACGCAACGCCTCGGCGGGAACAGACTGGAAGCTGAACACTGAGTTTCTGACCTACTCGCGAGCGAAGGGTTTGTTTGCAGGAATCGACCTCGACGGGACGACATTCACACAGAACGAAGACGATACCAAGAGCTTCTACGGGTCCAATATACCGTTTGACACTATCCTCAAAGGTTCCCAGCCAGTTCCAGCGGCTGCGCGGCCGTTTGTTCGCACGGTTGCCAAGTACTTTGTCATGGCGAAGGCCTCGTAAGAGATCTCCGCGCTTCAAAGGGGGCAGCCTACGGGCTGCCTCTTCTGTTTTGCGCGCCCTATGACAGATTGCGTGTCACCGACCGCTTCCCGTCGTGTGCTCCGGACGGGTAAAATCATGGTTTGGCCACGCTCTCATCGACGGCTCTGCCCCTTCGCTTACCGCGACCCACATGGTCGCTCCAGGCCAGGCTGGAGTTTCACGCCGTCCGCCTGCTTCTCAAGGCGCTTGGCCGGCTTCCGCGTCCGCTTGCACGCGGAATCGGGGCGGCGGTCGGAAGTCTCGCCTACGGTCTCTTTGGGAGGCTGCGCCGCGTGGGCCTCACCAATCTTGCCCTGGCGTTTCCCCGGAAGAGCTCCGCCGACCGCCGTCGCATTCTGCGCGGCTCCTTTCGCAACCTCGGTTTGCATCTGGCGGAGTTTTCGCGGATGCGGAGCTACACACCGGAGCGCGCCCAGGCCCTGATCGAGTACGACGGTCTGGACAACTATCTCCGAGCGCGCGATCGAGGTCGGGGTGTGCTCGTCCTGACCGGGCACCTGGGGGCGTGGGAGCTTTCGAGCTTTTTTCATTCGCTGATGGGATTTCCGATGGGTTTGCTGATCCGTCGGCTGGACAACCCGGAGGTCGACACTCTGGTGAACGGGATTCGATGCCTTCACGGCAACCGTGTGATTCACAAGGACGATTTTGCGCGCGGTCTGATCTCGGAGATGCGGGCCGGGCAAACGGTGGGCATCTTGATGGATACGAATATGACGCCGCCGCAGGGGGTGTTTGTGCCGTTTTTCGGTGTCCCGGCTTGCACCGCGTCGGGCATGGCGCGGGTCGCGAGCAAGACCGGAGCTGCCGTGCTTCCGGGATTTCTTGTGTGGGAGAGTGCGCGGCGGCGGTATCTGCTGCGTTTTGGCGAGGAGATCTCGCTTGTCCGGACCGAAGACGCCGAGCGCGACGCTCTCCTCAACACAGCGCGATTTACAGCTGTGCTTGAGCATTCCATACGGATGTACCCGGAGCAGTGGCTCTGGATGCATCGGCGATGGAAGACGCGGCCGCCTGGCGAGGCACCGATCTATGGGTCCGATCGGCACCGGTGAGATCGGCACCGGAGCGTTTGAGGCAGGAGAACTGTGAAGTCTGCGCAACAACTTGAAGCGGCTCTCGGGCTTCCAAGCTCCGGCAGTACGACCGCGTTTTCTCGTGTGTCGGCGCCCAGAGATGCGGGCCTGGACAGCGTCGTCTTTGCGACGGACGAGAAGACGTTGCAGGTGGCGTGCGGGTCGGCGGCCGGGATGATCCTGGCTCCGAGTGCATTAGCTTCGGGGACGGCGGTTGCTTTGGACTGCACGGACGACAGCCGGATGCGCTGGGTTGCGGACCCGCGGTGGGCCTTTGCGGTGGTTGCTCGCGAGCTTGAAGGTGGTGTTTGCTCGACGAGGTTGCGCCCGATTCATCCTACGGCCGATTTCGGTCCAGGGGTGGAGCTTGGGCGCGGGACGACCGTCGGGGCCTACGCTGTGATTGAGGGCGGCGTTCGGTTGGGCGAGGCCTGCCGGATCGGACCGCGCGTCACGATCCTGCGGGGGACGACGCTGGGCGACCGGGTTGTGGTGCAGCCGGGAGCGGTGCTTGGATCCGCCGGGTTCGGGTATGTGCGTCACGCCGAGACCGGCGAGTACCTCGCGTTTCCGCAAATTGGAACGCTGGCGATCGAGGACGACGTGGAGATTGGGGCCAACACGACGATCGACCGGGGGGCGCTGGGGGAGACGCGCATTGGCGCTGGAACCAAGATCGATAACCTCGTCCACATCGCCCATAACTGCCAGGTCGGACGCAACGTTGTGATCGCCGCGCAGACTGGCATCTCCGGATCGAGCCGGGTCGAGGACAGCGCGGTGATTGCGGGGCAGGTGGGGATTGCGGATCATGTGACGATCGGCCCGGGGGTGATTTTAGGCGCACAGGCCGGCGTGCCTACCGGCAAGCGCATCCGAGGTCCTGGAGAGATCTTCTGGGGGACACCGGCGCGACCGATTCGCGAGTACCTGCGCGACCTTGCACGGTTGCGGCGCGGCTAGAGCGGTTCTCCTGTCCCTGTGAGTCGGATAGAGTGTGGGAGTGCCGTTTTCATGGGGTAAATGGCCATGAGGCTTGTGGTTTCGCTATACACCCACAGGAGAACCGCTTTAAGGGACAAGGAGAGGAGCTCAGCAGGATGGCTGTCGTCGTCGTCGGCGGGCATACGCGCAACATCGGCAAGACGTCGGTCGTGGCGGGCATCATCGCGGCGCTGCCCGCATTTCACTGGACGGCGTTCAAGATTACCCAGTTTGGGCATGGCATCTGTTCCGCGAACGGCGAGGCCTGCGACTGCGACACGGGCGACCACACGATGGCGATGAGCGAGGAGCGCAAGGGCGCGAGCACGACGGACTCTGCCCGATATCTTGCAGCGGGCGCGGTGCGCTCGTGGTGGGTTCGCACGCGGCAAGGGCAGCTTGCGGACGCGATGCCTCGGTTGCACGCGGAGCTTGCCCGGGCCGAGAACAGCATTGTGGAGTCGAACAGCGTTCTTCGCTTTCTCCGGCCGGACCTGTACCTGAGCGTGCTCGATCCGGCTGCAGCGGACTTCAAAGATTCCGCCCGGCGGTACCTCGATCGAGCCGATGCGGTGCTTGTTCCGGAAGGCGATCTCGGACGTCCGGCTTGGAAGCAGATCTCGCTCCGGTTGATCGCGAAGACGCCGATCTTGCCGATGCGGGCGCCGGTGTATGTTACGCCCGAAATTGTCTCGTTTGTTGAGAGCCGGATTGGGGCTTTGGCGGTTGTGCGGAGGGAGGATCTGATCCAGAGGTAACGCTGGAAAGCAGATCGGGCAGCGGACCTGGCGAGAGATTTCAGGGAACGGAGGGCGGCATGAAGGGCGGCTATGCATCTCACGGTGAGGGTCCCATCTGAGATCGTTTCGGCCCTCTCCCGCGAAGCTAATTCGGTAGAAGCGGGTCTACCACTCTGGCAGCACGCGGCCAGGAGAGGCGGAACACCGGCAAAATGAAGCGATCTCTAACGGCGTTTGGCGGGCAGGAGCGGGAACGTCGCCTGTCGTGCGGGACGGGAAATCGGCGGAGATCTGCGGATCTGCTTGTTGGGCGGCGCGGATGAACATGGCAACCCTGCTCACTGTGAATCTTCTGCTGTCGGCTTTGTACGGCGCCTTCCTTTTGCTGACAAGCCGGACGTTTGGACGAAGGCGAGCGACTGCGTGGTTTGGCGTCGCAAACCTTTCTCAAGCGGGCGCGATGTTTGTTTTTCTCCTTGTGAGCGGGAACGTCCGAACCTCCATATCTGCTGGGGGTGTGACGGCTGGTCTGCTGCTTCTCGGGTCGGCATTGGCTCTCCATCGCAGCTGCGCCGACCTGTTGGAGCAGCCGCGACGGCTCTGGCGATGGCAGGTCGGGATGGCTGCTGTGGGCACGGTGGGCCTGCTTACTTTGCCGCTCGTCCACAGTGCGTTTCCGGCAGGTCTGCTTCTGATCAGCGCGCTTCTCGGCCTTCAGACGGCGCTCACTGCATCGACGCTCTTCTGCTTTTCGGGCGACGGTCTTCAAGCCGCGGGTTGGTTTGCCGGCGTCGTCCTTTCGGCGCTTGCTCTGGTGGACCTGACGGGGTCTGCCCTCGCCCTGCGTTCTGGCGCGACGATCCTTGGGGGTGGGCTTGCCGATATGGAAGAGCTATGGCTTTTCTCCTCTGTGCTCGCAAATGCCAGCATGTCGCTTGCGTTTCTGTTCCTGACGGCCGGTCGGCTTCGATTGGAGCTGCTCTGGCGAGCGCAGATTGACGAGTTGACGGGCTTGCTCAATCGATGGGCGTTCAAACGCATCGCTGTACGCGAAACGCTGCGTTGCCTGCGTATGCGCGGTCGCCTGGCCGTGGTCATGATCGACCTTGACGGCATGAAGGGCATCAACGATCGACTTGGTCATCCGTGCGGCGACGCGGTTCTGCAGGCGTTCTCCGCTACTGTGCAAGAGGCGGTGCGCGATCGCGACTCGGTGGCGCGCATGGGCGGCGACGAGTTCTGCATTCTTCTGCCGGATACTGAACTAAGCGAAGCGATGGCGGTTGCGCAACGTCTGTGCGATCTCGTGGAGGCAATGGTGGTGCGCTACCGTGGCGAGCCGGTCAAAGTTCGCGCCAGCTTTGGCGTCAGTTGTACGGAGCGCACTGGTTGGAACTGGCAGGACCTGGTGGAACAGAGCGACGCCGCCCTTTACCAGGCGAAACGCAATCAGGAGGAAAAGGTGGTCGCAGCACCGGCGACGATCAATTACGGAGCCTTGGCCGAGCTTGCTGAAGGTGAGCTTGAGTCCACCGTGGGCGAGCGTCGAAGGCGTTTCTGATTGCTGTGGTGCTCGGCATGTCTGCTGCTGTTTGACAACGCGGAGCCAAGTTCATAACATCACTGCACCAGAAACGCCACGGCCCCTGTCCTTTTGTTCGAAAACCTCTCTGCCAAGGATCTTTGACCCATGATTAAACAAGACCTCATCCAACGCGTGGTCGAAAGAACGGGTCTTCCTCGCATCAAAGCAGAAGCTGCGGTGGACGCCATTTTCGAAAGCATGAAGCAGTCGCTTGTCTCCGGCGACCGCATTGAGCTGCGAGGTTTTGGCGTGTTTACCGTGAAGCCGCGCAAGACAGGCATTGGCCGCAACCCGCGCACCGGCGCCGAGGTGTCGATCACACCGGGCAAGGCGGTGCGCTTCAAGCCCGGCAAGGAGCTGCACCTGCTCAGCTAGGATTAGACAGCCCCTTGGAGCTGACGGTTTTGTTACATCAGACGGACGGGATCGACGTCCACCACAACGGCGCGCCGGGGGATCTCTGTGTCTTCGGCGAAACGCAAAAGGCCGCGCAGCAGATCGCCGAGCACAGATCTCCGCTCGGATTTCAGGACGAAGTGGTAGCGATAGATGCGTTTTAGGCGTGAGATGGGCGCCGCGGCGGGCCCGATCACGCGCACCTGGTGGATGCGCTGGGCTTCGAACCACTGGCTCATCTGGCCCGCCCAACCCATTGCGTCGGACCCGTCCTCGCTTTGGACGATCACGTTTGCGAGCACCGTGAAGGGCGGGTAGTGCATCCATCGGCGGTACTCCATCTCCTTTGCCACAAAGCCTGGATAGTCGTGGGTCTGGGCGAATCGGATGGCGTAGTGTTCCGGATGGTAGGTTTGCACGAGGACGCGGCCGGGCTTGTCGCCCCGGCCTGCGCGGCCTGAAACTTGCGTGAGTAGCTGGAATACGCGCTCCGCCGCACGGAAGTCCGGCAGACCGAGGGCGAAGTCCGCGCCCACTACACCTACGGTCGTCACGCCGTGGATGTCGTGGCCTTTGGCGATCATCTGCGTTCCGACGAGGAGATTGATTTCGCCGGTGTGAAGGCGTCCGAGCACACGCTCGATCTCGCCGCGCCCGCGTACGGAGTCGCGATCCATGCGGCCGATGCGAGCTCCGGGGAAGATGGCGCGGAGGCGCTCCTCGCCCTGTTGCGAACCTGCGCCGAGGAAGTACAGGTGCTCGCTCCCACAGCTTTGGCAGATAGCGGGCACGGGCCGCCGAAATCCGCAGTAGTGGCACTCTAGCCGCTGTCCCGGCCGGGCGATGATGTCTGAGCCTTCGACCGATTTGTGGTATGTCATAGCGATGGCGCAGTTTTCGCATTCGATGCGAGCGCCACAACTCCGGCACATGACCACAAAGGAGTAGCCGCGCCGGTTGAGGAGGATGATGGCCTGTTCGCCGCGATCGAGCGTCTCTCCGACTTCTGCGACCAGCCGGCGCGAGAAGATCTCCTCCTTGCCGACGGCCTGGAACTCGGCGCGCATGTCGACCAGATCCACGTGGGGCAGCGGGCGGTCGCGCACCCGGGCGAGCATTTCGATCCGACCGTAGCGTCCGCGCTCGGTGTTTGACCAGCTCTCGATGGAGGGCGTGGCCGACCCCAGAACCACGACTGCCCTGTTCAGCTTGGCGCGCATGACGGCTACGTCGCGGCCATGGTAGCGCGGCGTTTCCTCCTGCTTGTAGCTCGAATCTTGCTCCTCATCGACGATCAGGAGGCCGAGCTCGGGCAGGGGCGCGAAGACGGCGGAGCGCGTACCGACGACGACGCGCGCTTCGCCCTTGCGGATGCGATGCCACTGGCCGGCACGCTCGCGCGATGTAAGGCCTGAGTGCAGAAGCGCGACCTCGGGCCCGAATGCCTGAAACATCTCGCCTGCCATGGCTGGCGTCAGGCCGATCTCCGGCACCAGCAAGAGCGCGTTTTTGCCTGCCCGCAGAGCCCTCTGCATGGCGGCCACATAGACCGCCGTTTTGCCGGAACCGGTTATTCCGTAGAGAAGATATGGGTGAAAATCACCACGTTCCAGGGCTGCCGCGATGGTCGCCAGAGCCTCTGTCTGGGCCTCGTTGAGAAGATGCTGGTGCGCGCTCGGCTTGCCTTCGGTTGCGAGGCCGCTCACGGCGAAGGGCGGTTGCTCATCTTCTAAACGCACGAGACGGCGCCGGACCAGTGTGGCGATTGTGGACGCCGGTACATTTCGCCGCGCGAGACGATCTCGCAGGTCGCGCAGACCGAGGCGCCCGCCGGTTGCCGCCGCCATCTCCGCCATTGCGGCGAGCTGGTTGGCGTTCAGGCACGGGAGACGGAGGGCGGGGGTTGGTATTCCGCGCTCCCCTAGGTCGCTTCCCTGCTCGCGGATCTCTGTTTCCGGACCGTCCACCAGAACGGCGACCTGCTCCAACCGGCGGCCGTCGCGCTCCTGAGCGACGGCTTCGCGGAGCAGCCAGCGTTTGCGCACCATCCCGTCGAGCAGGCTCTTCCCTGCCCCGGTCGCCGATCGCAGGGCTGCGGGTTTGACTGTCTCGCCGGCTTCGAGGTAGTTCAGCACGGCGTACTCGCGGTCCTGCTCCTCTGCCGGAAGCCGGCTACGTCGCGAGGCGCCTTTCGCCGCGCCCTCGTAGAGGGCCTTGCGACCGGCTTCGGCGATGCGGTACACCCACTGTCGGCGCACCTCCGCGTCGAGGGGCAGCATGCCACGGAGAACCTCGCCGAGCGGCGCCAGGTAGTAGGCTGCGATCCAGTTTGCGAGTTCCATCAGCTCGGCCGGCAGCGGAGCCTCTTCGTCCAGGACTGCCTGCACGGGCTTAGCTGTGACACCCTCGGGCAGGGCCTCGTCATGCAGACGGAGCACAACGCCGGTCAGCCGTTGGCCGCTGAAGGGCACCAGCACACGTGCACCGACGGCCGGCTCGGGCCCCGTGCCCACCGCGTACGTAAAGGCGCGGTAGAGCGGGACCGGGAGGGAGACATCGCAGAACAGAGCCATCTCTCAAGCTTAACCGTGAGCATCGGTGCGTAACCCGAAAGGCGGATGTCAATCCCCAACCGGGGTACTTGCCAGGTCGGCTCCGATCGAATCTCCTGAGGTAGACCGCACGTGTGCACGATGCGGCACTAACCGAAAGGGCAAAATGTGGCTCGCATCGCTCAAATGACATCCCGCACCCGGCCACAGGCCTTCTCGGAAGTTGATCGCATGGCGGCGGTTCGTTCGCTGGAGCTGCTCGATACTGCACCTGAGACCGAGTTCGACGATCTTGTCCAGCTAGCGGCGGACCTCTGCTCGGTCCCGATCAGCAGCTTCACGCTGGTCGATGAGGATCGCGCGTGGATCAAGGCGTCCGAGGGCGTGGAGATCACGGAGACTCCGCGCGAGCTTTCGATCTGCTCGTGGACTGTGCAGCAGAACAGTTTTCTGGAGGTGACGGATACTACCAAAGACGCTCGTTTCCGCGCGAATCCTTTTGTGATGGCCGAGCCTGGGATTCGTTTCTACGCCGGCGTGCCGCTCCATACACCGGACCAGCTTCCGGTTGGGACACTATGCGTTGTTGATAGCAAGCCGCGGTCGTTGACCGAGCGTCAGAGATCCGGTCTCGCGACGCTCGCCCGTCAGATCGAGACTCTGCTCGCATTGCGCGCCGAACAGCGTCGCAACCGCGACACCCTGGCCGAAAACAACCGTCTCTCCCGGAGCCTGCGGTATAGCAACGACTTCTTCCGGGCGTTCATGAACAATGGTCCATTTGTCAGTTTTATCAAGGACAAAGATGGACGTCTGCTCTTCTACAACGATGCTTTTGCGAAGCATTTCGGAGTCACCGGCGAGGAGTGGCTCAATCGCACCGACTTCGACGTGTTCCCCGAGGAGATGGCGGGCACGATTCGTGAGAGAGATCTCCAGGTGATTTCTGGGGGCGTGCCGGTTGAGTTCGCGGAGGCGTTTGCGGAGCCCAATGGGAAGATGGTTCACTGGAAGACCTCTAAATTCCCGTTTTTGCACGAGACCGGGGAGCAGATGCTTGCGGGCATGTCGGTCGATGTCTCGGCTGAGATTGCGCGCGAGGCGGAGCTTCAACGCTTGCTGCAACACAAGGGAGAGCTTGCCGAGGGACTCCGGGCAGTGGATTTTCTTCTCCACACGCTGGCCGAAAACAGCCCAAACCACATCTCCTTCAAGTCCGGCGAGGGTCGTTATCTTTTCTACAACCGCTCGTTTGCCAGATACCGGGGCATCGACCAGAAAGCGTGGCTTGGGAAGACAGACCACGACCTCCAGCCGAAGAAGCTGGCCGACCGCGTCCGCAAGGAAGAGCTTGCCATTTTGAAGGGCAACAGTGTGCAGGAGAGCGTTGATCAGATCAAGGGTCCAGAGAATCAACGGCTGACCTTCAAATCGACGCGGCTATGTATTGAAGGTCCGGATGGGCAGAAGCTGCTCGCGACCGTCGCTATGGACGTCACGGAGGCTTTTGCCCGGGAGCAAGCGCTCGCGGTGGCGAATGCGCAGTTGCAAGCGCTTGCGGCTACCGACTCGCTCACCGGTCTCCCAAATCGCCGCGTCTTTGAGGAACGGCTTTCGAGCGCCTTCTCCGTCGCGCATCGCAACAGCCGGCCGCTTTCCGTTCTGCTGATGGACATCGATAACTTCAAGGAGCGGAATGACACTTACGGTCATGCAGCGGGTGACGAGGCGCTTCGCCTGCTCGGCGGTGTGCTGCTCCAGAGTGTGCGAGCGGGCGACATTGCGGCGCGCGTGGGTGGCGAGGAGTTTGCGTTTCTTCTGCCCGAGACCGAGTCGGACGGGGCTTTGATTGTGGCGAACCGCCTGCAAGCGCGGCTGAGCAAGGTGGACGCGGGTCCTACTGTCCTTACTGTGTCGATCGGCATTGCGTCCCTGAGCCCAACCACGCCGAACTGGGAGCGTCTGCTCGCCCGCGCCGATGACGCCATGTACGCGGCCAAGCGCGCTGGAAAGGATCGCGCTGTCGTTCATTACCAGCACATCTCTCAACTCGCGACCGCCTTGCAGAAGGAGCTTGCCGAACGCGAAGCTGAACCTCCGGCTGTCAGCGCCTGACGTCTACTCTTGATTTGGGTAGCGGCGGCTCTAAATCGGTATAGCTGACCTCTGTACTTTATCTCGGGCCGGGCTTGGGAGTTTGCAGCTCCAGATCCTCCATTACGATCTGGAGATCCTTCCATGCCTCCCCCTTCTGCCGCGGATCGCGCAGCAGGAATGCGGGATGGTACGTGACCAGCAGCTTCGCTCCGCGGCACCTATGCCAGTGTCCGCGCAGCGAGCCGAGCGACTGTCGCACTCCGAGCAGGTACATCGCCGCGGTTGCGCCCAGAGCCACGACCACTTCGGGCGCAATCACGTCGATTTGGTCGAGGAGGAACTGCGAGCAGGTGTTTGCCTCGACCGGCTCCGGCACGCGATTTCCCGGCGGGCGGCACTTCACGATGTTCGCGATATAGACGTCATGGCGATCGAGGCCCATGGCGCGGATCATGTTGTTTAAGAGCTGCCCGGCCTTGCCGACGAAGGGGACGCCCGAAGCATCCTCGTCCGCACCTGGACCTTCGCCGACAAACATCAGGCGGGCGTTGGGATTGCCATCGCCGAAGACGATCGTGTGGCGACCGGCATAGGCCAGCGGACACCGTGTGCAGTCGCCGATGTTGGATCGTATGGTTTCAAGCGCTCTGCCTTTCTCTGGAACGTCGACCCGCATCTCAGGCAGGGGCGCAAGGTCGTTGAAGGAGACAGGCTTACCGATCGGCGGCTCCAGGCCAGGCGAGAAGGCCGGTGTGAGAGCGGGCGCTTCTGGGCTGGGCAGAGGCCCACCGATTGCAGAACCGGACTCCGAGACGACCTGGGTCTCGGTCAACGGAAGGTGTTCCGGTTCGCCGCGCCGGTAGAAATCATAGACGCCCAGATCGCGAAAGTAATCGACGTAGGCCGCGATCTGGTCTTCGGGATTTGCGCTCATCTCTGCTGGTCAACTCCCGAGCTCTCGCGAAGCCGAAAAGATCTTAGAGATCCAGATCAAGCATGGGCTCCGGCTTTTTTTCCGGCAACACATACTTTACGTGTCCCTGACGGATCTCGTCCTGTGCCACACGGCAGGCCTTCATGGACCTCGACGAGCCCA
The DNA here is from genome assembly GCA_964250945.1 of uncultured Acidobacteriaceae bacterium. Taxonomy (GTDB): domain Bacteria; phylum Acidobacteriota; class Terriglobia; order Terriglobales; family Acidobacteriaceae; genus Edaphobacter. The sequence continues at coordinate 23,054 of CAXUIB010000017.1, forward strand.
GTTGCGGAGCTCCGGACTGCAGCTGCCGAGCGCGTCGTGCCGCACCTTTGACCAGGCTGTACTTATTTATAAGCGCGTCCTCTGTCCTCATTGTTTCCCCCCGTATAACTACGAATCTACCCCAGAGAGGACCGGAGCTCCTAGACTTCTTTCAGAAGGCCTTCCGCAAACGGGACTTTGGGCCGACCCTCGCCGAAGCTTGCGAGCGAGGCCATGAGGCGCGGCGATCCCGCGTCTGTCCTCACAGCGAGGGCCAGGGCTTCGTCTCCTCCGCAACCGCCGCGCGAGCACAGGACGACGGCGCGGAGCTCTGCCACCGCGTGGTCGAGCACGTCGTTGACCAGAGCGTAGCGGTAGTCCCAGATCTGCCGCAGTTCGTTGCGCGCCTGCGAGAGCCGGCGATCAATCACCGCCTCGGCCGTGACATGCTCGGCGACGCTGCGGTTGCGCAGTCGCATTTCGAGCACCTCGGGGCTGGGCGGAAGAATAAAGATCGAGACCGCCTCGGGAAGCAGACGCATCACCTGCACCGCGCCCTGGACGTCGATGTCGAGAAGGAGGTCCTTGCCACTTGCACGCGCGTGGTCGAGCGCCGAACGCGCCGTTCCGTAGTAGTTGCCGAAGACCTCGGCCCACTCCAGAAATTCGCCCGCGGCGATCATCCGCTCGAACTCTGTGCGCGAGGTGAAGTGGTACTCGCGGCCGTCCGTCTCGGAGCCTCGCGGCACGCGCGTTGTATACGAGATTGAAAACTCCAAGCCTTCTACCAGCGTTCGCAGCTGATTGACCAGCGTTGACTTCCCGGAGCCCGACGGAGCCGAGATGATAAACAAGATTCCTGCCATGCCGTCCTTACCCAAACCTAAGAGAAGCAAAATGACTAAGAAACAAGGGATCAAGAGAGGCAACGCAATAGATGCAGTGTAGAACGG
>CAXUIB010000018.1:0-23481 GCA_964250945.1 uncultured Acidobacteriaceae bacterium
CCCCACAGATCCTCGACGCCGCCGATCCCAAGCAGATCATCTCCCTCCCCCGCAACGCCAGCCCAGCGCTCCTAACCGATACCCTCAACCGATTCCTCAACCAGTACACGCCAGCCCCGGCAAACCGAGCTACATCACCACTCCTCCAAACGAAGTGAAGGCCCCCGATACTCTGGGGGCCTTACGGTCTTAGGCGGGGAGGGGTATTGCGGATAGGGGAAGCCGGAACCGAGGGAACAGAAAGCCCGGCAAAAGCAACTACGTAAAGTATGACGCGCACTAGGACGAAAAGTAGCGTTTTTTTCTACCACCTTTGTGGTACAGACGATCTGAGATTCATGGCGCAAATAGGCTCAGAAAAGGCACACCGTAAGTACCGTCCCGGGCATCGCGAAGTTGTTACAGTCGTTACATTAGTCCTCTGAATTGGCTCAGCTTCACCCCCGCCCGGGAAGTACCAGCCAATTCTCACGATTCAGCGTCTTCCGCCTTGATAAGTCCCCGCTGTCTGCAAAACGGGAGGAACAGCCGCTTTGCGGAAAATGCGCATCTTATAGAAAAGTCTGAGGTGAGAGACGGGGCACAACTTCACCAGGTGAGTCCCGAAATCGAGCCCGCAAAGAGGTGTGTGATGGCAAGTACTGAAGAGATCGTGGCGAAAGTCGGGCAGCTAAAAAAGAGGTTCGGTCTGAGTTCGGCCGAAGCCCATCCGAAGTACGCACCCTCTCTGCCAAAAGGTTTGATCGCGGGCTTGATGGGTGGCCTGGTCGCTACCGCTGTGAAGACAATTGCCGAAAAGTTTTATCCGCCCCGGACCCAAGGCCAAACTCCGGCGCCGGCCGTGCTCGCCGACAAGGTTGCAGGCCACGAACTCTCACCGACGAAAAGCATGGTCGCTACCGAGGCGATCCACTGGACCTTTGGCGCGATGGCCGGTGCCGCGTACGGAGCTCTGGTCGAATACTATCCGGCCGCCTCAGCTAAAGAGGGCGCTAGCTTCGGCGCTGCGCTCGAAGGTCTCACCCACGAGTCCGTGCTTCCGGCGATGGGACTCAGCGGAAATCCGACACGGCGCGAACACACCAGCGAACTTGCCACGCACGTCGCCTACGGCGTTGTTACCGAGTTGGTTCGGGGAATCGTCCGACGCGCGCTCAAGTAGACCTGACTGGAGTCCTGAACTGCTTGATCGTTTGAATTGCTTCCTCCGGGCCGTCCCATTACTATCGTTTTGACATCTTCACTATAACCATCTTCGCCCAGCGCGGAGATCCAGTATGATAGAGGAAGTCAACCTGGTAACCAAGCCGGATGCGTCTAGCGTGTGACGGCCCTGCGCGAGCTTGGCACGCGTCTCGAGAGAACGCTACGGACGGCAGCTGAGGGCGGGAGATCCTGACCCACCAGGGCCGTAATCGCGGCTCGGTCCCGTGCATCGGAGATCTCCGATCTGGTCGAGGAAGTAAGGATTTGGTTAGAAAGGACGGTCGTTGCGGGAGAGCCGTGCGCCCCACCCGATCTAGGTCTGACCGCCGTACGAGATCTTCTCTGGGAATCCAGATGCTTGCCACGATCGGGCAAGCATCCGGCGCGGAGAACCGGCAGAGCGGCTGGCGACGTGCCCGATGCCAGCCAATCAACTCTGCCGATCGTTGTTCGTCTGACCGTTTCGCGCTTGAAACAAAGAGGTGGACGGACGCGCAAGGCAGCATTCGGCCGAGAGAACCTTATGGTTCCCGACGTAGAGACCTACTCGGTCGCGGAGCCTGAAGACGATCTAAGTCAGGAAAGGAGAAGCTGCGGCACGAAAATGGGACAGGCAACCCGAGGGAACCATCGTTAAGCACCCAAGCTCCCTTCACCATGGATGCGGTCGATGTTCGGCTTGGGATCTTTTGCCTCTACGGGAGGCAAGATGCAGATTGCATCTCCCACCAACGCCAACCTCCGATCTCTACATCTCAGCTAGGTATCAGAGTACTAAGCACGTCTACTTCCTTCAGTACAGAGAGGCGAGTCTTGCAAAGCAAACCACCCACATCTCGAAGCGATAGCAGCACCGACCGGACCCTATTTCTTGCCGGGAGCGACCCGTCTCTGGACCTGATCTGTTTCAGTCATCTGCGCTGGCACTTCGTGACCCAGAGGCCGCAGCACCTGCTCTCGCGCTGCGCATTTGAGCGCCGGGTATTCTTCTGGGAAGAGCCCATCCTTGAAGAAGCACCCTCGGCCGCAGCTTGGCTTGAGATCCTGCAGGAAGAGAAAACTTTGTGGGTACTGCGGCCGCATCTGCCGGCCGGCGCCGACGCCGACGCCGCCCAGCGCGGGATGCTCCAGAACTTTCTCGCCGAACACCGGGTGCAGAACTTCGTCGGTTGGTTCTACACGCCTATGGCGCTTGGCTTTACCGACAATCTTCGACCTGCTGTGACCGTCTACGACTGCATGGACGAACTCAGCGGTTTCCAGGGCGCTCCTCCTGAGCTCAAGGCTCGCGAGCAGGAGCTCTTTCAAAAGGCCGACGTCGTCTTCACCGGCGGCATGAGCCTTTACGAGAGCAAGCGCCGCCAACACGCCAACGTCTTTGCCTTTCCCAGCTCGATCGACGTCCAGCACTTCGCGAGCGGCGCCGGCGTCGCCGATCCAACCGACCAAGCCTCGATCCCGCACCCGCGCGTCGGCTTCTACGGCGTCCTAGACGAGCGCTTCGACCACATCCTAATGGGCGCCGTGGCCCGTCTCCGGCCGGACATCCACTTCATCCTCATCGGACCGGTGGTCAAGATCGACCCAGACCTCCTCCCGCAAGGCGCCAACGTCCACTATCTCGGCGCAAAGACTTACGCCGAGCTCCCTCGATACCTCGCTCATTGGGATGCGGCGATGCTCCCATTTGCTCTCAACGATTCCACCCGCTTCATCAGTCCCACAAAGACCCCCGAGTACCTCGCAGCCGGAAAGCGCGTCGTTTCGACCCCCATTCACGACGTAGTCCGTGGCTATGGAGACGAGGGCCTGGTCGCGATCGCCGACACTCCGGCAAGCTTTGCCCTGGCACTCGACGCGGCAATCACCAAACCTGCCGAGTCCTGGAAAAGGCATGTCCACCTGAAGCTCGCAAAGAACTCCTGGGATCGCACCTGGGCCGCTATGTGGGCCGAAATCGAGAAGGTACGACCCCGGACCTCCGCTCCGCCCTCCGGTCGCATCCTCGTCAGCGCGCTTCCGCTCGCCAGCGACCGCTTCCCGACGACCCCAGGCAGCCGCTCACTCACGAACACACCCGACCTGCTCCTCAACGAATTTCAGACCGAACCCATCAGCACCCTGCTCGAAAACGGCGATGACGCCGACATGAGCGACGCCGTGCTGACCGACGCGGATGTGGCCGACACAGACCTCACCTCCGGATCTCCAACCATCACCTCCGCCAGCCTCGCTTCAAGCCTTCTCACAACCACCGTCAGCTCCCGCCCGCTGCGCTCGGAGCGCTATGACTACCTTGTGGTCGGCGCTGGTTTTGCCGGCGCCGTCCTCGCCGAACGCCTAGCCTCGGTTATGAGTAAGCGTGTGCTCATCATCGACAAGCGCGACCACGTCGGGGGAAACACCTTCGACTTCTATGACGAGTCCGGAATTCTGATCCACAAGTACGGTCCGCACATCTTTCACACCAACTCGACCGAAGTCGTCGAATACCTTTCGCGCTTCACCGCCTGGCGGCCGTACGAGCATCGCGTCCTCGCCAGCGTCGACGGACATCTGCTGCCGATCCCCATCAACCTCGACACGATCAACCAGATGTACGGCCTGTCGCTCGATGCGCAGGGCATGAAGGACTTCCTCGCCGCGCGCGTCGAGATCCCGGAGCTGATCCGCACCTCTGAAGACATCGTCGTCAGCCGCCTCGGTCGCGAGCTTTACGAGAAGTTTTTCCGCAACTACACGCGCAAGCAGTGGGGTCTCGATCCCTCCGAGCTCGACAGCTCGGTCGCCGGTCGCATCCCCGTCCGCTACGACCGCGATGGTCGCTACTTCACCGACACCTTTCAGGCCATGCCGCGCGATGGCTTCACGCGCATGTTTGAGCGGATGCTCGACCACAAGAACATCACCGTCCAAACCTCGGTCAACTACGCCGATGTCGTCAAGACCTACCCTGTGACGAAGAAGATCTTTACCGGCCCGGTCGATGAATACTTCGACTACAAATTCGGTCCCCTGCCCTATCGATCGCTTGAGTTCAAACACCAGAACTTCGATCGTGAGATCTTCCAATCGGCTGCCGTGGTGAATTATCCGAACGACCACGCCTACACCCGCGTGACCGAGTTCAAGTACCTCACCGGACAGGTCGCGCGAAACACCAGCGTCGTCTTCGAATACCCGCGCGCGGAAGGCGATCCGTACTATCCGATTCCACGCCCCGAAAACGCTGCAAGCTACGCAAAGTACAAAAACCTCGCAGACCGCACCGAAGACGTGCATTTCGTCGGCCGGCTAGCGACCTACCGGTACTACAACATGGACCAGGTGGTCGCGCAGTCGCTCACCACCTTCCGCCGCATCCTCTCAACCGCCGGCTCGGTCATGCTTCCGCTCGGAAGCACAGGCAAGGAACTCGTCGGCCTGCACTAAACTGCACGTCTCAATGCGGGTGCGCGACCGTCTCTCCGGCCGCGCCCGCAACCTCCACTTCCAGCATTTACTGTCCGATAAAGTTACCTCCGGTCAACCTTCACGCGATTGCAAGAACCGGGCCGACCCGCCCTTATGCCTCCCTATAATCGTCATCAGAAAACTAAGTCTCTGAAGGCTTCATCAGGAGCCGCGCGACCAGGGCATAAGGATTTGATGAAGACAGCTCCCCGGAAGGTAGTGATCGTGGGCGCGGGCCCTGGCGGTCTGGCAGCAGCTCTTCTCCTGGCAAAGTCCGGAGTCGAAGTCACCATTCTCGAACGCTCCTCGCAGGTCGGCGGCCGCACCTCCACACTTGAGCAGGACGGCTTCCGCTTCGATCTCGGACCGACCTTCTTTCTCTACCCGCGCGTTCTGCGCGAGATCCTCGCCGCCGCCGGATACGATCTCGATCAAGAGATCCCGATGAAGCGACTCGATCCGCAATATCGCCTCGTCTTTGGAGGTGGAGGCGAACTACTGGCCACGCCAGACGTCGACCGCATGGCCACGGCTATTGCCGCTATCTCGCCCACAGACGCTCTCCGCTTTTACCACTTCATCACGCATAATCGGAACAAACTGTCGAAGTTCCTGCCCTTTCTTCAGTCGCCTTTTGAGAGCTGGCGCGACCTCGCCAAGCCCGAGATGCTGAAGCTGCTGCCCTTGCTTGCGCCCTGGCGATCGCTCGACAAAGACCTCCAGGTGCACTTCAAAGACGAGCGCATCCGTCTCGGTTTCAGCTTTCAGTCGAAGTACCTCGGCATGTCGCCGTTTCGGTGTCCCAGCCTCTTCTCGATCCTGTCGTTTCTCGAGTACGAGCACGGCGTCTTTCACCCTGAAGGCGGCTGCGGCGCCGTCACGCGATCGCTTGCGCGCATCGCCCGCGAAATGGGCGTGCAGATCTTCCTCAACGAGCCGGTCCAAAAGATCCTCGTCGAAGGTGGACGCGCGATTGGCGTCCAAACCGCTCACCGCAGTCTGCTGGCAGAAGCCGTCGTCGTCAACGCCGACTTCGCCGGAGCCATGAAGCGTCTCGTGCCGAATCACCTCCGCACCAAGTGGACCGACGAGAAACTCGCAAAGAAGCGATTCTCCTGCTCCACTTTCATGATGTATCTGGGCATCGACGGCATCTACGATGATGTCTCGCACCACACTATCTATCTTGCCGAAAACTACCGGCAAAACCTGAAGGACATTGAAGAGCTCCACGAACTCTCGGCCAATCCTTCCTTCTACGTGCAGAACGCCGGCGTGACCGATGACTCGCTTGCGCCCAAAGGCAAGAGCACGCTCTACGTCCTTCTTCCCGTCACCCACGAATCCGACAAGGTCGACTGGGAGAAGGAGCAGGCGCGCTTCCGTTCGCTCGCGCTGGAGCAGATCAAAAAGATCGGCATCACTGACGTTGAAAAGCGTATCCGGACCGAACGTGTTCTTACGCCGGCTGGCTGGACCGAGGAGTTCGGCCTCTACAAAGGCGCAACTTTTTCGATGGCGCACTCGCTCGACCAGATGCTTCACCGCCGCCCGCACAACCGCTTTGAAGACATCGACAGCATGTATCTCGTCGGCGGAGGAACGCACCCGGGCAGTGGCCTGCCGGTGATCTTCGAGTCCGCGCGCATCACCTCGCGCCTCCTGCTTGAAGATCTCGGCGTCGAATCACAGTGGGAGACCGGAGCTTTCTCCGGTCAGGTCGTCTCTGGATCCGAGTCCGAAGCACAGCTCTTCGGAGTTGCGTCCTAGCGATGTCTCCCTCCGCTCTTCGTGAGTCGATCTCTGCTCTGGCGGCCGGCCCGGACGTTGCTCCCGAGCTCACACCGGAGCGGGCCTTAGAGATACATCCTCTCAGCCCGTCTCAGGAGACCGCTTCTCAATCAGATCTCTCCGCGGCACATACCCGGCCCGACCGCGAAGTTCAGATTCGCTGGTCGCGCGAACCCGTCAGGACCCGCCTCCGTACTCTGCGTCGTGCGCGATACATGCTCGCAGGCATGTCGGAGCCGATCACCCGAGCTATTGCGCCCGAGCTCTCGCGCACGCCCGCCGACACCCTAGCCGCCGAGCTTTTCCCGCTGCTCGAAGCCATGCGCTATCTTGAGCGATCGGCCACCGCCGTCCTCCGCCCGCGACGCCTCGGCCGCCGCGGTCGGCCCTTCTGGCTCAGCGGCGTCGACGCAGAGATCCGCCGCATCCCGTTCGGTCGCATTCTCATCCTCGGCCCCTCCAACTATCCACTCTTCCTTCCCGGCGTCCAGGCAGCACAGGCGCTGGCCGCCGGCAATGCGGTCATTTGGAAGCCCGGTCGCGGCGGCGCTGCCGTGGCCCATGTTTTCGCAGAAGCTCTGGTCGCAGCCGGCTTACCGCAAGGCCTGCTCACCATTACGGGCGAGAGCGTAAGCGCCGCTGAGTCCGCCATGGAGGACGGGGTCGACAAAGTCTTTCTCACCGGCTCGGTCGAGACCGGTCGCACCCTGCTTCACACCCTCGCCGAGACACTCACGCCTGCGGTGGTCGAGCTCTCCGGCGCGGACGCAGCCATCGTCCTCCCTGGGGCCGACCTCGGCCGGGTCGCCCGTGCGCTCAGCTTTGGCATGCGCCTCAACGGGTCGGCGACCTGCATGGCGCCGCGCCGGGTCCTTCTGGTCGACCAAACTCTTGCCGACCGTGACCGCCTCCTTGCCCAGCTTCGACACGAACTCGCCGCCGTTCCCGCCGTCAACCTGCCCGCAAGTACGCGACAGCAGCTGCGCAGCCTCGTAGAAGACGCCCTCACCCGCGGAGCGCATCTGTTCGAACCCATAGACTTAAGCGACGCTCCACTGCGGCCTGTCATTCTCCTGAACAGCACCCCCGCGATGCGTGTGGCACAGGCCGATATCTTCGCGCCCGTGCTCACCTTCATCGACCTCCCAAACATCGACGACGTGGTCCGAGCCCAGGACGCGTGCCCGTTTGCGCTGACCGTTTCGATCTTCGGCCCCGAATCCGCGGCCCGGGCGCTCGCGCCACATCTGACCACAGGCACCGTCCTCATCAACGACATCATCGTCCCCACCGCCGATCCGCGGGTGCCGTTCGGCGGCCGCAAGGGTAGCGGTTTCGGCGTCACGCGCGGTGCCGAAGGCCTGCTCGAGATGACCGCCGTCCAGGTCGTCAGCGTCCGTCATGGCCGAGACACACGTCATTACGACGCCACCGACACCCGTCACCAAGAACTCTTCTCTGGAGTTGCTCGGCTGGTGCACGGCAACCAGAGCTGGGGAGCCAAATTCCGCGAACTCCGGCATGTGGCCAGAGCCGGACGCAAGATGGGTCAGAAAAGTCCAGATCCAACAAGTTCAGGTTCAGGAGCAAATCTAAAATGAGCGGTATGCATGTCGGTGTGATCGGTTCGGGATTGGCAGGCCTTGCTGCGGCGTGTACGCTGGCCGCCCGGGGGCATCGGGTCGAGGTCTTCGAAAAGAACCCGTGGCTGGGCGGAAAGGCGGCGCAGCTCTCCGAACAGGGCTTTCGCTTCGACATGGGCCCAACGATCCTTATCCAACCCTCGGTGCTTCGCAAGATCTTCGAGGAGGCAGATCGTAACCTCGACGATTACATTACGATGGTCCGCCTCGATCCGCAGTGGCGCTGCTTCTTCGATGACGGAAAGGTGATGGACCTCAAGGACGACCCGCGCGAGATGGCCGCGTCCCTTGACGCTATCTGGCCGTCGATGGGCCAAGGATACCTGAAGTTCCTCGAAACGTCGGAGAAACTTCACTCCATCTCGGACCGCTTCTTTTTCTGGCGCTCCATCGGCTCCATGCGCGACACCATGGACATCGGTGGTGCCTTTGACCTCAACGTCCTTAAGGACGTGATGCGCATGCGGCTTGGGAAGACGGTCACCGGCACCATCCGCGAGTTTATTCCCGACGCCAACACCGCCCAGATGCTCGACCACTTCGTGCAGTATGTCGGCTCTTCGCCCGACGCCTCGCCCGCGATCCTCTGCTCTATCGGCCACATGCAGATGGAAGAAGGTATCTGGTATCCGATGGGCGGCACGCGCGCTGTGCCCGAAGCACTGGTGAAACTTGCCACCGAGCTCGGCGTGGTTTTCCACACGTCCACCGACATCGCCCGCTTGTTGACCGATGCCCCGCATCATGGCGCGCGCCCAGCTCGCCGCGTCACCGGTCTCGAGACCACCGGCGGTGCAATCTTTCGATTCGACTCGATCATTTCGAATTCCGATGCGGTGCGCACGCATCGCGAGCTGCTCGGCGGCGCCGCCGGCCGCAAGTTCAACGAGAAGCGCAAGTACGAGCCCGCCTGCTCGGGCGTGGTGCTCTATCTGGGCCTCAACAAACGTTACGACCACCTCGCGCATCATGATTTTGTATTTTCCCGTGACGCGCACGAGGAGTTCCGGCACATCTACGATCTTGGCGAGCCTGCGCCTGACCCCACCTGCTACCTCGCCGCAACAGCGCAAACAGATTCTTCGTCAGCACCACACGGCGGAGACGCGCTCTACGTCCTTGTCCACACGCCTTACCTCCGGCCGCATCACGACTGGCGCAAGATGTTCCCCGCCTATCGCCAGGTCATCCTCGACAAGTTGAAGCGCACCGCCAGCCTGACCGACATCGAGGACCGCATCGTCTTTGAATCCGCGCTCACGCCTCTCGACATCCACGAGCGCTACCGGGTCCTGAACGGCGCCATCTATGGTATCTCGAGTCATGGTCTTTACCATGGGGCTTTTAAACCGGCCAATCGCAGCCGCGAGCTGGAAGGCTTGTACCTCGCCGGCGGCGCCGCGCACCCTGGCCCCGGTATGCCGATGGTGATGATGTCAGGCTGGATCGCGGCAGACGAGCTCGACCAACAGGCGCGCAAAGCCGTTGCCTGACACTTGGCGGAAGCCGACATATAGCTCCAGTCCAGACTCAAGCCCGGACCGCGCGATACACTACGTGGCGAGGCGAGGTGAGGACGTGGAGCAGCTCGATCGCAAGCCACAGGCCCAGCCGGTGCAGATCGCGGTACCGCGTATCCAGATCCCGCGCATCTCGGCGACGGGCCTGTTCTTTTTTCGCGGGCTTGTCCGCCGCTACTTCCGGCGGCACTTCCACGCGGTCCGCGTCAACTGCGCCGAGCACCTCAGCCAGCAGACCGGCCCCTTGATCGTCTACGCCAACCACAGCAGCTGGTGGGACCCGATGGTCTGCTTTCTGCTTAGCGCGGAGCTGCTGCCCAGTCGCCCACACTTCGCCCCCATGGACGCGGCCGCGCTTCAGCGCTACTCGGTCCTCGGACGTCTGGGCATCTTTCCCGTCCAGATCGAAAGCGCGCGCGGTGCCGTCCAGTTCCTTCGCACCGGCGAGGCGATCGTTCGTTCGGGCGGCGTACTCTGGGTAACGCCGCAGGGTCGTTTCGCCGACAACCGCGAGCGTCCGCTGGTCTTCAAGCCGGGTCTGGCCGCACTCGCCGCCCGCCTGGGCACCTGCACCGTCCTTCCGCTCGCCATCGAGTACACCTTCTGGGACGAGCGCAAACCCGAGACGCTCTTGCATTTCGGCCAGCAGGTCCATGTCGCGGGTGAACAGGCGGAAGCAATCGAAGCTCGCCTTCTGGATGCCCTCTCCCTCTCCATGGACCAGCTTCGGGCGAAAGCTCTGGCGCGCGACGGTCGGGGCTTCGCTACCACGCTGGCGCGTGGTGTCGTCGGAGCCGGTGGGATGTACGCCTTCGGCAAACGCTTCCGCGCGCTCGCTACCCGGCAGAGCTATCGCGCGGAACACAGCCGTTCGCCCGACTCCCCCGCCGGCACGCCCGAGCTGCGCTCATGATCCTCCTCACCCTGGCCATCGGTGCGATGCTCGCGGCACTCGCTCCTGCCGTGCTCTTCTGCGCCAATTTGCGTAAGTACGTCGCGCCAAAGGCATGGTCTTCTGGCGCCTCGCCTGCCCGTGTCTCCGTCCTCATCCCCGCCAGGGACGAGGAGCTCTCGATCGAGGCTGCTCTTCGCAGCGTACTCGCAAGCTCCGGGGCGGTAGTCGAGATCATCGTCATGAACGATGGCTCAACCGACCGTACCTCCGCCATCGTCGAGACGCTCCGAGCCGAAGACCTACGCGTTAAACTCCGCACCGCACCTCCGCTCCCGCGCGGCTGGAACGGCAAACAACACGCTTGCTGGGTACTTGCCCACGCCGCCGAAAACGACATCCTGTGCTTTGTCGACGCCGACGTCCGCCTTGAACCGGAGGCGATCGCCCGCACAGCCGCCTTTCTCGACAGCAGCAACGCGGCTTTGGTTAGCGGCTTCCCTCGCCAGATTACGTCCACTGCCCTTGAATGGCTGCTGCTGCCTTTGATTCACTTCGTCCTGCTCGGCTTCCTTCCACTCGACCGCATGCGCGCGAGTACCGAACCGTCATTCGCTGCTGGCTGCGGACAGTTCCTCATGGTTCGCCGCGAGGCCTACTTCGCCTCCGGCGGTCATGCCGCCATCTGCGAAACCATGCACGATGGTCTGCGGTTGCCCAAGCTCTTCCGCCAGCACGGCTACCGTACGGACCTCGCCGACCTGACCGCTTTTGCCCGGTGCCGCATGTACACCACCGCCAGTCAAGTGTGGCAAGGCCTCGCCAAGAATGCAATCGAGGGGCTCGGCGCACCCGCCCGCATCGTGCCCATCACCATTCTCCTCCTGCTCGGACAGGTCTTCCCGTTCGCTCTCGCCGGTTCGCTTCTTTTGACTCATGCCCAGCCCAGAGCCGGAATTTTCGTATGCACCGCCCTCGCAGCCCTTGCGGCGTGGCTGCCCCGGGTTCTAGCTTCGGTGCGCTTCCGTCAGCCGGCACAGAGCGCGCTCCTGCACCCCGTTGGTATCGTGCTTCTTCTCGCGATCCAGTGGTACGCCCTGAGTCGTAAACTTTTGGGCGGCACCGTCAGCTGGCGAAACCGCGCCTATGCGAACGAGTAATTTCCTCGGGTGCGGACGCGCTCCCAGATCGCTATACACCCTTCTTCATGGGCTCCCACACAAACTTGTGGATCTGCAATGACAGCCGGGCGGGCAGGCCATCCTCCAGCATCCATTGAACGATCGCGCGCGGATCGAGCACCATGTTCTCTGCCGTCCGCACCGGGCTCGGCGTCTTGGTGAACGCCGGCGAAAGCAGGATGTTTCCTGCGATCCGATCGAGCTCGTTGGCCCAGATGAAGTCGCGAGCAAACTCGTAGTCGGCGCGATCGCTCAGGACAAACTTCATCTCGTCGTTGTGCGTCAGCGCCTGAAGATTTTCCATGCGAAACGATCCAAAGGGCGCGCCCGCACCTGGGCACTTCACATCCACAATCTTGTGCACGGCTTTGGGCACGTCTACCAGCGGCCGCTCACCCGAGGTCTCGATCATCAGATCGTACCCACCCCCGAGCAACGTACACATCAGCGGCAAAAGCTCGCGCGCCTGCAGCATCGGCTCGCCACCCGTGAACTCCACCAGCCGGCACGGAGCCAGCGCTTCTATCTCGCTGCAGATCTGCTCGTTTGTCCAGGGCTTTCCGCCAGTAAACGTGTACTCGGAGTCGCACCACGCACACCGCAAGTTGCATCCCGCGAGACGCACAAAAATGCACGGCAGACCGGCGAAACTGGACTCACCCTGAACCGATTTATAGAGCTCAATAAGGTACATAAGCGTTATAGAACCGCGACTCGCTGCGCTGCTTGTATCAACTCGTAGTCAAAAACGTGACCAACGGAAGTTTGTCTCCCGCCCCACCTACTCGTAGTACCGCGCAAAGCTCGTATCCGTCTCATAGAGGGTGCAATCCTTCACCCGAACCCGGCCGCGGGTCATCTCGAAGAGCTGTGCCGCGGTTTCTTGGTAGAAGTATCGCGCCAGGTTTTCCGCCGAAGGATTGACCTCCGCGTCAAACGGCTTAAGATCGTTGATCATTTGGTGGTCCAGACGATCGACCACCGGCCGCATTACCTGCTTCAGGAGCTTGAAGTCCAGCAGCAACCCGGCCTCGTCCAGGTCCGACCCTACCAGCGTCACAAACACCTTGTAGTTATGACCATGCGGGTTCTCGCACTTGCCCCGATAGTTCCGGAGATAGTGCCCCGACGAGAACCCCGCTTCAACGGTCACCTCATACATCAGGACGAACTTCCCTTCTCTCGCGCAGAAACTCCGGCGCAAGTGCCCGGCGTGCGCCCTAACCGATTGTAACGGCTCTGACTCCGGCATGTGCCGGGTTCCACCGAAACCGGACCACCGTGCTCCCGCGCCTGTTCAGACCTGGCCATTCACCCTGATCGGCCATTCCGCGCTACTGGTTTCGCTGCCGCCTCGTCCGCTTTGCGGTCTCCGTGCGCCGCTCCGCCTGCTCAAACAGCGACGACAGAACCCCCGCAAGCGCTACCACCAGAGCCAGGACCAGCATCCCCAGACCTGTCGTCCGCCACAGCGACACATCGCCCGGAGACCCCGGCTGCTCCGCAATATTCGTATACGCCAGCCCACACGACACTGCGGCAAACAAAGCCAGAGTGGCCGCAAGAATAAACAGATTCCGTCCCATAACCGGGTGCACCCAGAAGCAGAATAGCGCACAGCGGCGGTCGATCTCACGGCGGCGCTGCGGATGATTTTGACCGGAACAACGTAGCCCGCCGCCCACACCTCCACAGACGATCCCGGCTCCCAAACCATTCCCGCCTCTCCACGGATCCCCTCGACAGCCCACTGCCGAAGGTGGCATCAGCGACCCAGAATCAGCGTGCCGCAAAAAATTGCTCCACCTCCGCAATTTCGTCTGTGCGACGGTAAGGCGGCAAGCTGTCGAGAAAGATCCGGCCGTAGCGCGATCTCTGCAGGCGCGGGTCTAAGAGCATCAGAACGCCGCGATCATCGAGCGATCGGATCAGCCGGCCAAACCCCTGCTTCAGCGCCAGGACGGCCTGCGGAACCTGCAGATCGAAGAACGGCTTGCCCCCAGCCCCCTCAATCGCCCGCATCCGCGCCTCGACCACCGGGTCCGACGGCACAGCGAACGGCAGCCGGTCGATGATGACGCACGAGAGCTGTTCGCCCTGCACGTCCACTCCCTGCCAGAAGCTGGAGGTCCCAAACAAGACCGCATTCGGCGTGTCGCGAAAACGCTGCAAGAGCACATGCCGCGGCGCCCTTCCGTGGAGCAGCAGCGGATACGGCAGCTCCGTCAAGAGCCGATCATGCACCTCGCGCATGTGTCGGTAGCTGGTAAACAGGCAAAAGGCGCGCCCCCGCGTGATCTCGAGCACACGCCGTATGCGTTCGACCGAGCGGTCCGTAAAACCAGGATCGCGTGGGTCCGGCATTCCTCGGGGTAGATAGAGCAGCGCCTGCTCGCGGTAATTGAAGTGGCTCGGCACGATCAGCTCCCGGCTGAAGTGCAGCCCCAGCCGGTCACGTATATGTTTGAATCCCGGTCTTCCATCCGCCCCCGCAACCGCCAGCGTCGCCGACGTCAGGACTACCGATGGAAAGCTCTCAAACAGCGCCTCGGCCAGGATCTCCGAAACGTCGATCGGCGTCGCCTGCAGATGCGTTGGAAAAGCCTGCGGTGGCCGGGCGCCGGCGCCCCGAAACCCCTCCTGTCCGCCACCCTTCAAAGCCCGCAGACCTGCCGCGGGCCGGCGATCGATCCAGAACACCGTGTTCTGATCCGGGGACTCGAGCAAAAACTTCAGGTGATTGCGAATGTCCACCGCACGATTACGCAACCCGGCGATCTCCTCAACATCCTTGACCCGGTCGAGCTCGCCCTCGAGCCGTTGCAGCGCATTCAATACCGAAAGGTACAGATCGCCCGAACTCTCCAAGAAATCCGACCGTCCATGGAACGGCATGCGTCCGACGGTCGCCATCACCGACGTGTTCTCGGGCTCCTCCGGGCTTGCCGGCAAGGCCCCGAAGAACATGCGCGAACGCTCCCGCAGCGTCCCGAGCGCACTCTCGATCGATGAACTCGTCGCCTCCTTCGCCCGCAGCAACATCTCCGTATCCCGCGCCAGATCTTCGAACCGCGCGGTCGACAGACCGACGCCGAAGTACGTGCTCGCTACATCTTCGAGCTCATGCGCCTCGTCAAAGATCACCGCCACCGCATCCGGCAAGATCCCCGCGTCAGGCGCTCCCCCGGCCTGCTGCTTGATCGAAAGATCCGCAAAGAACAGGTGATGATTGACGATGATCAGCTCGCTTTCAAGCGCTTTGCGCCGCATCTCGGTCACAAAACAGCGCTCCCAATCCGGGCACGTTGTCCCCAGGCACGCCTCCGACCGCGCGTCCAGCTTGTGCCATAGCGGGGAGTGCTCCGGTAACGAATCGATCTCCGCCCGATCCCCCGTGCCGGTCGTTCGTTCCCAATGCGAGATCGTCTGAAACTGGCTGATCTCCTCTAGACCATTCAGCAACGGAGCATCCCGCAACGCATACAACTTGTGGCGGCAAAGATAGTTCGCTCGGCCCTTCATGTATGCCACCTTGAGCGGCTCTGCCTGCGCCAGCACCGACTCGAGAAACGGCACATCTTTGAAAAACAGCTGCTCCTGCAAGTTTTTGGTCCCGGTCGACAGAATCACCCGACCGCCGCTTGCCCGGGCATGCCGTAAAGCGGGCAAAAGATACGCGAGCGTCTTTCCCGTTCCGGTTCCCGCCTCGACGATCAGATGGTGGCCGTCCTTAAGCGCCGCCTCCACCGCTTGCGCCATCGCGTACTGCCCAGCCCGGTGCTCAAAGGCAAGCGACGATCTCGACAACAGGCCGCTCGGCGAAAAGAACTGAAACAACGTCGGCAGCTTCTGCGCCTCACGCGCAACTTCCTTCTTCTGATCGTCAGGATGGGACGGCGCGATCTGGATTGAAGAGGACACTTGCGCTCTCATTATGATAGTGGCCGGCCTGCATCAACTCGCAAATCGGCTCTATCAACGTTAGCGGCAAAATCCCAAAAACCTCTAGCACAGATACGACCTATTTCTGTGCCGGGCTAGTCCTGCCCGCCCAGCCTCCCCGGCATTCTTGGCTAACGCCGCAGCAGACATTTGCAAACGCTCCCAGATCGATCATGGGGAGCCAGCCTAGCCACGGCAGGCGACGCCGTCGAGCCCAAGCTCCGCAAGGTAAGCTGAAGTGGCGTCCAGAGCAGCGGGCGCAGAGACGGCGTGAAGGACAGGACAAGGACCATGGCACCGAGAGGCGGCGGCAAAAAGCGCTTAGGCAAGAAGCACCGGCAGGCCAGCACGCGGCCCAAAAAAGGCAAGGCGCCCCGCACCACACCGGTTACCGGAGCGGTCGCGCCAAAAGCACGCAAAAAGATCGCCTCCAAGCGAGCCGCCGTCGAGAAGGCCGCCCGCACCCCCAGGCGCTCGCCGGAGTTCGAACGCCGGGAGACCATCGCATCTGACTCTGCCGCGCCCCTCCCCTCCAGAGGCCGCATCCACAAAGGCCTGCAGACGGCGCCCGACGCCGATCCAAACTCCGACGCGCGGCAGTGGAAAGAGGCCGAACGCCTCGCCGATGAGATTGCCGCCCAGTGGGGCCCAGGCCTAGAGCACGAAGGCGGGCCGCTTGGCACCGACCCCGGGCTCGCCGAAGACTCTACCCTGCCGCTGGTCGCCATCTGCGGCCGCCCAAACGTCGGCAAGTCCACCCTCTTCAATCGCCTTACCGGATCGCGCCGCTCCATCGTCGGCGACGAGCCCGGCATTACCCGTGACCGCATCTATGGCGAAGTCGAGTGGAATGGCCGCGACGTCCGTCTGGTCGACACCGGCGGCATCGTCCCCGACGACGAGGCCCTCATCCCCAGCGAAATTTTCCGCCAGGCCCAGGTCGCTCTCTCCGAAGCCGACGCTATCATCATGGTCGTCGACGGCCGCACCGAGCTCGCCTCCCCCGACTTCGAACTCGCCCGGCTCCTCTTGCGCGGCGGCAAGCCGTGCTTTCTCGCCGTCAACAAGATGGACACCGAACACATGCTGGCCGGCGCCGAAAACTTTCGCCGGCTCGGCTTCCGCAACGTCCTTCCTATCTCCGCCGAGCACGGCTCCGGCATCGGCGATCTCCTCGACGAGGTCTTTGCCGTCCTCCCCGCCGCCCCTGAGGTCGAGCCTGAAACTATGCTCACACCGTCTGACGAGATCGAAGAGGACATCGACGGTCCCATCGAAGCCCCGATCTCCGAATCGGGTTTAGCTGTCCAAAAGCCGGGTGCCCCAGGCATCGACTCTGATGCCTCGGATCCTGCTTCAGACGCGGACGTCGCCCAACCCCGCAAACTCCGCACCCATGGCGAGTTTCAGCAAACCGAAACGAAAATCGCCATCATCGGCCGCCCCAACGTCGGCAAATCCACCCTCCTCAACGCGCTCACCGGGACCGACCGCGCCATCGTCTCCCCCATCGCCGGCACCACGCGTGACGCCGTCGACGAGGTCGTCGAGCGCGGCGGCCACAGCTTCCGCTTCGTCGACACCGCCGGCATCCGCCGCAAGGGAAAAACCAAGCTGATGGCCGAGAAACTCTCCGTCATCATGGCCCGCAAACACCTCGAAGCCGCCGACGTCTCTCTGCTCGTCATCGACGCCACCGAGGGCGTCGCCGCGCTTGATGCCAACATCGGTGGATACGCCCACGAGTCCGGCCGGTCCGTCATCATCGTCGTCAACAAGTGGGACCTGATGACCACCCCCGACCGCACACCCGGCGCCGAACCCAACACCCGCCTCTTCGACGGCAAACCCATCGCCGACAAAAAGGTCTTCGAAGAACAGGTCCGCCACGCCCTGAAGTATTTGGATTATGCACCGTTACTTTTTATCTCGGCCGAGCACGGCGTCAACATCACCGAAGTCTTCAAGAAAGTCGAACTCGTCGCCCGCGAACGCCGCAAACGCGTCTCTACCGGCCAGATGAACCGCTTCCTCGAACGTGTCGACTTCCAAAAAGCCCCGGTCCCCATGTCGAAACGCGTGCGCATCTACTACATGACGCAGGCCGCCGTCGCCCCCCCCACTTTCGTCCTCTTCACCGACAAGGACGTCAAACTCCACTTCTCCTTTGAACGCTTCCTCTCCAACCAGATCCGCGAAGCGTTCGGCTTCATCGGTTCCCCGATCTGGTTCAAAGTGCGGGCGAGAAAGAAGAAGTAGGGCGAGTCGTCCTCGATCTCATCACCCGCATCCAGCGCTTCCTCGACCATTACAACCGCAACTGCCGCCCCTTCACATGGACCGCTACCGCCCACTCCATCCTCCAGAAACTCGCCAGATTATGTTCCTCTATCTCCGGGACACCACACGAGAAAGGGTGAACCTATAAGCTGGCTTCGGACCACGCTTCCGACCCGCCGCGCCAACCCTCTATGCGCTTCGACCTCCTCACGATTTTCCCTGGCTTTTTCCATGGACCGTTTGATTACGGCGTGCTCAAGCGCGCGCGCGACGGTGGGATTGTCACGCTCGAGACGCACGATCTCCGCAGCTTTACGGACGACCGGCACCGCACGGTCGACGACCGGCCTTTTGGCGGAGGGGAGGGCATGGTCTTGAAGCCTGAACCTCTGTTTCGCGCTGTGAGCTCGCTCGGGATGTCCGGCAAGCCTGACCGCCAAAGCTCGGGTGAGTCGGTGGTTCTGCTCTCTGCGCAGGGCCGGCCGTTTACCCAGGCGGTTGCGCGCGAGCTCGCCGGCCTGAGGCGGGTCGCTCTGCTGTGCGGACGGTACGAAGGGGTGGACGAGCGCGTAAACGAGGTCCTGTGCGACCGTGAGCTTTCGATCGGCGACTATGTTCTATCGGGCGGAGAGCTGGCAGCGGCCGTGATTGTGGACGCTGTGGTGCGTCTTCTGCCCGGCGTTCTGGGGAATCCGGACTCTGCGCGATTTGAGAGCTTTGGCGATGGGGACCATACGTACGATCCCGTGCCGGGCGCGGTTCCGCGATCGACGCATGGCGCCGGCGGTCTGCTCGATTACCCGCACTACACGCGGCCCGCGGAGTTCCGCGGCATGTCTGTTCCGGAGACGCTGCTTGGCGGCAGCCATGACGCGGTGCGCCGATGGCGTCGCCGGATGGCTTTGGCGAAGACGCTTAGGAATCGGCCTGACCTGCTCCCCGGGGCGGAGCTGTCGGATGACGACCGGCGCGAGCTTCGGGAGCTTGGGGGCGAGGTTTAGAGCGGAGTTTGGGCAGGAACACCGGAAGGCGAGACCACGCATTCTGCCCCACAGGCTCGTGTACACTTAGAGTTTGAAACCAACCGTTAGGAACTGAGATCTTATGTCGATTCATCCCATCATGCAGAAGCTGGCCAACAAGCTGCAGCGCACGGATCTTCCCGAGTTTGCCCCTGGCGACACTGTTCGCGTTCAAGTGAAGATCAAGGAGGGCGAAAAAGAGCGTTTGCAGGCGTTTGAGGGCATGGTGATTGCCGCGCGCAAGGGGCCGGAAGGCAGCTTCACGGTCCGCAAGATGAGCTTTGGCCAGGGCGTCGAGCGCATATTTCCGTACAACTCCAAGGTGATTGACAAGGTTGAGAAGGTTCGCTCGTACCAGGTGCGGCGGTCGAAGCTGTTTTATCTCCGCGGCCTCAGGGGCAAGGCGGCTCGTCTGCGCGAGGTTGAGCGCGCTTCGTAGATTTTCAGGGCCGCAGATGATCCGGGCAGCAGCAGACAAGATGAGCCTGGTGGATCGCCACACTGCCGCGGTTGCCAAGGCGACGGCTAAGCAGCAGATGCTGCGGCAGTTGGTGTGCTCCGACGCTCCCGAGCAGGCGTTGCGTTTCCGTGGATTTCGATCGATCGCCGGTGTGGATGAGGTTGGACGCGGGGCGCTTTTTGGACCGGTGGTTGCGGCGGCGGTGATACTTCCGCCGCATCCGCCGCGCATGCAGACGCTGGCGCGGGCGGGTCTGAAGGACTCGAAGCAACTGCCGCGCGAGGTTCGGGAACGTCTTGATCGTCGGATTAGACGGGTTGCGATCTCGATCAGCGTGGCCGAGGTGGACGCCGCCACGATCGACCGGATCAACATCTACCAGGCCACCCGAAAGGCGATGCTCGACGCGGTGACGAGCCTTTCGGTCGCGCCCGACCATCTGCTGATCGACGCGATGCGGGTCGACCATCTGTGCGCGCAGACGAAGCTCTTCTACGGCGATAGCTTGAGTCTTTCGATCGCGGCTGCCTCGATCGTGGCCAAGGTCCATCGCGACCGTCTGATGCGCGCCCTCGACGGCGTTCACCCCGAGTACGGCCTGGCGTCGCACAAGGGCTACGCCACGCCGGAGCACCGGAGGGCGTTGCGCACGCATGGGCCGACGCCCTTGCATCGGCGGAGCTTTGCGCCTGTGGCGGCGGCCGACCCCGGCATAACGGACGTGGACGCGGGGATTGAGGACACGATCTCGGCCGATCTGCTGTTTGAGGACGAGGACCTGGAGGCGGCGGGGCTGTGGGACTGAAGCTGATGTGCGTGGTTGCGCACCCGGACGACGAATGCTTTGGGTTTGGCGGCTGCTTGGCTCTTGCGAGCCGGCGCGGCGTCGAGACGTACGTGGTCTGCCTGACGGATGGCCAGGCAGCCACGCATCGGGGGGAAGCCAGCTCTGGAGCGGCGCTTGGCGCGATGCGGCGCGATGAGTTTCGCCTCTCGTGCGGCGTGCTCGGCGTTACGGAGGAGGAGTTGCTCGAATTCCAGGATGGGCAGATGGAGCACGTCAACTTCCCCGAGGCCGCCGGATGCCTGGTCGGGCGTATGCGACGCTTTCAGCCGGACGTTGTGGTCACCTTCGGCCCGGAGGGCGGCCTGAATACGCATCCCGATCACATGATGGTCTCCATGCTGACGACCGCGGCCTTTCACTGGTCCGGTCGGGCGAAGCGCTATCCCGAAGCGGGTCGGGCGTTTCAGCCGCGTCGGCTTTTTTACCTTTCTACAAGCTTTTTCCTTCCAGGCCGGCAGCCGCCGCTCTCCTGCCCGTGGACCGTGACGCTCAATATCGAGGACGTCCGACATTTGAAGCAGGAGGCCTTCCGGCAGCATCGGTCGCAGGCCCCGCTGATGGAAAAGACGCGCACTCTGTTTGAGAAGTATGGAGCGCAGGAGTTTTACACGCTGGCGGCTGCGCCTGAGCCACAGGCCGCGCGGCTGAGCTCCGATCTGTTTGCCGGGCTGTAAGATTGCCCGGCTGTAACAGACTTTTGCCGGAAGCTCGGACTCTCTGAAAGCAGACGCTTGTTGATGCCGTCGAACGTCCGCGGTTGGGCATTGGAGAGGTCAAGTCGCGGAGGATGAGTTCAGATCGACGCGCATCTGACCGGAGTGATGAACGCGACAGAGAACAACGCGACAGGGAACATGGCGAGCCGGGATCCGATGGAGGTCTTTCGCGCGTGGTTCGGCGAGGCGGTGGAGAGCGAGCCGAACGATCCCAACGCGGTGGCGCTGGCGACCTCTACGCCTGGGGGGGAAAGCAGTGTGCGCATGGTGCTGATGAAGGGCATGGACGAGCGCGGATTTCGGTTTTTCACCAATGCGGAGAGCGAAAAGGGGCGGCAGATCGCGGAGAATCCTCGCGCCTCGATGTGCTTTCACTGGAAGAGCCTGCGACGGCAGGTGCGTCTTCAGGGTCCGGTCTCCGAGCTCCCGGACGCCGAGACGGAGGTGTATTTTCACAGCCGGTCGCGGCGCAGTCAGATCGGTGCGGCGGTCTCCGAGCAGAGCCGACCGTTGGCGAGCCGGGAGTTGCTTGAAGAGAGAGTGCGAGCGATGGATCGGGAGTTCCCGGGCGAGGTGCCTCGGCCAGAGTCGTGGAAGGGATACTGCCTGTGGCCGGAACGAGTCGAGTTCTGGGCGGACGGCCCCGACCGTCTGCACGATCGGTTTCTGTTTGAGCGGGCCTCGGCTGGATGGCGCGTGGAGCGGCTGTATCCTTAAAGTCTAGAGATGCGGTTATTTGCTGGACAAACGGCTAGATCGATTACGATCAACTGCTCGCCGACACGTCGAAACGCGAGCTTTTGAGCCAGCGGTCCCAGGCGGCCAGCGCCCGATCGCACTGCATCCGGTGCCGCTCCTTTTTGTCCCGCACCCGCCTCCTCACATCTTCCTCGAGCGGCGGCAAGAGATCGAAGGTGATGTTTGCCGGCTGGAATCGCCTGGGCTCGGCGTGGGTGATGTAGTGCGTGAGGGACCCATTGGCCGACGCTCGGGGGGCCGGCTCCGGGGCCTCTCCGCGCGCCAGCTCCGCCGCATACCGGCCGGCGAGCATTCCGCTCGCGATTGACTCCGTATATCCCTCGACGCCCGAGATCTGCCCTGCGATCATCACCGACGGGTAGGACCGCAGATGCAGGGTCTCGGACAGCAACGAGGGCGCATGGATGTATGTGTTGCGGTGAATCTGGCCGTACCGCAGAAATGCAGCCTGCTCCAAGCCTGGGATCATGCGCAGGACGCGCGCCTGTTCGCCGAACTTGAGGTGATTCTGAAAGCCGACGAGGTTGTACGAGTCCGCACGCAGGTTTTCCTGGCGCAGCTGCACCACGGCGTAAGGCCACCGGCCTGTCTTCGGGTCGGTTAGCCCTGCCGGCTTCATCGGACCGAACCGCAGGGTATCGCGACCGCGTCGTGCCGTCTCCTCGATGGGCAGACAACCCTCGAAGTACTGCAGCTTTTCCGGGGCAGTCGGCGCCGTGACAGCAGCCGGCGCCACCGCCACAGCAGCCCCGCCGGCTTCCGCCGTCCCCGGCAGATGCTCCGGCCGGCCGACCACCGGCAGATGCTCCCAAGGCTTCTGCTCGATCCGCTCCGCCCCTGTCAGGGCATCGAGAAATCGCTCGTACTCCATTTTTGTGAACGGGCAGTTGATGTAGTCCGCTGTTCCCTTGTCCCAGCGCGCGGCCATGTACACCCGTGTCATGTCGATGGTTGACGCATCCACAATGGGCGAGATCGAGTCATAAAACGCCAGGTGATCGGTCCCGGTGAGCCGTTGCAACTCCTCCGCCAGCGCGGGCGAGGTCAGCGGACCGCTCGCCAAGATCGTGATGGTGTCAGGGTCGTGCTCGTCGATTGTCTGGACCTCCTCGCGCACCACGCGGATTCGGGTTTCCCGCTCGATGCGCTCGCG
Source organism: uncultured Acidobacteriaceae bacterium (assembly GCA_964250945.1). Lineage (GTDB taxonomy): Bacteria > Acidobacteriota > Terriglobia > Terriglobales > Acidobacteriaceae > Edaphobacter. The sequence goes on from CAXUIB010000018.1 coordinate 22,866, forward strand.
CACGCGCCGCGAAAACTCCAGCCTGTCGACGGCCAAGGCATGGCCCGCCGGAACCGCCGTCCGATCGGCCTCCTCGAGCAGGCAGCACCCCGCCCGACGCATCTCCTGCTTTAACAGCCACGGCGCCGAGTTCTCGGACTCCGACTTCAACGAGTTGGAACACACCAGCTCCGCAAAGTCCGATGTCTGGTGGGCCTCGGTCAGGCGTTGCGGCCGCATCTCCCACAGCTCCACGTCGCAGCCGAACCGAGCTGCCTGCAAGGCCGCCTCCGGCCCGGCCAGACCGCCGCCGATCACCTTGATCTTTTTTGTCTGCTTCATGCTGTCTTTAGCTTAGAGCGGATCTCCTGCTGCTGTGAGTCCGATAGAGTGTGGGGCGTTCCATTTTCATCGGAGAAAACGTCCATGAGTCCTGTGTCTTCGCTATATACCTGCAGGAGAACGCCTCTAGCGAAGCCGAAGTCGCGACTTGCTTTTGATGGGATGGTCCAGGTGTGCATGCGTCATCGAATCGAACTGTCCCTTGCCTGCTTTTACTGGGGCGATGATCGTGCGCGGTCCCGCATGGCGCAGGTAGCGGCGGATCTGTTCCAAGAGCAGCACGAGGAGCAGATGG
>CAXUIB010000019.1:0-11962 GCA_964250945.1 uncultured Acidobacteriaceae bacterium
GAAATAACAGGTCTCATGGCCGTTTTCCCCAATGAAAACGGCACTCCCATACTCTTTCCGACTCACAGCAACAGGAAATCCGCTCTAAGCAGCGTGTACCACCTTCCTATCGCGACCGGCTAGCACTTTGCGGACCTCCCAGCCCTGCGGAACAATGACAAAGATCAAGTACGATGCTATAGAGCCAAGAACAACACCAACCGACCCTAACGACCGCACGAGATAGATGGAAGCGGCAAGATTGAACGCGGCCGCTATCGCCGATGTGATCGCTTGCAGGCCGATGCGTTGCGTTGCTGCCAGCAAACAGGACTGATTTGTGGAGACAACCATAATCAGAACCCAGAACGCCATTACCCAGAGTAGCGATCGAGAAGGAACCGCGGCCGGCGTTGCCCAGAGACGAATGATCCAGCGTCCTGCCAAGGCGAAGGTGAAAGCGACCATAGAGACGATGAACAGGGTTAGAGACGCGACCCGATTGTAGGTGCGTCGCAACCACGGCAAGTCCCCACGGTGAAAGGCGTCGGAAAACGCAGGCCAGAGCACGGGGATCAGCAGGGTTTGCAGCGTGACCGCGAACGACATCAGCCGGCCCGTGACGCTATAAGGCGTAACCTCGGCTGCGCCCAAGTAATGCGTGATCACGAGGTTGTCCGAGTTGAAGACCACCAGACCCGAGAGCTGAAGAACGAAGAACCGACTGCCCTCCCCAAAGAGATCGCGAATGAGCGCGACCCGGACAAAGGAGAGACGAGGTCGGATCCAGGGTCGGTCTCGCAGAAGCAGCCAGAGGTTCAGACATAGATTGCCGGTCAATGCGGCGCCGCAGAACAGGACCATCAAACCGACAATCGTGAACTGCGCCTTGATTCCCAGCACAATCGCGAAGAAGCTCAGCACGCTTCCGATCATGGCAAAATAGTTTGATATCTGGACCTGCTGGTAGCCGCTGAAGATGCGGCCAGCGAGCGAAAGTGGAAGATTCAATAAAAAGAAGATTACGGCGATTCCGACGCACAGACCGGCTTGCCGCGCCAGCATCGGATCAGAAACTCCAAAAAGCCGACCCCACGATACCCGCAACCAAACTCCGTAACCCAGCACTGCGAGCAGGCCTGCGATCGCGACGGTGATGTAAAACGCGGTCGCATAGTAGTCTCGCGCCATCTCGCGGTCATCTGTCGCGTTCGCCTTGGCAATATAGTTGGTCAAGGTACTGGCAATACCCAGATCGAGAACGCCGAGCAGCAGAACTGTGGTGCTGATCGTGATCCAGATGCCGTATTTAACAGGTCCAAGATAGCGAATCGTTATGGGAAGCGTGATCAGGCTGACAAGAAGAGATGTGCCCTTGCCGGCAAATGCAGACAAGGCGCCGTGCGCAAGTCTGCGAAGCCTTGGCCTGTTCCTGACATGGTCCCGTATTGCGGTGGTGCTGAACAATGGAAGCGCCCTCGTGGCCTTGATCTTACTCTCAGGAGCTTTGCGGTCGTTATCTTTATCTGAGCCGGATGGAATGAAAACATAGGTGAATCCCTGGGAATTCAGTTTTCGTCCCAAGCTCAGCTGCGACCCGAGCAAGACCGTCCGGCTATCCGGAGAGTACGTTCGGGCTGCAAAAAAACAGGTCCACCCGCCGGACTTCGCGCGCGGGTGGACCCGTTACAAGCTGAGTTTTCTCAATGGCCAGAGCCAAACGAATCAAGGATAAGGAAACGCTCCAGTCCCAATGGCTGGAGAGTTCGGCTGGAGCGTGAAGTTCCCTGCTGATGGATTGACAAACATCGGATCGCCCTGAACCGAGTTGCTTGCAAAACCAAGAGCTGCATCAAAGCCCGCGTAACTGACAGCCACCGATCCTCCGTAAATGATGAAGTATGGATAGGCTACGCCGAAGTCGTTCCCTGTAAGCACATTGTTAGAACCACCAGCCAAGGTGTCAGCGTAGAACTGAGTATTCGAGCTTGAACGATCACAGATGTTTTTCTGAAAGGTCAAGTTATTCGTTCGCGCTGTCCCATAGTTCTGCTGAACCAGCAGGCTGCACGCCCACCATCCGCCATAGGACGTGTTGTACTCGACAAGGTTATTGTTGATGCTCACACCATCGCCCGCACGAATCATTAGACCTGCATTGTAGAGGCGCAGCCCTGCATTGATCATGAGATTGAAACGCGCAGTGTGGGAGTTGCCCTTTTCGAGCTGTACGCCGGACCCATTTGTGTTCTGAACAGTGTTGTGCTCGATATCCCATCCCGTTACAGTGTCCGGATGGATTCCACCGCCATAGCTTGCACTCTGATCGAGTCCGATATTGTAAATGTTGTTCCCAGTAACAGAGGTGCCGTATCCCTCCTGCCCCGTGCTCGAATATCCTTGAATCGCGTCGCAGTAAGCATTCTGAGTCTGGTTGGGGGTATAGATCTTGCAAAGATCGAAGAACTGATTATTCGCAATGGTAGCTCCTGTCGAGCCGGATTCGGAGAGGGAGATACCATCGGCTCCGCCCCCCTTGAAGATGCTGTTCCTGACAGTAGGCCCTGAGGCAGCAACGCCCGGGAACGGTTGAAAGTACAGCTCATTCGAGTATGAAGCGTTGAATATATCGTTCTCAAAGTCCCAGTGATCGCATGCTACAGAGCTATACCCGCAGTAGACATCATAGGTCTGCGCTCCACGGAACTCGATTCCCGAGACCGTGATATACGATGCTCCAAGGCTTGCCATTGCCGTGCCGCGCGCCGGGACCTCAACCACGTTGGAAGGATCGACTGTCGAGTAAACGTACAGCGTCGACCCGTTCCAGGCGTACTGGTAGGGTGCTGTAACCGCGCTCGGATCGGAGACAGGTGTTCCTGCCTGGCCGCTAAAATTGATGAGCCTTGGATCGTTTGGCTGCGAGCGAAACCATAGATTGCTGGGAACGCCGGCGTTCAAAGGCCCGATCGGCGCGCCTGATGTTGCCAGTTGAAAGTCGTCGAAGTAGACCGTCGTCCCTGCTCCGATCGCGGAACTCCACGCCGTATTTCCAAAGAAGAGTTTATTGATGCCTATCCAGGAACTCGTATTGCTCTGAGTGAACGTGGGTCCCTGCTGGACGCCATTTACGTAGAGCGTACCGCCGGCGCCCGTTGTATTTATCGTGAAGTCGAATTCGACTTCATTCCAAGCACCCATCGTGAACCCGGAGAGTTGAGTCCAGGGTATGACGTTGCCGGAGTCGGCCGTGTCCCACATCGACGCTTGCGAGATATTCCCACTCCCATCCGTATATAAGGTGGCGAATCCTACGCTCGTCGAATTGTTGGCAAATTCCAGCACTCGAATTACATTACTTGGTACGAGGCCGGATGCGGGGGCGAAGATATAGAAGCGAACGGCATACGTACTTCCAGGAGTCGCTGCCTGAAAAGTTTTAACTACCCCCGCTCTCGTGTCGACACCGTTTGTAGAGCTAATCGCCATCGATTGGCTGCCACGGTGGACCTGAGATGTCGAGAAGGTTGCGGTAGCATCGTTGTTATTCGAGACGGAGTCCCAATCGGTAAATCCTGCAGTCTCAAAGCCAGAGCAGAAAGAAGGGTAGTTACAAGACTTCTGCGCTCCTGCGCCACCGCCCTGGGTCCACCCAGCCACGGTATCCGCGCCGCTAATAATTGGCGGCGCTCCGGTACCGTACGACGTGTAAGTGATGGGCGATCCCTGCGTTCCGGACAAACCGGCGAACAGCAATTCATGCCACTCTTCGCCTGCCTTAAAGGCGACAGTCTGCCCGGGCGTTAGCGCAAGCGAATTAATCTTCGCGATGGTCCGAAACGGACTTGTAACACTGGTCCCACTGTTCAGGTCGTCGCCATTTACGTTGTCCACGTAGTATGTCGTTCCGTTCCCGCTTGTAGAAGCTGCAGCAACCGGTGTTGCCGCCAGCGGAGAGGATTTGGACGCCAGCGGTGTCGGCGCCGCCGACTCAGCTGCGACACCCGAAGCCGGCGTTTCGATCGCCCCGGCAAACATGGGAGACGTTGTCAGACAAAGACATAGGCCTACCGCAGAGGCAAGCCCAGATACGTACTTAGCCGCGGGGTGAACAGGAGAAGAATTTCGCATCGACGTCGGAGCCTTTGATATAGAGGTCTCTCCATGGCGCGAAGTCGTAAGAGCGTCGCGAGAAAACGGCGGATTATGCAAGTGGCTACCCTCGGGAGATCAAGTGTGAAGACCAGATTGTGAAGCTTGTGGCGAAGACCAGCCTTCACAGGCAGGGGAAGGAACGAGCAGCGCAGTCAAGAGGAGATCCCTTACACATGCTTGCAGGCAGTTAGAAGGCGAGGCAGAGCGTCACTCCTGCGCACAGGAGTTTCCTAGCCTCGCGAAGTTCAACCGTAGCGCCTGTCCTGGCTTTTTTAGAGCGGACAGAAAATAGACACAAGTAGATCAGTGCGGGGCAGGAGGAATCAAAGTTGTAGGTATTACGGAGTGTTCCTTCTTATAGCACAGCTGTGTTGGGCCTACAAGACTAGAGGTGGTCATATATGTGACTTTGCGGTGTTGTCCGAGGGCCTGAGACCCGCTCTGAGCGCGGGTCTCACACGTGGCATGGGAAACGTCTTCGGTTTATGAGGCCACTTTTAGCCGGAGATCAGAGAGTACAACCAGCCGGGAATTACATACCGCCGCTTGTTCAGGACAGCGCCTAACAAGCGCCCACCGGCAGCTTCCACCATGCTTACAGCTCGTTGTATATCGATCTTCGACCGCTCGCCATCTTTGATCACCAGAAGAACGCCATCGACGTAGGGGAATAAACGAATGCCAGACGCCGAAGAGAACAGCGCGGGACAATCGATCAGCGTAATGCCTTCAGCGCCGTGCAAAGACTGTTGTCCGACGCCTCCGCTATCTCTGGTCCCGGCCGAAGCGGAGCGTATCTCACTCTCGGGAATCGACTCAAGGAATTGGCTAGCTGTTACGGAGGAAATCGTCATTCCCGCATCGTCGGACAAAAATTGCTGCAAGGCCGAAGTAACGTACGTAACACCTTCACCGGGATAGCAGGAGGAGATGGCAACGGTCCGGGCTGCCTCCGGTCCCATAAAAACTTTCGCTTCCAACTCGAGAAAACGTGAAGATGTAGCACGGCCGACAGAAGATCTTTTGGTATAGGCCGTTGCTGATGGACCTTGCTCAATCATCCTTACTCCTCTAAGTGAATCAACCGACACAACCTGTGCCGACTCCGTACCGGCGCAGGAACCAGACAAGCAAAGGCTTTATGTGGGATCAATGCATGGCTGGGTAAGCCGACATTCTATCTGGAAGCGTCACCATAACGGGAACACCAGCATCCTGTTCCACCGCGGAAGGTCCGTGAAGTCTGGCCGAAAGCACCTGAGAAAGAAATCCGACGCTGAGACTTACAAAGAGCGCCAACAAGGTTCCGGTAAGTAGATTGACCCGCGAAGGCTCGGGAAGTACCGGAACCATCGGCTCGGAGGCAAGAACCACGTTGCTGATGTGCTGGGCATCCAGGTCGTCCGCGATCTTCGCTGCGACCGCCTTGCCCTGATACAGATCAAACTTCTCCCCAGCCATCCTTACCCTTCGATCGAGCTCATTCACCCGAACGCTGTCGCTCTCCATCTTGCGTAGGCGAGCCATCTGCTGCTCCAACTGCGCCGCCAGCTGATCGCGCCGCTTTGTCATGCCCGCCTTCGCTTCGTTCAGCCGATTGGCCTCCGCATCCAGCGCCTCCCATGCCGGGTTCGCGTCGCTGACAGTATCTTGCGGCGTCATCGTCTCCACCCGGGCCAGCGCCCGCCGGGTGTTCTCGATTTCCTGGTCCATCTGCACGATCTGCCGGTCGCCCGGCTTGAACTTCGTAAGCAGCTCCGTTCGGCGGTTCTCAAGAGTCACAAGTGTCGTGAGGATCTGCTGAATCGCAGACGGATTGGTGGACGTCCGTTGCTGCGTGGCGATTCGCTCGGGAGTCGACTGCCGGTCTGCCGATATCTGGCGAAGTCGGCCTTCCGTCTCTCGAAGAGCCGCCTGAGCACCGTCGAGCTGTCCTTTTAGATCCTGAACATACTGCAACGACATCTGGATCTGCTGGGGCAGCGCCTCATACCCGTTCTCGCTCAGAAAGGCCGCGCGTTCGTCTTCGACAGATTTCAGGGCGTTTTGCGTGCTCTGGCTCTGATCCGCAAAAAAGCTTTCAGCCTGAGACGCCGCATGCAGATTCATCCGCTTGCTGAGATACACCTTCGCCACCTGCGTCAGGACAGCGCTGGCCTGCTCGCGGTTCGGAGCCACATAGGCGACATTGATCACTGAAGAATTCCGCACAGGCGTAATTGTGAGACTTTTGCTCAAGTTGCGGGTGGCCCTCTCGATTGCCATCTTCTGGTCTCCAGGCGCGCCCTTGACCAAACCGGCATCCAGAACAACCTGCCGAAGCACCTCGGCGCTGCCCAACAGCTCCACTTCGGAGTTCACAATTTCCTCCGTGACGTCGGGCAGCTGAATCGAGTTTTGGTGCGGATCCGCCCCAACCAGAGGCTCTGCGCGCTCATTGCGAACCAGAAAACTCATATGTGCCTGATATTTGTCGTGCCGGATCGCGAGGTAGACCAGAACCAGACCAAAGACAAGCGCGAAGGTAAAAAGAATGAGTTTTTTTGCTCGGAATAGCATGCTAAGGACAACGATCATTCTGCTATGCCTTTCCCTGAAGAAAGCTTCTCCGGTCGCTGACGCACATCTTCTGGGATTTGACGGCCGACTTTAGAATGGCGCCTCGGACCGAGCAAATTGAGGGGCTCCAGAAACGTGGGGACGCTGTGGAGAGATTACCAGAGCCCGGCCAAACCGAGCCCACAAACTTCGCTCGGGAGGCAAGAAGCTGCCGGATTGGGAAAGTAAGGAGATACCTGGTTGCTGGCAGCCTTCTTGCGGTCGCATCGAGATCAGAAGATCTGATCTTCCTCTCTCAATTTAGTCTGCAACAAAGATTGCAACGTCTCATCCCGATTGTCGGAGGCCCGATGGTACCCTCAATATATGAACCGGTTGCGGAGACCGAAGTGAGATTTTTTCGACCCGAGAGTACCGTCTGGCAGAGCAACGAATCTCTGCTGCAACCGATGCCTGCTGCAAAACTCCGGCTCTAATTCGGCAAACGAGCCCTTCTCCGCCAGCCTCCCTGAGATGAAGAGTCGACTTCCTCAAATTGCCTTGGCCTGTGCTTGGGTCCTCCTCGTGGTGGCAGCCTCCTTCCTGCCCTACCATCTCAAGCAGGATCTGCATACCAAAGGCAGGCTTCATCTCTGGTACCACATGCTCGCCTTCGGCATTGGCGCGCTTCTTCTGGCAAACGCCGCCTGGTCGCGGTCGGCACAGATCACCTTTCTGATCACGGCTCTTTTCATGGGTTGGCTCCTGGAGTTTGGCCAGCACGCTATCTATGGCACTCAGCTGGAGATCGATGACATCCTGATGGACGGTTTCGGCCTGATGCTCGGCACCTTGCTCTTTTTTGTGCTGGGGAGCGGAGCTTCAGCACCCAAATAGCAGCATCTATACAATCAAGACCGCTCAATTTCGGAAAGTTCATGGAGCGGGAGAACAACCCGGACGGCCATTCGTTCTACCCTTTGGTACTCAAATGTTACCAAAGTTCCGTTTACGAGGCCTCTGATTCTCCGCATAATCACACAACCTGAGCCGATAAGTCAGGGTCTTTATTTACTAGAGATTTATCCGGGTCTTTATTCAGTCGAGATATATAAATCGAAGATTCCGGCCTTATAGCACGCTAGTCACACATCATTGTCATACTTTCGGTGGAGATAACCATGTCAGCAGCTGTTCAAGAAACGGAGCAAGAACGGTGGCAAGCGGAGGTCGGATATTGGGAGATCCACATCCGGCCATCCGTCGAGAAGCTTAGGAGCTCCCAGCTTCGCGAGGGCAGTCTTTATAACAATCTTCGGACGTTTGTACCCGTCCTGGTCTTGAGCGTTGTCTGGCTCTGGGTCATTCATTGGAACGCCGCCTCTAACTTCCATCGGCTGCTCGGTCGATCGGTTACCGTACGGCATCTCCTGCTTGCCTTCGGTGTTGTTGCCCTGTGGAATGTCTGGCTCGGCCTCTCGGTCTATTCCAAACACTCGGCCCGCAGAGACGTGTCGGCTGAGGTTTCGCGGTTAATCACAGCGTCCTTTGCCTGCGGCCTCTTGCCCTTTTTCGGCAACATCACCCGCGGTCTCTTCCGCCAGGCGCTGCTTCTCGGTGTGCTTACCGGTGTCGGCCTTCTGATCGCCTCTCTCTGTCTGCTCGGCGTCTTTTTTCTCGGCGCTCTTCTCTCGCCGCGTCTGCTCCGTCGCCGCAGCGCGATTATTGTCGGTACTGGCCGCCGCGCCGGGAGGCTGCGGGCGCGCCTGCAGAGTCACTACTCTCAGTTCCAATTTCACGGATCGATTGATGACGAGTACATGGGCACGGATGCCGAGAAGGACATCTACCTGGGACCCATATCACAACTTGAGAATCTGCTGAAGACCCATCCGATCGAGATTGTTCTTATCGGTCTCCCGATGAAGTCCAGATACGACGATATTCAACGTGTGATCAACATCTGCGAGGCCGTCGGTGTTGAGTCACAGTACATGCAGGACATCTTCGAGACGTCGCAGGCGCGCGTTCAGGTCCACCAGCAGGACCCCCAGAACTTCACCGTCTGGAGCACTGCCAACCGTGATCCGAAGCAGCATTTGAAGCGTGCCTTCGACCTCCTCGGTGGGTCCCTTCTGCTCGCCATCTTCTCCCCCGTGATGCTGGCAGCCGCCATCGCAGTGCGGCTTTCCAGCCCAGGCCCAATTCTGTTTGTCCAGCAGCGCTATGGCCGGCATCGGAGGCGTTTTCCCATGTTCAAGTTTCGTTCCATGGTTGCCGATGCCGAGGCTCAGCAGAAGACACTCGAAGCCAAGAACGAGGCGCAGGGCCCAGTGTTCAAGCTGAAATCCGACCCTCGTGTTACCCGGGTCGGCTCCTTTCTGCGCAAGACGTCCATCGACGAGCTGCCGCAGCTCTTCAACGTCCTCCGCGGGGAGATGTCTCTCGTCGGACCGCGCCCTCTGCCTCTGCGCGACGTCTCTCGTTTTGAAGAGACCTGGCTGCTTCGGCGCTTCAGCGTTCGCCCTGGTCTCACCTGCCTTTGGCAGGTCAATGGCCGCAGCAACACGTCCTTTGATTACTGGATCAAGCAGGATCTGCTCTACATCGACCACTGGTCGCTGGGCCTCGATGTGAAGATCCTGGTCCAAACCATCCCCGCAGTCCTGCGCGGAAGCGGCGCCGTTTAGATCAGCAGCGCGCGGCTTGTTCGGCAGCTACGGCCGCTCCGATCGCGCGGGTCTTTGCATCGTCTTCGACGATCTCGAACGAGTAGGCCTGGATCGGGCTCATCTTGACCATCTGGCCGACGTAGTCGCGAAGCATGGGGAGGTCGACGAAGCGAACGTTGAAGCCGGTGAGAAAGAACTTTCCGGCTCCATCCTGGTGGATGGAGGTGCTGGAGGCGGCGGCGAGGGCGGCATGCCACAGTCGCTTGAACTCGAGGCATCTGCTATCGCCCTGTTTGGCTGCCTCGAAGACCTCTTCGGGCTCCATGTCGAGGAAGCGAAGGCGCATGGCGCGGTGGCCCATGATGCCTTCCATGTGACCACGTCCGCCGCAGCCGCAGAAGCGTTCTTTTTCGTCCAGGCTGACGGTGGAGTGGCCGCCTTCCCAGACCCCTGGCACAAAGGGGTACCGGCCGTAGCCGATGCCCACGCCGAGGGTCCAGGCACGGATGATGGAGTCGAGCTTGCCGTGGGCGCTGGCCAGGCCGGCTGCCATCGCGTCGGCGTCGTTGAGGATGGCCACGGGCGCCGTAAAGCCGTGGTTGTTCAGCTGCGTCTGGACCAGCTCCTGGATGCGCGCGCCCTTGAGCTGCGGCAGATTTGGAGCTTCCTCGACGACGCCGTTGCGAATAAGGCCGGGCAGAGCTACGCCGACCGCCTCGATGTCGGTAGAGCCGGCGGCCGTCGCGACGACCTGCTCACAGATCGTCTTGACCAGGCCGTCGGTATGCAGTTCGATCAGCGCGTCTTCGTCGCTGACGGCAGGCGGAAACGTAAGGAGCTCACCCACGAGCTTGTGGTCGAGAATAAGTCCGGTAAGGATTCGCTCGGAAAGAACGACGCCGATCGCTTTTGCCATAGTGCCTGTGCCCTTTGCTCGGGACGAGCCTCGTTTACTCAAATTTGCTGACGCGGTTTAGCCCGTTGAAAGCCGCAACTTTATAACATTCCGCGAGCGTTGGATAGTTGAACACGGTATCGACGAAATAATCCAGAGTTCCGCCCAGCGACATCACGGCTTGTCCGATGTGGACGAGCTCGCTCGCGCCCTCGCCGATGATATGAACGCCCAGCAAAGTGTGATTCATGCGATGAAAGATCAGCTTCAGCCGGCCTGTGGTGTCGCCGCGGATCTGGCCGCGCGCGATTTCGCGGTAGTAGGCGACGCCAACCTCGTACGGAACGTCTTCTTCGGTGAGTTGTTCTTCGGTTTTGCCGAGAAAGCTGATCTCGGGAATGGTCCAGATGCCATAAGGGTAGAACGACGGGTTTGAGAGGATGGTGTTGTCGCCAAAGGCGCGCGCGGCGGCCACGCGGCCCTGCTCCATCGAGACCGACGCGAGGGATGGAAACCCAATCACATCGCCGACGGCAAAGACAGAGGGGCATTTGGTGCGGAAGTCCTTATCGACGGGAATGCGGCCGCGGCTGTCGGATTCGACGCCGATCACAGGGAGGTTGAGTTCGTCGACGTTTCCCTGGCGGCCGACGGCGTAAAGCAGAGCGTCGCCCTGAACCTTTTTCTTGGATTCGAGGTTCGCGACCACGGAGCCGTCTGCCATCTCTTCCACCGACTCGACTTCTTCGTTCAGGCGCATCGTCACTCGCGAGTCGCGGAGATGGTACGAGAGCGCCTCGACGATCTCCTGATCGGCGAATTCGAGCAGGCGCGGCCGCCGCTCGATGAGGGTGACCCGGACGCCCAGCGCCGAGAACATGCATGTGTATTCGACGCCGATCACACCGCCGCCCACTACGATCATGGTCTTTGGAAGCGATTTCAGGTCGAGGACGAGGTCGGAGTTGATGATGCTGTGACCGTTGATCGGAACCTTAGGCGAGCTGGCCGGCTTGGTTCCCGTGCCGATGAGGATATTTTTGCTTTCGTACACGGTTGATCCGCGGGAGTTGGTGACGCGGAGATGTGTGGGGTCTTCAAAGCTGGCGACGCCGACCAGCATCTCGATGTTGTTGCGCGAGAGCTGGGCTTCGGTGACGTCGACCTCCGTCTTGATGACGTGCTGGACGCGAAACGCCAGGTCCGCCATGGTAATGCGTTCCTTGACCCGGTAGTTCATGCCGTAGATCGACTTATAGTTGTAGCCGGAGAGGTGAAGGACGGCCTCGCGCATGGTCTTTGAGGGAATGGTGCCGGTGTTGATGCAGGCTCCACCGACGACCTCTCGCATCTCGACGAGGGCGACTTTTTTGCCGAGCTTGGCGCCGTAGATGGCGGCCCTCTGCCCGGCTGGGCCGGAGCCGATGACAATCAGATCGTAGACACTGCTCATGAGCGGAGCGGAGACTCCCTGGACGATGTGAGGGCGCGCCGCGAACCCATCGATACTGGACGCGTGCGGCACCCGTTGGAGATACGCGTGGTCCCAACGAGTTGCAAGACCGGTTTCTATTCTAGCTCTGAGCCAGCCCGCGGGCGCGGAGTTTTGCGGGGTTAGACTTTTGGCTGTGCTCTGCTATGCCATTCGCCAGGCCATTACGCTATGCCATCACAGACCGGCGGGGGTTCTTCGGGGACGGAGCTGCCCCCCCCCCGGGGGGGG
>CAXUIB010000019.1:11972-23112 GCA_964250945.1 uncultured Acidobacteriaceae bacterium
GCTTTGGTAGCGTGTGCCGCGGTCTGGGCAGAGGCCGGCGTCGATTTTGTGCAGCTTCGGGAGAAGGACCTCTCCGAGGCAGATCTCAACCTTCTTGCAAAGCAGATGAAGTCGGCGGTTGGGGATCGGACACGTCTGCTGGTGAATGCGCCGTCTGAGATAGCGTTCCGGGTGGCCGCAGGGAGCGGAACGGATGGTGTTCATGTGCCGCTGCGGGACCTCCCAGGGCTTCGCGCGTCAACCTCCGCCGGGGTATGGAGCAACGGACCGGAGCCGGCTGTGAGCGTGTCCTGTCATCGTTTGACCGAGGTTGAGGAGGCCGCTCGGTCAGGCGTGGACGTGGTACTGTTTGGGCCGGTGTTTGAGAAGCGCGTCGGGGGAGAGGTCGTGCGGGCGGGCGTTGGTCTCGAAGTTCTCGGCCGAGCCGCGGCCCTGGCGCCAGGGCGGGTGCTGGCGCTCGGCGGCGTCACGGCAGAGAACGCGGACGTCTGCCTCGCCGCCGGGGCTGCCGGGGTGGCCGGCATCCGGATGTTTGCCGGGCTGTGTAGCGGTGTGCGGAGCCACATGTAGGCGCGCTCGCACTATGAGAAAATGGAGATGCCATGTTGATTCGATCTGTTGATCTGCAGGAAGAGCCGCTTGCCGTTGATGTCGTGCTTCCCCCCGATGGGATTGAGTATGCGCCGGATGTCCGGCAGGCTGGACCGCTGGGCGTCAAAGGCCAAGCGGATCTGATCGTCGAGCACCGCGGACCAAAGGAGTTTGTCGAGGACATCCGTCTGCGCGCCGGGTACGACGGCGACTTTGAGCTCCTGTGCGCGCGCTGCCTGGCGCCCGTCGAAAGGCGCCTTACCGGCGAGTTTGACCTGATTTTTCGGCCGGAAAGCGCCGATGTCGAGGCTGGAGAACGAGCCATCACGGAAGAAGAGACCGAAATCGGGTACTATGAGAAGAGCGGGCTTCTGCTCGAAGATGTTGTGCGTGAGCAGGTGCTGCTTGCCCTGCCCAGCCGCACGCTCTGCGAACAGAGCTGCAAGGGATTGTGCCAGCGCTGCGGTCACAACCTGAACTCAGGCGATTGCGGCTGCGAAGTTGTACCGGACCTCCGTTGGAATGCACTGGCAGGGCTTGCCGGAAAGCTTCAGAATTGACCGGCGTCTCCCGGAATCAGGCTCCTCTGGCGTCCTTCCGCGTCAGCTCAGATGAGAGATTGCGACGTCCGCGGCCGGATGTTTTCCAGGCTCCGCGACTTCGACAAAGAACAGATGTGAAAGGAATTTGCGATGCCTAATCCGAAACGGCGCCACTCCAAACGGCGGACCGCGCTTCGTCGCTCCCATGATTTTCTGACCCCGACCGGGCTTTCCGAGTGCCAGAACTGCCACGAGCGCAAGCTTCCGCACCGGGTATGCGCAAACTGCGGACAGTACAAGGGACGCGCGGTCCTGCCTGCCAAGGAAGCGAGCTAAGGCAAGAGATCTCTGATCTTCCCCGTCCCCTTTCGAGGGCGCGTGTTCCTCTCTCTATGCCGATCGACATCGCTGTGGATGCCATGGGTTCCGATAAGGCGCCTGACTCCGAAGTCTGCGGGGCCATTGCGGCGTGTCGTCTTCTGGACGTGCGTGTGCTTCTGGTTGGACCCGAGGCCACGTTGCGGCCGGCGCTCGATCGCCGTATGCGCGGCGAGAGCTTGCCGATCGAGGTTGTGCCCGCAACCGAGTGGATCAGCATGGAAGACAAGGCCGCGCAGGCGGTTCGCTCCAAGCGCGACTCCACCATGCGAGTCGGCTTGAAGCTGGTGCGCGAGGGCAGGGTTGCCGGATTCTTCACGGCCGGGAACACCGGCGCGGCGATGGCGACCGCAAAGATGGTGCTGGGGATGCTGACCGGGGTGGACCGGCCGGCGCTCGCAACGATCCTTCCCACGACGGCCGGATCGCCGTCGCTCCTGCTCGACGTCGGCGCCAACGTCGATTCGGACCCCGACAATATGGTGCAGTTTGCGATCATGGGCGACATCTACGCGCGCAATGTCCTGCGCATCGCCAGGCCTCGGGTTGGGCTCCTCTCGATCGGTGAAGAGGACTCCAAAGGAAACTCGCTGACGCGCGATACCCTGCCTCTCTTGCGGCTGCTCCCGATGAACTTCGTGGGCAACGTGGAGGGCCGCGATCTGTACAACGGTCGCGTCGACGTGGCCGTGTGCGACGGCTTTGTGGGCAATGTCGCGCTCAAAACGTCCGAGGGTCTGGCGCGGCTGGTCAACGTTTCGCTGAAGGAGAGCCTCAAATCGACCGTCACCTCGAAGGTCGGAGCGCTCCTATCGAAGAAAGCGTTTCTCGACTTCAAGCGGCGCCTGGACTACACCGAGTACGGCGGTGCGCCGCTGTTGGGTGTGCGCGGTGTGTGCATCGTGGGGCACGGGTCCTCCAACGAAAAGGCGATCATGAACGGGATCCGGGTCACGGCCGAGTTCGCTCACGCGGAGGTCAACGCGGCGGTCGAGGCAGCCGTCGAGCGAGTAGCGAGGCCAGCCGTCTAACCCATCTTGCTCGAACACAGCATCCGACATGTCATGAAGAAGTGGTCTGTAGCCGACATCCCGGACCAGCGTGGTCGAAGCGCCGTGGTGACGGGAGCCAATAGCGGCATTGGGTATCCGGTCGCGCTCGAGTTGGCGCGCAAAGGCGCGTCGGTGGTGCTGGCGTGCCGCGATCAGGCGCGTGGGGAGGCCGCGGCCGAGCGCATTCGCCGTGCCGCGCCCGGAGCCGAGGTCGAGGTCGGTTTGCTCGATGTCGCCTCGCTCCGGTCCGTGCGGGCGTTTGCGGCGTCCGAGCTGGCGCGCAACAATCCGCTCGATCTCCTGATCAACAACGCCGGCGTGTATGCACCCGCAAAGCGCGGCGAGACCGAGGACGGCTTCGAGTTGCAGATGGCTACCAACGTCCTCGGGCACTTTGCGCTCACGGCGCTGCTCCTGCCGGCGCTTGATCGCGCGGCGACCGGTGCAGATCTGCCACCGCGTGTGGTCACGGTGGCGTCGATCGCGCACAAGCGGGGAGAGATCCAGATCGACGATCTCCAGAGCCGCGCCGCCTACTCGCCGACCCGGAGCTACGCGCAATCCAAGCTGGCCAACCTCCTGCTCGCGCTGGAGCTCGATCGTCGGCTCCGAGCAGCTCCATCTCCGACCTCACGCATCCTCAGCGTAGCGGCACATCCCGGAGTTGCAGACACAAACATCTTCAAGGTTGGGGAGTTTGGGGCGATCGAGAAGGCCGTGCGAACTCTGGGCGGCACCGCCATCGGTGCTCTTCTGAATACCGCTGTGGAGGGCGCCCGCCCTACTCTTTAAGCTGCCACCGCGCCGGATGCCGAGGGCGGCGGGTACTACGGTCCGCAGGGATTTCAGGAGATGCGCGGAGGCGATGTCGGTCCGGCAAAGATCGCCGCGCGGGCACGGGATACGGCGATGGCGGCCCGGCTTTGGGCGGTGTGTGAGGGTCTGACGAGCGTCCACCTGCTCGACCGCCAGACTGCGGCGATCTAAGGAGCCTGCTGCTAGACTGACCCCATTCCGTCCTATACCGTTGGGGCAGCAGCGGGGTACCTGATTGAAGCGAAGGTGTGCGTTTCCAAGAGACCGAACGGCCGTGTACCTTGCGCTTCTGCTGGCGATCAGCGGCGCTGCCGCTCGGGGGCAGCAGCTCTCTCCTGAGCTCCGGTCCAAGGTCGAGCAGGTTGTGCGACAGGTGCTGGCCGAGACCGGCGTCCCCAGCGCCCAGATAGGCATCGCGCGCGGGGGCAAGGTGGTGTACACGGCGGCGTTCGGGGATGCGCGGATCGCACCCAAGTTGGCGGCGACGGCCAGCATGCACTACCCCGTCGGGTCGATCTCGAAGCAGTTCACCGCGGCGTGCGTTTTGCTGCTGGCGCAGGATGGCAAACTGAGCCTCGACGACCCCGTGGGGCGGTGGTACCCGCAGCTGACGCGGGCGTCGGAGGTCACCTTGCGGATGCTGATCTCGCATACCAGCGGGTACAGCGACTATGCTCCGCAGGACTACACAATTCCGGCGTTTACGCATCCGGTCGACCCGGAGGCGCTGGTGCGCAAGTGGGCGGGCAAGCCGCTCGACTTCGAGCCGGGAACCAAGTGGCAGTACAGCAACACGAACTTTGTCCTGGCGGGTTTGATCGTGCAGAAGGTGAGCGGGATGCCGTTCTGGACGTTTGTCTCGACGCGTGTGCTCGGCCCGGTGGGGATGCGCGACGTCCTGAATATCGATACGGACCGCGACCGGATCGAGCCGCGCGGGTACATCCGCAACGCCCTGGCGCCGGTACGGCCGGCGACGCTCGAGGCTCCGGGGTGGTACTTTGCGGATGCGCAGATGGCGATGCCGGCGAGCGATCTGCTTCGTTGGGATCTCAGTCTGATGCAGCGATCGCTGCTGTCGCCCGCGAGCTACGACGCGATGGAGGCCGAGGTGAAGCTAAAGGACGGCACGGGCAGCCATTACGGTCTGGGCGTGTTTGTGCGGACCGCGGAGGGGCGACGGGTGATCGAGCACTCGGGCGAGGTGGGCGGGTTTGTCGCGGAGAATATCGTCTACCCCGACGATGGCTTTGCCGTGGCGGTGCTGACCAATCTCGAGGCCTCAACCGCGGCGGGCAAGGCAGCACGGGCGATTGTGCCTCTGTTGCTGGGAACCGCGGACGCTGGGCCGGCGGGACCTCGGGCAACCGCTGGGAGCGAGACGCAGATGCGCGCCATTCTGACCGGGCTCCAGGCGGGCAAGCTCGACCGGTCGGTCTTCACGGAGGATTGCAACTTCTACTTCTCGCCCGAGACGATCGAGGACTTTCGCTCCAGCCTCAAACCTCTGGGCGCGGTGGCCGACGTCAAACAAGGGCGAGAGGCGGCGCGCGGCGGCATGACGTTTCGGCTCTTTGATGTCCGGTTCACGGGCGGAAAGAGGATCGCCGTCACCACATACACCATGCCCGACGGCAAGCTGGAGCAGCTCTTGGTGGAGACGGCGCAGTGACCTCCGAAGCGGCGATCTGTAGACCTGCCCCCACGATCTATGACGTGGCTGTGGTGGGTGCCGGCCCCGCGGGGGCGACGGCGGCGCTGCGACTGGGGAGTGCGGGGCTGCGGGTGCTTCTGCTGGAAAAGGCGGCGGCGTTTCCGCGCGAGAAGCCTTGTGGCGGAGGCATCACGGCGCGCGCGTTGGGCCGGCTGCCGCACCTGCGCTCGGTGCTCGACGAGATCTCGGTCCACGCGCTCGGGAAGATGTATCTCGAAAGCCCGGACGGGACGGGGATGGAGTACGAGGATCCGGCGGGCGAGGCGATCCTCTATCTGGTGCGGCGGATCGAGTTTGATGCGGCGCTGTTTCGGCGGGCAGCGAACGTCGCTGAGGTCGCCATGAGGGCGGTGGTTCGCGGGTTGAAGATCGGCGCGGAAGGCGTGGAGATCGAGTGTGCGGATGGACGCAGGTTCGGCGCGCGTATGGTGATCGGAGCCGATGGCGCTAACGGCGTCGTGGCTCGGCAGAGCGGTCTCAGAACCGGCGAGGTGCACGGGCAGTATGCGATCGACATGATGGAGGAGACGCCGTATGCGGAGCTCGACACCGAGCATCGTGATCGCGTGACGCTGCTCCTGAGTCTTCAATCGAGCTACGGCTACGGGTACCTGTTCCCAAAGAGGACGCATTTGAATCTGGGCTTCGGGTCGGGGCCGGAGTACTTCAACGAGCATGTGCGTGGACGCGCGAAGGAGCATCATCAGGCGTTTGTCGAGCGCATGCGCGAGCGCGGTTGGGTGCGTGGCCAGAGCCGGCCGGAGAACTACCGGGCGTTTCCGATCCCGATCAGTGGACCGCTGGATCGTACGTATGCTGACCGGGTTCTGCTGGCCGGAGACGCTGCCGGCATGGTGAATGCGTTCTCGGCCGAAGGCATTTACTTTGCCATGGTCTCGGGTGATCTGGCAGCGGAGACGGCGATCGAGGCCGTGCGCGCCGGGCGGTTCGATGCGGCGCAGATGAGCCGTTACCAGACGGCGTGGGAGCGGGAGATCGGCGGAGAGCTCAGGCATTCGGTTCGCATCCAGCGGCGCTTGTTTACGGAGCGAGGGCGGGTGAACTCGCTGATGCACCGCGCGCAAAAGGATCCGAAGCTGCTGCGGCTCCTGTGCGGATACGCGATGGGTTTTGCTACCTACGAGCAGCTGCGCAGCTATATGGCGTGGACGGTGATGCCGGCGTGGGTGTGGGGCAAGGTGCGTCCGGGAAAGCGTACAGGAGCGCCGGATTCTGTTCAGGCCTAGGTCTACGAGCGAGGCTTAGAGCAAATTAGTCTAGTGTGTCGAGTCATTAGTTCATTGAACTATTGGTGGGTCTTTGCTCGTCTACTATGGCAGGAGCGAAGCCATGGGACGGGGACGCAGTTTGCCGGTGTTGACAATAACGGAGGAGGATCGCGAGACCCTCGAAGGCTGGTCGCGCCGCCGGAAGACGGCGCAAGCGCTGGCGGTTCGATCCCGCATCGTGCTGCGGGCCTCGGCGGGCGTGAAGCCTTCTGCGATCGCGAGTGAACTGAAGATTTGCCTGCATACGGTGCGCAAGTGGTGGCATCGTTTCGGCGAGCGCGGAGCGGATGGATTGCTCGATGAGCCTCGCCCTGGCCAGCCGCGCAAGCTTTCTGACGCGCAGATTGAACAGGTTCTCGTGCGCACGCTGGAGAGCAGGCCGAAGGCGTCCACGCATTGGTCGACGCGTTCGATGGCCGAAGCCACAGGTCTCAACCAGACCGCGATCAGTCGCATCTGGCGGGCTTTTTCGTTGCAGCCGCACCGTCAGGAGAACTTCAAGCTCAGCCGCGACCCGCTCTTTATCGACAAGGTGCGCGACATCCAGACGACATCCTCAACTCCCTCGCAAAATATTTCGAACGAACTAATGACTCACCACACTAGATGATGGTATAGCTCTTGATTCTTTGCAGGAATGCGGAAGGGCCCGAGTCTTGAAGGATGGCCCGAGCTTATAGTGACGATCTTCGCAGGAAGTTGTTGGAGGCTCACGATCTTGGCAAGGGGACTTTAGCCGAGCTTGCGCATCCGTTCGGCGTGAGTTTTGCGTGGGCACGGAAGATTTCAGCCGCCCGGAAGCGAACTGGTTCTATGGAACGGAAGCTCTATCGTCCGGGGCCGAAGGTGCGGGTGGACCGCGCGGTCGTGCGGCGTCTGCTGGAGAGCAAGCCGGACCTGTACCTGCGCGAGTTGCAGGCCGATCTGAAGTCTACCGGCGGCATCCAGGTGAGTTTGCCGCATCTTTGGAAGATCGTCGGCGAGCTTGGTTTCCGGCTCAAAAAAAGTCGCTCCATGCCACCGAACGCGACACGGAAGTAAACCGGCAACGGCGCCAAGCCTTTGGGCAACGACTTCGGACGATTGCACCGGAACACCTTGTATTCCTTGACGAGAGCGGTGTTTCGACCCAAATGACGAAGCTCTATGGACGCGCCCGGCGGGGTCACCGCATCGCCGAAGCCACGCCCCAAGGCCAATGGAAGATCCTCACCATCCTGGGCGCGATGAGCCTGCGCGGCATGATCGCCACGATGACCATTGAGGCCGCAACCGATGCCGAGATCTTCCTCGCCTACCTCGACCACGTGCTTTGCCCGGC
Source organism: uncultured Acidobacteriaceae bacterium (assembly GCA_964250945.1). Classification (GTDB taxonomy): domain Bacteria; phylum Acidobacteriota; class Terriglobia; order Terriglobales; family Acidobacteriaceae; genus Edaphobacter. Next base: position 19,676 of record CAXUIB010000019.1, read on the forward strand.
ACTGGCGCCTGGCGATGTCGTCGTGATGGACAACCTCAGTTCGCATAAGGTTGCCGGCGTTCGCGAGCGAATCGAAAACGCGGGCGCCGAGTTGCTCTACCTGCCACCCTACTCGCCCGACCTCAACCCGATAGAAAAAGCATGGGCCAAACTCAAGCAGCAGCTCAGAGCCGCCAAAGCAAGAACCGCTCAGGAACTGCAAAACGCCATCACAGAACTGATCCCAACCATCCGGCCGCAAGATGCAATCGCCTGGTTCAGACTGCCATTCCGAGAGCTATAACAATAGCTAATTAGCTCTAGTAGAGCGGTTCTCCTGTAGGTGTATAGCGAGAACATAGCCCTCCTGGCCGTTTTCCTCAATGAAAACGGCACTCCCACACTCTATCCAGCTCACAGCAAAAGGAGAACCGCTCTGCAAGCCCGACACAAGGTCGACCTCCCAGCCTCTTCTACTGCACCGTCAGCCTAAACGTAGTTGATCCGCTTACCCCGGAGTTCACCGAATCCGTTCCCGTCAATGTAACCGTGTAATTCGTCACAGGATTCGGTGCCAGCGCCGGGGCCGGCGTGCCTCCGGAACTGCTCCCTGAACCGCCTCCACATCCGCTCACACCAGCGCCGGCAGCCGCCGGCAGCGCCATCGACAACAGGTACGGCAACCTGGTTCGACGGCGAAATCGCAGAAGTCCCCAAAACAAGAGCGCCGCAGCCGACACCGCAATCTCCGGCATCCGCCCCTCACGCACTCCTGTGCCGTTCGCGCTCCGAACACTCTGCGGCGCGGGCACAACCCCGCTCCAACGCCCCGCCGGCACCGGCGCCTGACACGCAGCGCCAACGCCAACGATCAGCTTCGCCGACACAGGCGCGTTCACCCGCACCACAGGAATCGCATAGCAGATCGTGGCCGTCCCAGAACCGGAAACCGCCGCCGACCAGAAAACATTGCCGGTGTAGCCGCCCGTCGGCGTCACCGTCACCGCTTCGCTTCCCGTCGCTCCATTGCTCACCGTCAGGCTGCTGGCCGCCCGGCTAAGACCTCCGCTCGCCACTACGTTTCCCACCAGGAAAGGGAGCACAGCGCTCGAAACGGCATGCGTCGCGTCCCCGGGGTAGGTCACCGTCACAAGATGCGATCCCGAGCTCGCCGGAGGGACAAAGTTGTAAGTTGCCACAGCGCTTCCCTGGGATTGACCTGACGCAGATAGGGCCAACGACGCATTCACCACCTGCCAGCAGCTGTTCGAGCGCACTCTCCTGTTCCGCCGATCGCCTGTACACAAGCGTTATGCTCCGCACCTCCGTCCCCGGTGAGGCCGTGCCCATATCCTCACCTATGCTCGCTTGCGGAGATCGCGACCCCGCCAACACCACCGCGCTCCTCGCCTGAATGGGGCCACGAAGTCGCGGCTCAGGACGCTGACCAACCCGGCAGCCCCAGAGAAAGGACAACCAGAAGAGAAAATCGCGTGAGCCGGCAGATAAGCTTCATGCGAGTGCTCCAGTGTGAGCGGCCGAGTGCAACATCCGCTCGCAGAGCACAGTACACGTCCCACAGAGGATTTGACAGCGGTTTCTGCTCCGTGGGTCTAACCACCGTGCACACCACAGGTCATTGACGAACAACCAGAGGGCGGGGCAAGAGCAACCAGACGGCGGGGAATGGCCGATGCGCGGGTCGGTGAGGGCTTAGTTGGGGTCTTTGCCGCGGGTGCTCTGGACGCCGGTCACGATGCCGATGCCGAGCAGGATAATGACCGCGGCGGTGATGTAGGTCTGCGGAATGTGCATGACGTGGGCCAGATACGCGACGCCCACGATCAGAATGATGTAACCAATGGCGTAAATGCCGAAAGACATGGTCGATCTCCTCTGCGTCGACGTCTGCCCGTTTGCCCGGGTCTCATCGGACGCTGACCTACCGTGCGATTGTACCTGGATGGAAGCTCTGCCAGAGCTGTAAATATGCGACGAGGCGGGCGACGTGGAAGAAATCGGAGCCGATGAGGTAGAGAAAGGTGACGCCGATCCACCAGCCGGCGAGGAAGGTCGGTGTGGTGACGCTTTCAAACGGCAAGGGCGTGGCGGAGAAGACCATCGCGAGGACGATGAGCGCGATCTTGACGATGCCGAGGACGAGGTTGATCTCGACGAGTTTGGGGCGGAGCGGGCCGAGATCGAGAGCGGCGCGGACGCTCCCCCATGCCGGGAGGTCGCGGAGCATCGCCAGGAGGGGGGCGATGGCGAGGACCCAGCTAACAGCGGCCCACAGGGTGAAGAGCGCGAGCGTGCCCACAATGGTGATGGCGAAGTAGAGGACGAGGTTGGGTTCGTCTCCGTGCGCGATGGGCTTGCCGACGGCGACTTTTCCATTCCAGACCATAAGGGCGAACCAGAGGACGAAGCTGCCAGCCAGGGCGAGGGCGCGCGTGAGTTGGAGGGCCATGAGGGTGAACGGGCGCGGGACCAGGGCGGGATCGGCGCGGCGGAGGACGGCGGTGCGGCCGAGCGACGAGATGACGGTCCAGAGCAGAAGGATCGGAAGCGCCCAGACGGAGACCGCGCGGCGGAGGAGCGGAAGAAGGAGGACGCCGGCGTCGGCGACTTGCGCGGCCGCTGCCATGGGGTCGAGCAGCGTGAAGTGCGCGAGACCGAGGCGGGTGGGGTCGTCGGTGCCGCCGGTGGCGATGTGGAAGATGCGGAGGCCCGCGCGGTAGAAGACGAGGAGGGCGACCGCGCCGAAGATCCATCGCCAGAGAATTTCAAGGCCAGTGAGCGACGGATGGCGCCAGCACCAGGAGAGAGTTTGGACGAAGGATTGGGTGCCGCGGACGCGGTTTGTCAGGGCGGAAGTGGGCGGGGCCGTGGGGCTGTGGAGCCCGGCGCCTGCCTGTGGCGATGCGGGCATCGTTTAGCGCACCACGATGTTGATGAGCTTGCCAGGGACGACGATGACCTTGCTGACGGTCTTGCCCTCGATGCGGCGAACGACTTTTTCGTCGGCCAGCGCGGCGGTTTTGATGGCATCTTCCGTTGCGTCGGCCGGGAGGGTGACGACGTTGACGAGCTTGCCGTTGACCTGGACGGGGATTTGGATCTCGTCTTCTTTGGCCCAATATTCGTTGGCTTCGGGCCAGGGTGAGCGAAGGACAGAGCCTTCGCCGCCGATACGCTCCCAGAGCTCGGCCGAGAGGAAGGGCGCGAAGGGGGCGAGGAGCAGGACGAGCCCGCGGAAGGTCTCGCGGACGGCCGCCGGGGAGATTTCGCCGGAGTCGATGGCGGCTTCGCGTAGACCGATCTGGTTGACCAGGATCATGATGGCAGAGATGGAGGTGTTGAAGTGCCAACGGCCGCTGAAGTCGAGGGTGACTTTGCTGATGGTCTGGTGGAGCTTGCGGAGGAGGGTCTCGGCTGCGGGCGACTCGGGCTGGGGG
>CAXUIB010000020.1:0-22371 GCA_964250945.1 uncultured Acidobacteriaceae bacterium
GAGTTGAAGCAGGGGCTGGGCTGGATGGTGGCTGTCGAAAAATCGCTGGGCACGAGCATTCTGGACCGGATCGGCAACACGCCGCTGGTTCGCCTCGGCACGCTGACGGCTGACATGCCTGGGGTGCAGATCCTGGGCAAGGCCGAATGGGCCAATCCGGGCGGGTCGGTGAAGGATCGTGCGGCTTCGGCCATCGTTCTCGATGCGGAACGTCGCGGTGAACTGCGGTTTGGACAGCGCGCGGGAGCGGCCAAAGGACGAGGTCTGCTCGACGCGACCAGCGGCAACACCGGCATAGCGTATGCCATGCTGGGCGCGGCGCTCGGCTTCCCGGTCACGCTGTGTATGCCTTCGAACGTCTCGCCCGAGCGCAAGAAATACCTGGCCGCGTACGGCGCCGAGATCCTGTGGACCGACCCTGGCGCCGGCTCGGATGGAGCGATCCGCAAGGCCCGAGCGATGGCCGATGCCGAGCCCGATCGCTACTTCTACGCCGACCAGTACAACAACGAGCAGAACTGGAAGGAGCACTACCGCACCACGGGCGACGAGATCTGGCGACAGACGGACGGGCAGATTACGCACTTTGTCGCCGGCCTGGGCACCAGCGGGACCTTTATGGGGACGACGCGGCGACTGCGCGAGCTGAACCCGGCGATCCGCTGCATCTCCATGCAGCCCGATTCGCCGTTCAACGGCCTCGAAGGCCTGAAACATATGTCGACCGCCATCGTCCCGGGCATCTACGACCCGGCGCTGGCCGATGAGAATATCGAGATGGAGACCGAAAAGGCCTACGGCATGGCGAAGCGGCGGGCGCACTCGGCCGGCTTGGTGGGCGGGGGTGCTGCCGCGGCGGCGGTCGCGGCTTCGCTCCACGGGCCCGCGCGCGCGCCCCAGGCCGGACGCGAAGCAGTTATCGTCACGGTGCTCTGCGACTCCGCCGAAAAGTACATGAGCGAGCGCTTCTGGACGGAGGTTTAGGCCGATGCTGTCCTTGAGCTATGCGGACTACCAGGCCATGCGCGCCCACGGCGAGGAGACCTACCCGCACGAGTGCTGCGGGATTCTTCTGGGCACGCACGCGGCTGGGAGTGAGCGTACGGTGAGCGCCCCAGGTGCGGGCGGCAATGTCGTTCGACGCGTCCTGCGCGCCGGCAACACGCGCACCGACTCGGCCCACAACCGCTACCACATTGCGCCGGAGGAGCTGGTGCGAGCGCAGCGCGAAGCTCGCCGGAACGGCCTCGACATCGTCGGCTTCTACCACTCGCATCCAGACCACCCGGCCCGTTGGTCGTCCACCGACTTTGCCGAGGCGCACTGGATCGGCTGCTCCTATGTGATCACGGCAATCGAAAAAGGAACAGCCTCAGTTACAAACTCTTTTTTGCTGCAAGGTCTCGACGAAGAGACCAAGAGCTTCGTGGACGAGGCGCTCGAGATCGACGTGACGGGCGTGGACGACCACGACGCGAAGCTCGCAGCCGAGCCGAGCATACAAGCTTTAGAGGGAGAAGGCAGATGAAGATTCACATTCCGACGCCGCTGCGGGCGTACACCGGCGGGCAGGAAATTGTCGAAGTCGGCGCACTGTCAGTGCAAGGCGCGCTCGATGCGCTCACCATGACTGCGCCCGAGTTGCGCAAGCACCTGTTCACCGAAGACAACAAGCTGCGGTCGTTCGTAAACGTTTACCTGAACGACGACGACATACGGTATCTGCCCGCGAAAGAGGCGACAGGCACTGGACCCGAGGACGAACTGACGATTATTCCGTCGATTGCCGGTGGGTCGATCCGGGATTTGTAACCGCGACTGTTTGCACGCCCACGCCTTGTAACCTCTTCCGTTACAAACGCCGCTTCTCTGACTTACGGCGACACGTCTGCCTCACGAACTTCGCGGCAAAAGGAGTACCCACCATGGCAACCGAGATTCTAATCCCCGACCTCGCCCCAACTACCGAACTCCCGAAGCTGACCAATGAGGAGATCGCGCGCTACTCGCGGCACCTGATCCTGCCCGAGGTGGGCCTTGAAGGTCAGCAGAAGCTAAAGGCCGCCAAGGTGCTCTGCGTCGGAACGGGCGGTCTGGGCGCTCCGCTCGCCATGTATCTTGCGGCTGCGGGCGTTGGGACGCTCGGCCTGGTCGACTTCGATGTGGTCGATGAGTCCAACCTGCAGCGGCAGATCATCCACTCGCAGGCGACGGTCGGCAAGCTCAAGGTTGATTCGGCCGAGATCACGCTTCATGGCCTGAACAAGAACACAAAGATCGTCAAGCACAACACGATGCTGACGAGCGCGAACGCCATGGAGATCTTCCGCGACTACGACGTCATCGCCGACGGCACTGATAACTTTCAGACGCGGTACCTGGTCAACGACGCCTGCGTCCTTTCGGGCAAGCCGAACGCGTACGGATCGATCTTTCGCTTTGAGGGCCAGGCCAGCGTCTTCGGTCTGCCCGAGGGCCCGTGCTACCGCTGCCTCTATCCGGAGCCGCCGCCGCCCGGCCTGGTCCCCTCGTGCGCCGAAGGTGGCGTGCTCGGCATCTTGCCCGGGCTGGTCGGCGTCATTCAGGCGACCGAGACGATCAAGCTGATCCTCGGCATCGGCGAGCCGCTGGTCGGTCGGCTGCTCCTCGTAGACGCGCTCGCGATGAGCTTTCGCACGCTCAAGCTACGCAAGAACCCGGACTGCCCGGTCTGCGGAACGCACCGGAGCGTCACGGAGCTGATCGATTACGACCAGTTCTGCGGCATCCCGAAGCCGGCTGCCGCGGGGCCGCTCGAGGTTGCGCGCGACCAGGCAGTCGGAGCGGCACGGGTGGTCGACGGCATCCCGCAGATCACCGTCGAGGAGCTCAAGCGCAAGCTCGACGCAAACGAAGATGTCTTTGTGCTCGATGTGCGCGAGCCGCACGAGTACCCGATCGCCAATCTCGGAGCGCCGTTGATCCCGGTCGGCGAGGTGGAGCGCCGCCTGGGCGAACTGGCCGAGCACAAGGAAAGCGAGATCGTCGTCCACTGCCGATCGGGGGCGCGCAGTCAGAAGGCCGCTGTAGTCCTGAAAAACGCCGGCTTCACCAACGTCTCAAATTTATCGGGCGGCATCCTGGCATGGTCCGACAAGATCGATCCGACGATGGCGAAGTATTAGAGCGGATCTCCTGTCCCTGTGAGTCGGATAGAGTGCGGGAGTGCCGTTTTCATTGGGGAAAACGGCCATGAGACCTGTGCTTTCGATATACACCTACAGGAGAACCGCTTTAGCGGCGACAACGTACAGGCCTGCTCCGTGCTTCCGCTAGTCCTCCGCCTTGTCGTCGATGGTCAGCATCTGCATCGACAGCGGCGGCTCGAGCATGCATTCAAACTGCGCGATGGTCGCGACGGCGCGGCTGATGGTCGAGGTCAGGCAGGGTTCCGTCGTGACCACAAACGGCAGGTGATCCTTGGGAAAGCCCGGCCGCTGCAGGAGCGAGTCGATGTTTGCGCCGACCGTGGCGAGAGCGCCCGAGATCGCCGAGACGATCCCCGGTTTATCACTCACCATGAAGCGGAGGTAGTGCGGCGCGAAGAACTCTCCCGTGACCTGCATCGGCGTCACCGGGAGCGAGACCTCCGAGCAGCCCTGCGCGACTGAGAGCAGATCGCTCACGATGGCGACTGCCGTCGGATTGCCGCCCGCACCGTGCCCGGAGAAGACCACATCGCCGCCGAACTCGCCCGACGTGACCACCATATTTTGCGTTCCATGCGACCACGCGATCGGCGACGCCAGCGGAACCAGCATGGGCGCCACACGTGCGCGAACAGCACCCCCGTTTGCCGGCGGTGCTCCTCCGGAGGTGTGCAGCTGCGCCCGCGACACCTGCCGTATGGTGCATCCGAGCTCGCGGGCATACTGAAAGTCGATCGCCGCCACGGACGAGATGCTCTGTGTGGCGACCTGATCCGGGTTGAGCTCCGCATGGAGGGCGATGCGCGAAAGGATGCAGAGCTTGGCGCGCGCGTCGAGGCCGTCGACATCGGCCCGCGGATCAGCCTCGGCGTACCCGGCCGCCTGCGCCTGCCTCAACGACTCCCCGTACTCGGCACCGGCCTCCATGTGGCTCAAAATGAAATTGCAGGTTCCGTTCACGATGCCTGAGAGCCTGGTGATGCGATCGCCCTGCAGGCCACCCAGCGTCGCCGGAATGACGGGAACACCGCCTGCGACGGACGCGTTGTAGCGCAGCTGAACACCCTGCTCGCGCGCCAGCTGGGTGAGCTCGGCGCCGCGGTAAGCGATCAGCTGCTTGTTCGCCGTCACCACCGACTTGCCTGAACGCATGGCCGCCTGGAGCCACTCGTCCATTGGATCGAGGCCGCCGATGGTCTCGATTACCACATCCGTATCCGAACCGAGGACCTCCTCGATCCTGTCGGTCCAGACTGCAGTCTCAGGGACGCTCAGAGCGGCTTCGGAGCTTTGTTTGCGCTCGATGCCACGATTGAAGATGTACGCCAGATCGATGCCGGTGAAGTTCTGCGCACCGAGCAGGCGCGCGACGGATTGGCCTACGGTACCGAACCCGAGGATAGCCACCCGCGACCTCCGAGACGGCGATGCGGTGGGTCCTACTTCGGCGTCTTTTGGTGTCACGGTGTCTCCTCAGGCGATCTCCGGCGGATCGGCTGCGCTCTAGTAGGGGATGCGGTTGGTGCTCTCGATCCAGGCGTCGAAGCTTGCCTGCGCTTCTTTCCTCAGGATCTCCTTGCTGGGGATCAGCCGATCTCGTATTGGCTTTCTGATCTCATCGTAGAGCAAGGAGTCGTCGAAGCCGGCGCTGGCCGCATCGAGAGCCGTGCTTGCGTAGAAGATCGCGTCTAGACGCGACCAGTAGATGGCGGCCAGACACATCGGGCAGGGCTCGCAACTGGTGTAGATCGCGCATCCGCGCAGCTCAAAACTGCCGAGTGCCGCGCATGCGTTGCGGATGGCGGTCACCTCCGCGTGGGCGGTCGGATCGTTGCTTGCCGTCACCCGGTTCGCTCCGGTCGCGATCACGGTAGAGCCGCGCACGATAACGGCCCCGAACGGTCCACCACGTCCCTCGCGCACATTCTCGATCGCGAGCGCGATAGCCTGCTGCATGAATGCCGGGTTCTCGTGCATGCTGCGTGCTTTTCCTTCTCTCCAGTGGATGGGGATCAGAAGCGGTGCGGGATAATGTCGATTATGGCACAGGCTTTCTTGTCAGACAGGATCGTAACCGGCGACGAGATCCGGGCCGGCGCGCTCCTGGTCGAAGCTGGGCGGATCGTCGCGGTCTGCTCGACATCGGAGATTCCCGCCGACGCGAACCGCATCGATTGCGGACAGAGCGCGATCCTGCCCGGTCTGGTCGACACGCACGTTCACCTGAACGAGCCTGGGCGAACCGAATGGGAGGGCTTCTGGACCGGCACCCGCGCCGCCGCTGCCGGAGGCTACACAACGCTGGTCGACATGCCGCTGAACTGCCTGCCTGAGACGACGACGGTCGAAGCGCTTGAGGCCAAGCGCGCCGCCGCACACGGGCAATGCTTTGTCGACTGGGCGGCGTGGGGCGGCGCGGTTACGGGCAATCAAGAGCATCTATTGCCGCTCGCCCAAGCCGGCGTTCGCGGATACAAGTGCTTTCTGCTCTACCCTGGATGCGACGGCTTCACGATGATCAGCCTCGGCGATCTGGAACAGGCGCTTCCGGAGATCCGGCGTTCGGGCCTGCCGCTGCTGGTGCACGCGGAACTGGCGGAACCCATCGAGCGCGCGACCGTGGCGCTCGATGGGAGGGACTGGCGGAGGTACGCCACCTATCTCGCCTCGCGCCCGGACGCGGCTGAGACTGACGCCATTCAGTGCTTGATCGATCTCTGCCGCAAGTATGCATTCCACCTGCACGTCGTTCATCTCTCGACGGCGCTGGCGTTGCCCATGCTGCGGGAAGCCCGGGCCGAGGGCCTCCCCATTACCGTCGAGACCTGCCCGCACTACCTCCACTTCGCGGCCGAAGAGATCGCCGACAGGGCGACGTTGCTGAAGTGCGCACCTCCTCTGCGCGGACGATCCAACCGCGACGCTCTCTGGGAGGCGCTTCGGGACGGAACCATCGACCTGATCGCGACCGACCACTCGCCGTGTCCGCCAGAGATGAAGCAGATCGCGACGGGCCGTTTCGACCAGGCGTGGGGCGGCATCGCCAGCCTTTCGCTCGCGCTCTCGGTCGTCCACACCGAGGCCGGTCGGCGGGGGTTTACGCTCCACGACATTGCTGGGTGGATGAGCCAGGCACCGGCGAAGCTGGCGGGGATGAACCAGATCGTGGGCGCGCTCAAGCCGGGCCGCGACGCGAACTTCGTCCTCTTCGACACCGAAGCTCCCTTCGTCGTCACCCCAGATCACCTTCACTTTCGCCACCGGATCTCGCCCTACGTGGGCGAGACGCTCACGGGCGTTGTTGCCGCCACCTACCTTCGTGGGGAGCCAGTGTGGAACGGCGTAGCGTTTGAGGATCGGCCGCGCGGCCGCGAGGTCGCGGTAGGATCGGCCCAACGATGACGATCTCCGTTCTCGATCAGTGGAACCAGATGGACGTCCCCGACGCCGCAAAGGAAATCCTGCCCTGTTGCGGCTCGTCGCGTTGGGCGCGTGCTGTGGCAGAGCGGCGGCCACTGCTCGATCGCGAGGAGCTCCTCGAAGCCAGCCAGACCGCCTTTGCAGACCTCACAGACATCGATTGGACCGAAGCTTTTGAGAGCCATCCGCGGATCGGAGAACAACAAGCGAAGATCGAGACCACGGCTCGTTCGCTCCGTTGGAGCCGGGCTGAGCAGGTGGCAGCCGACGCTCAGGACGAACCCATCGCGCGCCTTCTCCGGGAAGGCAACCGGGCGTACGAGGCTCGCTTCGGTCGGATTTTCCTGGTCTGCGCCGCGGGCAGGAGCAGGGCTGAGATGCTCGCGCTGCTTCACGCACGGCTCCACAACGACCCTGAAACGGAGCAGACCGTGGCTTGCCGCGAACAGGAACGCATCACCGCGCTGCGTCTTGAGCGCTGGCTGGCGGGAGCGTAGGCGATGGGCATTTCGACTCACATTCTCGACACCTCCTTGGGCCGTCCGGCTGCGGCTGTCGCAGTCACGCTTGCGCGTCTTGAAGGCGAAGTTTGGACAGATGTCGCCCAGGCGGAGACTGACCGCGACGGCCGCTGCAAGGATCTGCTCTCCAACGGCGCCGCGATGACCGCCGGCATCTACCGCCTCCACTTCGATACATGCGGCTACTTCGATCGTCTCGGGATCCCGAGCCTCTATCCTTATATCGAGATCGTCTTTCAGGTCATTGATCCCGCGGCCCACTTTCACATCCCGCTTCTCCTGAGCGCGAACAGTTACACCACCTATCGAGGAAGCTAGACGCAATATGCATCGGCTCACAACAAATCGGTACGGCAAATCGCGCGTCCGTCTGCTCAAAGTTACACGTAAACCTGACGAGCACACTCTTTCCGAGTGGACGGTGCAGGTGCTGCTCCGCGGTGACTTTGAAGCGGCGCACACGGCCGGGGACAACAGCAAAATTCTAGCGACCGACACCATGAAGAACACGGTCTACACGGTCGCTCGGTCGAGCTCTGCCGAGTCGATCGAGGCCTATGCAAAGGAGCTGATCGGATTTCTGCTCGGCCGCAATCCTCAGGTCAGCTCAGCCGAGGTCACGGTCGAGAGCGTGCTCTGGAAACGTCTCACGGTTGATGGCAAGCCGCATCCATCGAGCTTTATGCGCGGCAGCGCCGAGCGGCAGACCACTGTTGTCGAGCAGCGGCAGAGCGGCCCCTTTCAGATCATCTCCGGCCTCGACGACCTGACGCTGATGAAGTCCGCGGACTCCGGATTTTCGGGCTTTATTCGAGATTCTTTGACCACCCTGCCGGAGACCGACGACCGTCTGTTAGGAACCTCCATGCGCGCCCGCTGGCCGTATCTGCGCGAGGACCTCGACTTCAACGCCGTCCGCGAGCGAGTGCGCGAGAGCCTGCTCGCGACCTTTGCCGATCACAAGAGCCGATCCGTGCAGGAGACGCTCTTCGCCATGGCCTCGGCCGCGATCGACAGCACGCCGGAGATCGATGAGATCGAGATTGCGATGCCGAACAAGCACGCGCTTTTGGTCGATCTCTCGCGCTTCGGCCAGACCAATCCCAACCAGATCTTTGTCCCTACGGACGAGCCGCACGGATACATCGAGGCACGTGTCGAGCGAGCAAGGTGAGCGGGCCAGGTGAGGGGGCTCCAACGCTTGAGTGACCACGCACGCGCAGCACAAATCCTCCTCCGCTGCCGCGAGATTGCGCGTTGCACCGAGGTAGCAGGCACGATCACCCGCGGTTATTGCTCCGCGCCTATGCGTACCGTTCATCACCTGCTCGGCGGATGGATGAGAGCGGCAGGCATGGAGGTTCGCGTGGATGGGGCGGGCAATCTGCGTGGTGTGCGTCTGAGCCCCACCCCGGGCGCCGGGCGTCTTCTGCTCGGTTCGCACCTCGATACGGTTCCAAACGCCGGAGCGTTCGATGGCATCTTCGGGGTCGTGCTCGCTGTGGCTGCGGTCGAGGCCCTCGGCGACGATCCGCTTCCGTACGAGATCGAAGTCATCGGTTTCGCGGAGGAGGAGGGCGTCTGCTTCGGCAAACCGTTCCTCGGCAGCCTCGCTCTCGTAGGCCAGCTCGACCCGGCAACACTGGCGCGGCGCGACCGGCACGGCGTCACCGTCGCCCAGCGACTTCGCGGCTTCGGCCTCGATCCCGACGACCTTTCCGATGCGCTGCTCGCCGCGAATACCGCCGCCTATCTCGAGGTGCACATCGAGCAAGGTCCCGTCCTCAACACAGCCGGCGAGTCGCTCGCCGTTGTGAGCGCGATCGTCGGACAGTCGCGTCTGCACTTCCGATTTTGCGGACAGGCCAACCACGCCGGCACAACGCCCATGCACCTGCGCCGCGACCCCGTCGTCGCCGCGGCCGAGTGGATCGTTGCGATCGAACGTCTGGGCCGCGCGATCTCCGGTCTGGTCGCCACCACGGGCCACCTCCACGCACATCCCGGAGCTGTCAACGTCATTGCAGGCGAGGTCGAGGCGACGCTTGACGTTCGGCATGAGGTGGATCCGATACGAGAGGACTTCGTGCGATCCTCGATCGCGAGCGCCCACGAGGTCGCCACGCTCCGGGGCATCCTGGTCGACGTCAAACTAGAGGCCGAACAGAGCTCCGTGCCGATGGATGAAGGTCTCGTCAGCCAGCTCCTCTCGGCTGCGGAAGAAGCACTTAGTTCTCCTGTCCGGACGATGCCCAGCGGCGCAGGCCACGACGCCATGATCCTGGCCCGGAGCGTTCCGTCGGCGATGCTCTTTGTCCGGAGCCCCGGCGGCATCAGCCATCATCCCGCCGAGGACGTGCTGCTAGAAGATGCCGCCGCCGCGCTCCGTACCCTGGACGCCTTTCTTCGTAGCTTTGGGGATGCCGGGCGCGTTCAGCTCGCCTGATATGGTGGGCAGAGATGAGGCCGACGCCCATGCATACACTCGGCAGCACGCGCAGCCGCAGCAACCGCGATCACCTCCTGCAGACGCCGGACACGTTTGTGCGTACGCCGCTCTCCTGCCTCGATCGCGCACTCGCCATCATCCACATCGCACCGGCTGCCGGCGCGGCCTTCGCCCAATACACGGTCGAGTTCGAGACGGGGGGCCTGATGCGAAGCTCCGGGTTCGAGCGCTTCGTGTACGTTCTCGACGGCGAGCTTACGCTGGACTTCGCCGGAGAACAGCCACTTCTGGCCAAGGGCAGTTATGCGTACCTACCTGCGTCGCAGGAACATCGACTTCACGCCATCGGGCGCGCTCGTGCTGCCGTGATCGAGCTTCCCGATCGAACTTCGGAGCGGCCTCTGGAAGACCTCGGCGCCGGCACCATCGAACCTCGAGCCTCGCTTCTGCTCGGACGCGAGGCAGCGATCTCGCCCACTTCCCTGCTGGACGACCCAAGCATCCAGGTGCGATCGCTTGTTCCCGAGAATCGTGCCTTCCGCTTCGCCGTGAACACGATGACCTACGATCCGGGCGCGTCGCTCAGCATGGTCGAGGTGCACGTCATGGAGCACGGACTTCTGATGCTCGAAGGCGGCGGCATCTATCGTCTCAGCAGCAATTGGTATCCGGTCGCGGCGGGCGATTTCATCTGGATGGCGCCGTTCTGTCCGCAGTGGTTCGGGGCGCTCGGCAAGACTCCCGCGAAGTACCTCATCTACAAGGACTGGAACCGGCATCCCATCGGATAGAAGCTTATTGCAACAGGACAGAACCATGCTAGAGAACAAGACCTTCGCGAGCGGCGCCGAAGACACCGGCCCGAACAGCTTCGCCATCGAAGATGATACGGTCCGAATCGATGCCGGGAGACTGAGCGCCGAACTCGCCGAGCTTGCAACGTTCAGCAACGCGCCAGCCGCGGTTGCGGGTACGGCCGTCACGCGCGTCGTCTTCTCCGAGCAGGATCAGAGAGCGCGCCTCTGGCTGAAACAGCGCGCCTCCGATGCCGGTCTCGAGACACGCGAAGACGCGGTCGGCAATACCTTCTTTCGCTGGCCCGGAGCCCATCCGGATCTGTCCGCGGTCGCCACCGGATCGCACATCGACGCCATCCCGCACGCGGGCATGTACGACGGAACGGTGGGCGTGCTCGGCGGTCTCGAAGCGATCCGCGCACTGCGACAGAGTGGCTTTCGGCCGCGGCGCTCGATCGAGCTGGTTCTTTTCACCTCGGAGGAACCGACCCGCTTCGGCATCGGCTGCCTGGGAAGCCGTCTGCTCGCAGGCGTTCTTACGGCTGAGCGCGCTGTGACCCTACGCGACCCGACCGGCGCCACCCTGGATGAGCTTCGGGAGGCCGCGGGCTTCACCGGCCCGCTCTCCTCGGTGCCGCTTTCCGCGGGCTACTACAGCGCCTGGCTTGAATTGCACATTGAACAAGGTCCGCTGCTCGAACGCGAAAGGCTCCCGCTCGGCGTCGTAACCGGCATTGCTGCGCCTGCCAGCTATCGCTTCGAGATCACCGGCCTGGGCGGCCACGCCGGTGCACTTTTGATGTCCGACCGGAGAGATGCGCTGTGCGCGGCCTCTGAGGTCATCTTATCGGTCGAGCGACAGACGCTCTCGACCGGCGCCATCGACACCGTCGCAACAGTCGGCACCTGCCAGGTTCACCCCGGCGCGGTCAACAGCGTCCCGAGCCGCGTCGCGCTTGAACTCGATTTGCGCGACACCGACCCGGGACGCCGCGATGGGGTCATCGCCGCCGTCCGAAGCGATATCGCGGAAATTGCAAAGAAGCGCGAGGTCAGCATCATCGAGCAGATCGTCAACGCCGACCAGCCTGCAGTCTGCTCGCCCGAGCTCATCCATCTACTCGAAAGCTGCGCAAAACAGATCGGCGCTCCGTCGCGCCGCATGGTCAGCCGAGCGTACCACGACTCGCTCTTCCTGGCCCGCATCGCGCCCATCGGGATGCTCTTTATCCCTTGCCGGGACGGCGTCAGCCATCGCCCCGAGGAGTACGCGGATCCCGAGGACATTGCGCTTGGCACCCGTGTCTTGGCGCGTGCACTTGCTAAGCTAGCATCGGTGTAGCGTCCGTACCTTCCGATCGCATGGCCCTGGATTCCATCAATCCCGCAAACGGAAAGCTCTTGCGCCGCTTCGACCCGCTCGATGCGACGGCTCTCCGCGAGAAAGTTGCGCGCGCGCATGCCGCTTTTCGCGCTTACCGGCATGTGCCGATCGAACATCGCGCGCTCTGCATGCGCAAGCTGGCGTCGATCCTCGACAGCGAAGTCGAAGATCTCGCGCGCACGATCACGATGGAGATGGGAAAACCTATCGCCGCCGCGCGCCAGGAGATCCTGAAGTGTGCCGGTACGTGCCTCTTCTACGCGGAGGAGGCCGCCCGCATGCTGGCGCCGGAGTCGATCCCCACCGAGGCCGCTCATAGCTACGTCCGATGGGATCCGCTCGGCGTACTTCTGGCCGTGATGCCCTGGGATTTTCCCTTCTGGCAGGTCTTCCGTTGCATCGTTCCGGCGCTGATGGCCGGCAACGTCGTTCTTTTGAAACACGCCCCCAACGTGCCGCAGTGCGCTCTCGCCATAGAGAGTCTGGTGCGTCGATCGGGCTTCCTCCCCGGTACATTTCAAGCTCTGCTCATCGATGTGCAAGCCGTCGAATCGGTGCTTGCCGACGATCGCGTCGTTGCGGTCACGGTCACCGGAAGCGAGGCTGCCGGTCGAGCACTCGGAGCGCAGGCAGGTTGGCTGATCAAGAAGTCCGTCATGGAACTCGGTGGCAGCGATCCCTTCATCGTGATGAGCTCCGCCGACCTCGAACGTGCCGCCGACATGGCGGTTCGCGCGCGCCTGATCAACAGCGGTCAATCCTGCATCGCTGCTAAACGCTTTTTGGTCGCAGCCGAAATCTATGATCGTTTCACCGAGCGCTTTGTCGCCGGCATGCGCGAGATGATCGTCGGCGATCCAATGAACAGCAACACCGACGTCGGTCCGCTCGCGACGAAACGTCTGCTCGACGACCTCGTATTAGAGGTCGATGCGGCTGTTCGATCTGGGGCACGCGTGCTCACAGGAGCACGTCGCATCCGCGGTCTCACGTCGGACGGCCCTGAAGACGCGAAGGGCGAAGGGAACTTCTTCCAGCCCACCGTGCTTGAGGGCGTTCCGCGCACCTCGCCCGTCTACCGCGAAGAGCTGTTTGGACCGGTCGCCATGCTCTTTCGCTTTCGCGGTCTCGACGAAGCCATCGCGCTCGCGAACGACACCCCCTTCGGCCTGGGCGCCTCCGTCTGGACGCGCGATCCCGCCGAGCAGCAGCGTCTGATCGCAGAGCTCGAATGCGGTATGGTGTTTCTCAACACGATTGTGGTGAGCGACCCGCGCCTGCCCTTTGGCGGCATCAAACACTCCGGATTCGGCCGCGAACTCTCGGCCTTCGGTATGCGCGAGTTCATGAACGCGAAGACGATCGTGATCGCCTCCCTGCCCTCTCCGCCGCAAAGGAGCTTTGGCGGTAAAGGGACAAATCGAACCTAGAAGCTGAACGAAGCCTGTAGTTGCAGCCGCTGCACCGCAGCGCTCGACGTATACGGCGGCCCGGAAAGCTGCAACGACTGACCGAAGTTGCGCGAGGTCAGAGTACCGACCGGAACGGTCAGGTTCTCCTTGTTGAAGACGTTTTGCAGCTGCGCCCCAAGTGTCAGGTTATACCGCTTGCCGGTGCTGGTTCCGCCTCCGCCCATGCCGACCCCGGGACCTCCGCGACCTCCCCCACCACCGCCACGACCACCCGGTCCACCCGGTCCGCCGGGACCGCCGGGACCGCCTTGCGGAGGCCCGCCCTGCCCGTTGCTGCCAGCTTCCGAGTTGCGCCGGCCAAAGCCAAAGGTCTTCGTCGCTCGCAGATTCATCGTGAAAAGCGCAGGTCCCGTGCAGTAGTTGATCGGGATAGGCGTGTAGCTCGTGCCCAGCGCTGGAATCGCAAAGGTGTTTGCATCCGTGCAGCTGGCCGAAGTCTGTCCCGGGAGAAAGGTTGGGCGATCGTTGACGACACTATCGCCGTTGGTATCCTCCCCGGACGTAATGTTGTATGGCTGTCCGGACTGCGCCAAAACAAACGGACTGAGCGAAATAAAGTAGGGCAGAGTCACGTTGCCGCCGAGAAACAACCGGCTGCGCACGTCGAAGGCTGCACGTCCGTAGTCCGCGCCGATGTTGCCTGGGATCGATGGAAAGTAGTTCGGTCCAGACGTGTCCGCGTGCGCAAAGTTCAGGCCGTAGTAGCCGAAGAGCGTTATCCGCCGCGTCCGAATGTTGAAGTTGGTGTTGAGCTGGTTTTGCCGGAAGACGCCTTCGGATTGGTACTGATTCGTGACCGGTAAGCCCGTGTTCGTCGCAGCATATGTCCGTCCGATCGCAGCCGTGTTCTGACTCAGGAACTGATGCACGCCGCGCGCATTCAAGTAATTCACGCTGACGGTCGCTCCGCGAAACAGCTGCTCGTCGATCCCGAATGCGGTCTGCATCGTGTACGGACTGCGAAGATTCGGCGCAATGGTGTACACGGTGTTTCCGGCCGGCGAGACGGCCGCAAGACAGGCGGCGATGTCACTGGGCGAGCATCCAGGCGCGCTGCTTCCGACGTTCGAAAGTGTGTACTGCGTCTGGTTCACACCGTTCTCGCGAAAGGTCGTCAGGACATTTACCAGGTTGAAGCGGTCATAGAAGATGCCGAAGCCGCCGCGGACCACGGTCCTGGGCGAGCCCTTCGCAGTTCCTAAACCATATGCAAACGAGACCCGCGGCGCGAAGTCGTGGTGATCGCTGATCTGGTTCTGCGTCTCATAGCGGACGCCATAGCTGACCGTCAGATTCGGCCGCGGCTTCCAGTCGGTCTCGGCATAAAGACCCAAGTCGGTCAGGCGCGCCTCGACCGTGGGCACATTCACCTTGGTAAAGCTGAAGTTCTGGACGTTGTTCTTCTGGTAAGCGTCCAGGCTCGCGTAGGTGAAGATGCCGTTGGTTCCGGCGCTTGTGTTGGTCGCCTCACGCGTCGTCCGCAGGCGGCCGCCAAACCGGATGAAGTTCTTCGCGAGTTGCACTGAGGTGTAGTTCTGGACCTCGATGTGCTCCTGGTGGTCCGAGCTTGTGCCGCCGGTCGAGCCGCCCGAGATAAACGAGCTCTGCACATTGATTGTCGGCGCAAAGCTCTGCGCGTTCTGGGTGGACCGGTTGCGCTGAAATTCAAAGCGCGTCTCGTTGATGATGCGCGAGCTCACGATTTGCGAGTCGCTGAGTTGAATCTCCGCTTCGTTGGACGCGGTATTGTAGGCGGTTGACGGGAGGTTGAAGCTACCCAGGCCGTTGTTGATGCTGCTGTTCTGCGTGTACTGAAATCGCGCTGTAAGCGTGTTGGTATTGCTTAGAGCGAAGTCCAGACGAGGGCCCACGTCGGTGCGAGTCTGCGGAAAAGTCGTGGCAGTCTGTACCTGCTGGACGACGCAGCTTGCGGCCGCCGAGCCGGGCGGGCAGAGATCCGTCGTGCCGTTCGCGGTGGCATCGCTGCTCGGGGTCAGAACCGTCCCGTTGAAGATGGCGTTGTCCTGAATGTTGCGATGCGAGCCGGACATCGTGAAGGAGGACTTCGCGGTGATCGGGCCGGTGATGCTGCCGAACATGAAGATGGTGTGGTATGGCGGCTGGGAGATGGGCACCTGCCCTGGCGAAAGATACTGGTTGAGGACCGGATTACCCGTGTTGAAGCTGGAATCGTTTCCATTGATCTGGTACGACCCGTGCAGCTTGTCGGTTCCAGGCTTGGTGAATACCTCCACACGCCCAAATCCCAGGCGATCGTACTGGGCAGAAAACGGATTCTGATTGACACGGATCTCGCGAATCGAAGACTTCGGCGGCAGCTGACCACCCGTAAACCCGTCAACATAAATCTGCCCGCCATTCGGTCCCGCTGCCGGCCCGGCGAGCGCCGTCAGCTCCGACGAGAGCTCGTCCGGGTCGTCCGACAGAGCGTCCAGATCCTTGCCCTTGATCACCGTCGAGCTCGCATTGTTGTCCTGATCGGTGCTCAACTGGGTTCCCTGGGCCGTGACCTGAATCTCCTGATTGGTGGTCGAGATCGCCATCTTCGTATCCAGAGTCACAGCCTGCCCCGCCCCGATGCGGATGCCCTGCTTCACGTAGCTCGCGAAGCCCTTCATCGTCACCGTAAGCGAGTAGACCCCCGGCGGCACTGTCGGAAAGACATATCCGCCGTCGGCGCCCGAGGTCGCCGTCAGCGCTCGTCCGGTTGCGGGGGTCAGGGTCACGATGGCGCCCGGAATCACCGCCGCGTCGGGGTCCGCAACCGTTCCGCGCACGCTCGCGCTCCCTCCAGCCTGCGCGAACACGGGACAGGACGCCAGCAGAGACACGGACAGCAACCACAAAAGCAGACCTGCGCGAAGAGACATCAGAACTCCTACCCTCTATATCGGCTGTTGGTTCGAAAACTTGAGTCCTGCCCAAAGAAAATCAGCACAGAAGTAATCGGAGGATCCCTCACGCTGATTTCCGCGCGGCAACCTCCCTACGCAACACTCCAAATCACTGCGCACCCTCGGGAGCGCCCGCGCCGACACTCCATGGCGAAAGAACCATCGCGCCAGCCCCGCTGGGCGCTGCCGCAAGAATCGGCTCGACCCCGGAGAGCACCGTGATGGCCGTCATCGGATCGCCTGGCGACGCCTGCGAGGCAACAATCATCACCGCATCGCCCGTGTGCAGACTCGAAACCGGCAGCGCCGGAAGACGCGCCACCATCTGCGAAAGATCGCCCCCGGCCGATCGGCCGCCCCCAGACCTCATACCTCCGGCAGCGCCAGGTCCGCCAGACCCACCAGGACCTGAGCCCGCCGCACCCCCGTCCGACCGACCCGATGAACCCGACCCGACAGAAGCGTCGGCCGAAGCGCCCGGCGCCCCGGCTCCGGGACGTCCGGCACCGCCAACATTTCCGCCCACACGTGTTCCGCCCTGGCCGCCATCCCGGCTACCATCCGGGCTACCATTGGCAGCCGACCCCGCGCGCTGCCGGGCGGCAAACCCAGCAGCCTGCTCCGGCGAAAGCATATGAACCGCCGTGTTGGGCGTGAGCTTGACCGAGACATTCCGCTTGGTCGTCAGATCCTTCAGCGATACCGTCGACCCGGTCGCGTCCACCGTCAGAAGCGTTCCGGAAAGATTGCGAAACGATCCGCTGACGATCTCCTCGGCCTGCTCCTGACCGGCGTCAGACCGCGTTCCGCGCACCCGGATCTGATCGCCCACATGGATGTCCGCCAGGGTGCCGGGCCTGGCGTCTTCAAAGCGCACCGAATCGCCCGCGTACCGGCGAAAGATGGTCTTATCGTTGGTCAAGACGTCTGTTTTGTGCGTTCCCGAGGTCACCGTGATCGTCCCTGTCGCGGGGTCGACCGCGCTCACCAGACCTCCACTCCCGCGCCTCTGCCAATCCGCGGCCTCGGCCTGTCGTTTCTGGTCGATGTCCGCCGAGCGCATCAGGATCACGCGCACCGCAGAAAATCCCGCACCGTTTGCGCTTCCCGTGGCCAACACCCGATCGCCCACGGCAATGTCGGTGAAGCTGCCCGGCTGCGCCGACTTCAGGTCTTTGCTGCCCGGCGCCAGTTGCAGCACCCGCGCCGAGCTCGGCACGTCAACCGTGACGTCCTGTCCAGCGTCGGTCGTCAGCGTCACCGCCGACCCCTCGATGCGCTTCACCGTTCCTATCTGACGTGCTGAGGGAGACGTCGCAGTCGCACCGGCTGGAGCGCTTTGAGCCTCTAAACCAGGAACTCCGCTCAGAAGCCGCGTCGACAGCATCGCGCTGACCAGAAGAGGCCGCCAGGAGCAAGAAAGCCTAAAAAGCATAAGAAAGATCCTTTGCTGAAGTCGACTTACGCCCAGACCCGCTTGATGTACCTACTTCCCAGCTCAGTTTGGGGGGAGGAACGCGAGTTCCTGACTATGGTAACCGGTGCCGTAGATCCAGGCGAGTTGCACGCGAGGCCAGCGACAACACAGAAGGCGACACTCTGGAAGACGTTTCAAAGAAGCGAAAAGTTCTCCTTATCGGTTTTGGCCTGCCTGTTTGCTCGTCCTAACCTCCCGGACTATGCTGTTCTCGAGCTCCCAGACCGTCCGCCGATCTACACCGTCTCGCACGAGAACACCGCCAGACTGCGGGGCGGAAGCGTCACCTGCCCTGGCGAGACCTCGATCCCCGCCATGCTCTCCAGCACCGGACGGAAGTTCTCCGGGCTCTCGAGAATTGCGGGCTCATTGCCCAGGTTGGCAACCACCAGCACCTCGTTGCGTTGCATGCTCAACCATCGCTTCTGCTCATCAAAGCGGACGCGCATGTGCCCGGTATCGCCATCATTCAACGAGGGCGAGTTGCGCCTGAGCTGAATCAGCTTCTTCGTCCAGTCCAGCATTTCCCCGTGGTAACCCTCATGGACCTCGCTCCAGTTCAGCTTTGATCGCTGAAACGTCTCGGGGCTCTCCGGGTCGGGGATTTCGTCAGACTTCCACCCAAACGCCGCAAAATCCCGCTTGCGACCCTCTGAGACCGCCTTGGCCATCTGCGGGTCCTCGTGGTGGGCAAAGTACTGGAACGGGGTCGAAGCCGCATACTCCTCGCCCTGAAAAAGCATCGGCACAAACGGCGAAGTCAGCACAAGGCCCGCCGCCACCTTGGCCAGGGGAAGGCCGACAATATGCTCGATCCGGTCACCGACCGCCCGATTGCCGATCTGGTCGTGATTCTGGATGTACCCGAGAAAGTGATGCGCCGAAAGGTTGTCCACCGGGCGTCCGTGACGGCGCATCCGGTACTTCGAGAAGCAGCCGTCGTACACAAAGATCTTCGTCAGCGACTTCGCCAGATCCGCCATGGAACCAAAGTCGTCGTAGTATCCGAGCCCCGGCTCCCCTTCATGCAGGACCGTGAAGAGGGAGTGGTGGAAGTCATCGCTCCACTGCGCGTCCATGCCGTAGCCGCCGGCCTCTCGCGGCCGCACCAGCTTCGGGTCGTTTAGGTCGCTCTCCGCAATCAGGACCAGACGCCGGCCAAGCGTCGCCGACAAGACGTCCACCTCGGCCGAGAGCTGCTCCATAAAGTGCACCGCCGAGCGGTCGTTGTACTCGTGCACAGCATCCAGCCTGAGGCCATCCACGTGGTAGTCCCGCAGCCACATCTTTGCGTTGTCGACAAAGAATCGGCGAACCTCATCGCTTCCGCCCTCTTCAAAGTTCA
Source organism: uncultured Acidobacteriaceae bacterium (assembly GCA_964250945.1). Classification (GTDB taxonomy): domain Bacteria; phylum Acidobacteriota; class Terriglobia; order Terriglobales; family Acidobacteriaceae; genus Edaphobacter. Next base: position 18,969 of record CAXUIB010000020.1, read on the forward strand.
CCGCGTCGCCCCACGGCGTGCGGTGGCTCTTGGTCAGGTAAGGTCCGAACTTGCCGGCATAGTTGCCCACCGGCCCGAAGTGGTTGTAGACGACATCGAGAATCACCGCGATCTTGTGAGCGTGGCAGGCGTCCACAAACCGCTTCAGACCGTCCGGGCCACCGTATCTTTCCTGCACTGCGAACAGACCCACGCCGTCGTATCCCCAACCGAAATCGCCGGGAAACGCCGCGATCGGCATCGGCTCCACATGCGTGACGCCGAGGTCCTCGAGATAGTCAAGTTTCTCGATGGCACTGTCAAACGTTCCACCCTCGGTAAAGGTCCCAATATGCATCTCGTAGACGACGGCGCCGGTCAAGGGCGGCCCCGGCCACATCTGATCGTGCCACTCAAATGCTTTTTGATCGTAGGTCTGCGACGGCCCATGCACATCCGACATCATGCGCATGCCGCGCGGGTCGGGGTAGGGCGTCGGATCGTCGTCGATCAGAAACGCGTAGTCCGTCCCGGGACCGGCGTCCACGTCCGCTCGCCACATCCCCTCTTTGTCCGGACCTTCCATCGGGTGCGTTTCGCCTGCAACCTCCACCGCCATCCGCTTTCGAAACGGCGCCCACACCTTGAACTCGTGCATCGCTCTTATCCCCTCTCAACCAGCATCCTCTCTCACCAGCAGAGCGACCGGAAACACCCGGAGCAGGTCGCGCAGAGAAACCATCCCGCCTTCCATCTGCTCCGCCGATCGCCCCAGCAGCCGGTTCACCCACCGCCCCTTCGGCAGCGTGATGGTTGTGTCCTCCCAGGCGCAGTCCAGCGTCAGAGGGAGCCTCGGCACCACGGTCGCCACCTGCCGCGATCGGAGGTACGCCACCGCATGTTCGCGCTTCGCCCCCGAAGCCAGGAGCGGGCTATAGTCCGCCTCCGGCCCAAACCACTCCGGGTGCTCTTTGCGTAGGAGCAGCGCATGGTGGATCGTCCATAGCTTGGGCAGACCCTCCTCCGAGCGTCGCATCACGTCAGAGACCGCCATCCCACCGCGGATCTCCCCGAGCAGACGACCTCGCAGGTCATAATCCACCGGCCGCCGATTGTCCGGATCGACCAGGCTGTGATCCCACAGCTCCGACCCTTGATAAAGGTCCGGAACTCCCGGCGATGTGTGCTTCATCAGCGTCTGGGCCAACGAGTTCGACTGACCGGCCGCATTTACTCGCGCAACAAAGGCCTCCACCTCCGAGCAAAAGCGATCGGACCCAAGTGTCCGGTCGATAAAGCTCTTCAGCGCGTCCTCATACTCCTTGTTGTTCGCCACCCACGAGGTCTGCTGTTTGGCCTCGCGCATTGCTTTTTCCATGTACGCCTGCATCCGCTCCGGCCCGATCGGCCAGGCGCCGATCAGCGTCTGGTAGAGAAACCACTCGGTGTTGCGATCCGGGTACTCGCCTCGCCGAAACTCCTCGTTCCCCTGCGACCAGCGTCGCACCGTCGTCTCAAACTCGCCGGCGATCTCGGTCAGAACCGCCAGACGCGCGCGTACGTCATCCGATCGCTTGGTGTCATGGGTCGACAACGTCGTCATCGTCTGCGGATGCGTCCGCTGCATCGTCCGCTGATAGTCGTGAAAGTCTTCGATCCCGATGCCATCCCGTCCCGGATCGCCACCCACCTCGTTCATGCCGGTCTGCCGGTTGTAGCAGTAAAAGGCCGTATCCTCGACGCCCTTCGCCATCACCGGGCTCGTGAACTGCTGAAACCGAAGCACAAATTCGGTCTCTTTCTTGCCCTTCACCTCCATCGTCAAGACGTCGTGCACAAAGTCGAACAGCGTCGGATCGATGTCGAGCCGGTTGCCCTTTGCGCAATTCGTCGCGCGTTCGATAAACTTCCGGTCCTCCTCCGTAATCTCGCTGCGGGCCGGCACCACATACGTCCGGTAGATCCCAAAGCACGACGCCACCTCGCGAAGCGCTCGTCGAATCTCTGCGCGGGTAAAGTCGCGATAGTTGCGGTTGCACTCGCAGATCTCCACAAACAGGCTCGTCAGCCGGTTCACATCGCTTCCGAGCGCCTGCTCGGTGACAGAGATCTTCTTATCGTGCGCGATGACCGGGAAATCCGTCGGCTCGCCGGTAAACCCGCCGTACGCCCGATTCAGCTCGACCATCCCCTCCGGCGACACCAGAAGGTTGCCCGCGACGTTCAAGAAGTCGTACCCGGTGGTGCCATCGATGGGCCAGCTTTCGCGCAGAAACTCCCCCGGCTCCAGGATTTTTTCACCGATAATCCAACCGTCCGGCACATGCTCGCGCAGCCTGCGGAAGTACTCCAGCGGATCGCGCAAGCCGTCCGGATGATCCACCCGCACGCCGTCGAGCACACCCTGTCGCAGCCACTCGATCAGGAGTTCGTGCGTCTCCTCAAAGACGTGCTCCTCTTCCATTCGCAGACCGATCAACGTGTTGACATCGAAGAATCGCCGATACCCCAGCTGCTGGTCGGCCGTCTTCCAGTACGCCAGACGGTAGTGCTGCTGGTTCAGGAAGTCGTCGAGCGCGTCGTGGTTCTTGTTCAGTTCGGCAACCGACCGGTCGATGGCCTCGCACACCCCTTGCTCCTCCGCGCACAAGCGGTCGAGCAACCGCAAGAGCACACCCTTATCGCGGTTGCGCGCCAGGATCGCCCACCGATCCCACATCTCGGGCGAGGGCAGCCGACCAAACGAAGCTCCCAGAAAGCTCAACGTGTCGGAGTGCGCGTACTCCGCCGCACGCGCCAAAATTGCCGGCAAGGACGTGGGCGACACGGGCAGCCGCTGCCCGGAGGCCTCCACCTGGAAACGCGCTCCCGCCCGCGTCACGCAGATGCCTCCATCCTGCAAGACGCGGCCGTACTGATCCGCCAGAATCGGCACCAGCACCTTGTCGCGCAGACGCTCCTCCTGCGGCTGCCAATCGATATCAAAGAAGGACGCGTACCGGCTGGAAACGCCGTTCTCAATCACGTCCCACCAGTAGTGATTCTCCTGGCCAAGCGACATGTGGTTCGGCACAACGTCGAGCACCTGCCCCAGCCCAACCTCGCCCAAACGCTGGCAGAATCGCTCGTGCGCCCGCGCGCCGCCCAACTCCTCATTCACACGGTGGTGGTCCACCACGTCGTAGCCATGCATGCTACCCGGCGCGGCCTGCAGGTACGGCGAGCTGTACACGTGCGTCACGCCTAGATCGTGGAGATACTCCGCGATCGACGACGCATCGTCAAAGGTAAAGCCCTTATGAAGCTGCAGGCGATAAGTGGATCCAGGAATGCGTCGCATGATCCTCAATCAAATTCGGCAATGGTCCATTTGGACACCCGATCTCCAATTTACAATCGATACACACAGTTAGGAGCGTTCGGC
>CAXUIB010000021.1:0-22024 GCA_964250945.1 uncultured Acidobacteriaceae bacterium
CTCCCCGCCCCCGCCCAGGGCGCCGGCTACTGGCACACCTCCGGCGCGCAAATTATCGACAGCAACAACCAGCCGGTCCGCATCGCGGGCATCAACTGGTACGGCTTCGAGACCTCCCGCGCCGTCCCCGGCGGCCTCACCTCCCAGGACTACAAAACCATCCTCCAGACCATCAAGTCCAACGGTTACAACACCGTTCGCATCCCGCTCTCAGACCAGATGGTCGAGACCCCCTCCTTCCCATCTATCAGCTACAACAACGCGAGCGGACCTATCAACACCGACCTCCAGGGCGAGAACTCCCTCCAGATCCTCGATCGCATCGTCACCGAAGCCGGCACGCTCGGCCTCAAGATCATCCTCGACAACCACCGCTCCGAAGCCGGCGACTCCGCCGAACCGAGCGGCCTGTGGTACACCGGCGCCTACCCCGAAAGTGCCTGGATCAACGACTGGACCAGCCTCGCGAACCGCTACGCGAACAACCCCACCGTCGTAGGATTCGACCTCCGGAACGAGCCGCATAACGCCTATTCCGGAGGGGCCTGCTGGGACTGCGGCGGCAGCCACGACTGGCACCTGGCAGCCGAGCGCGCCGGCAACGCCGTCCTGGCAGTCAACCCCAAGCTCCTGATCTTCGTCGAGGGGGTGGACGCCTACAACAACGACTACTACTGGTGGGGCGGCAATCTCGAGGGCGTCACCAAATCCCCGGTCGTCCTCTCCGTACCCGGCCAGCTCGTCTACTCCGCCCATGACTACGGCCCCACCGAGTACGGCCAGCCCTGGTTCAACTCCACGACCACAGCAAGCTCCCTCAGTTCGGTCTGGACCACACATTGGGGCTACATCTCCCAGAACGGCATAGCCCCCGTGTGGCTCGGGGAGTTCGGCACAACCAACGACGCTGCCGCCGCCCAGAACTCGACGCCTGGAAGCGAAGGGCAGTGGTTCCAATCCCTCGTTGGCTACCTGGCCGCCAACCCCAACCTCAGCTGGACCTACTGGGCCCTTGACGGCGAGGACCGCTACGGCCTGCTCGACGCAAACTACGACCCCACCCCCGTCAGCCCCGGCAAGCAAAGCGCCCTCAGCTCCATCCAGTTCCCTCTGAACCTAGGCGTACCGACCCCCGGCGGCGCCTCACCTGCAAAGCCACCCGCCGCGCCCTCCGGCCTAACTGCCACAGCCGTCTCCGCCAGCCAGATCAACCTTGCATGGCCGCCAAGCTCTACCTCCGGCGTGACATACAGCGTCTACTCTGGCGCTGCAACCGGTGCCACCCCCAACCTGCTGACCAGCGGCCTCACTGCCACCTCGTTCTCTGCCACCGCACTTACTTCTTCCACGACGTACTTCTTCACCGTGAAGGCGGTCTCAAACGCCGGAGCTGCTTCTCCGTCATCGACTCAGGCGAGCGCGACTACCCAATCTGCAGGTACAGGTTCTGGGTGCCACGTCGCCTACGTCGACCAGAATGATTGGGGATCGGGATTCACTGGCAGTATCTCGATCACTAACAACGGTGCGGCCGCCCTCACCGCCTGGACGCTGACGTGGACCTACGCCGGAAACCAGCAGATCAGCCAATCCTGGAACAGCAATGAGGCGCAATCCGGAAAGGCGGTGACTCTCAGGAACGCCAGCTGGAATGGGAACATCGGGGCTGGCGCCACCCTGTCGGGTATCGGGTTCAACGCGAACTACTCAGGCGCGAACGCAAGCCCCACACAGTTCTACCTGAACGGAATCCTCTGTCACTGAGGCCGGCTTTGGTGCACGGTCACTGGCCGACATTCAATCGCTGCATGTAGGCCAGTGTGAAAGATCTGGGTTGCTTTGCACAATCGAGCGACGGGTGTGCGTTCCAAGAGGCCGCCTCCGACCCTTGTTGCGCTGCTATTCTTGGGGAGATGAACTTCCGCTCCGGCAACCAGATTCGCGAGGACTTCCTACGCTTTTTTGAAAGCAAAGGACATCGCCGCGTCCACTCCTCTTCTCTGGTGCCTCACAACGATCCCACCCTGCTTTTCACGAACGCAGGAATGAATCAGTTCAAGGACGTTTTTCTTGGGCTGGAAAAGCGTTCTTATGAACGGGCCGCATCGTCGCAGAAGTGCGTCCGGGCCGGAGGCAAGCACAACGACCTCGAAAACGTCGGCTTCACGCGCCGGCACCACACGTTCTTCGAGATGCTCGGCAACTTCTCGTTTGGCGATTACTTCAAGCGCGAGGCGATCGAGTATGCCTGGGAGCTGCTGACGAGCCCTGAGTGGTTCGGTATCGACCCAGCTCGGCTCTACGTCACGATCTTCAGAGGGGACGCGACTGTGCCTCGAGACACCGAGGCCGAGCGGCTCTGGATCGAGGCCGGCGTTCCCGCTGATCGTATCTTCCCGATGTCCGCCAAGGACAACTTCTGGCAGATGGGTGATACGGGACCGTGCGGCCCGTGCTCGGAGATCTTTTTCGACCTCGGCCTCAACGCAAGCGAGCACACCGATGCCAGGGGCCAGCCGCGCGATCTCCCATTTGGGGAGGACGACCAGCGCTACGTCGAGATCTGGAACCTGGTCTTCATGCAGTTTGATCGCGGCGCTGGTGGTACCCTCACCCCGCTGCCCAAGCCCTCGATCGACACCGGCATGGGTCTCGAACGCATTGCCGCTGTTCTTCAGGGCAGACTTTCGAATTACGAGACGGACCTGTTTACTCCGTTGATTGCCCGTGCCGCCGAGCTGTGCGGCGCCACGGCGATGACGGCCGCACAGGCGTCCATCAGTGCCACGAACGAGGCGGCCAGTCTCCGCATCATCGCGGACCATGCGCGAGCGGCGACGTTCCTCATCTCTGACGGCGTCCTTCCCGCCAACGAAGGTCGAGGCTATGTTCTCCGCAAGATCTTGCGCCGGGCGATTCGGCATGGACGACAGCTTGGCCAGCAGAATCCATTCATGGAACAAATGGTTTTTGCAGTGCGAGATGAAATGAAGGTTGCCTACCCCGAGTTGAGCGAAACGGCAGAGTTTGTCAGCAAGACGGTGCGTGCTGAAGAGGAACAGTTTTCCCGAGTTCTGGAGGCGGCCTCCCGCAGATTTGATGAGTTGATGGACCATTCAGCAGAGATCGGTCAGATGCACAGCGGAATCACCGCTGCCTTGGACCCGTCGGCAGGAACTGAAAACCCGCTTGCGTCCAAGGGAATCGTGCAAGGCGACAAGGCTTTCAAGATCTACGAAACCTTTGGCCTTCCGCTGGATTTCATGCTGGACGCGGCTCGTGACCGTGGGCTCAAGTTCGATCAGCTTGGGTTCGAACGGTCGATGCGGGAAGAACAAAATCGCGCGAGGAAATCGTGGACTGGCACCGAGTACACGGGGACAGCCAAACCGTTCTATGACGGTTTGCCCACGACCCAGTTTGAGGGCTACGGCGCATTGCGAGTGGATGGCGCTCGCGTGCTTGCGTTGGTTCGGGACGGTGCGGGTACTCAGCAGCTGGCAGCCGGTGATGCGGGCGAAGTTGTTCTGGATAGCACGAGCTTCTACGCGGACTCTGGCGGTCAAGTCGGAGATGTGGGCCAGCTGCTTGCCGCCGATCATCAGACCGTTCTTGCAGATGTTTCGGGATGTTCAAAGCCCGTGAGTGGGGTCTTCGCTCATCGTGTCGTTGTCCGGGAACCAATCGCGGTGGGTGACCTTGTCGACACGGTGGTCGACGGTGAGGTTCGCCGGTCGACGATGCGCAACCATACCGGAACGCATTTGCTCCACGCTGCGCTGCGCGATGTGCTGGGACCGCAAGTAAAGCAGGCCGGATCGCTGGTGGATCGGTCGCGCCTTCGCTTCGATTTCTCGCATTTTGGCGCGATTGCCGAACAGGAGCTGAGGCAGGTCGAGGATCTTGTGAACCGGGAGGTGCTGGCCAACGCAAAGGTGGAGACGCTGGTGGATGTTCCGATTGACGTCGCGGTCCATGAACTGGGCGCGACGGCGCTCTTCGGCGAGAAGTACGGAGACCGGGTGCGCGTGGTCCAGATCGGCGGCTCCCACGGATTTTCAACCGAACTTTGCGGAGGGACTCACGTCTCTGCCACGGGCGAGATTGGCTTGATCAAGGTCGTAGGCGAGTCGTCCGTGTCGAGCGGAGTTCGGCGGATCGAAGCGCTCAGCGGCGCCGGAGCTCTCCGTGAGTTTCAGCAGAGCTTCGGAGTCGCTCGTGCCGTGGGGCAGATGGTCGGGATTGCCGGAGCGACAAGAAGCGACGAAAGCTCAAGTGCCATGCAGAACGATCTCGCGGGGGCGCTTCGGGCGAAGCTGGCGACCGGTGAGGACGAACTGAAGCGTCTTCGCCGAGAGCTTGAACAGGTGCGGGTCAAAGAGGCTTCGGCTTCTGCGGCGGAGTATGCTCAGACGGCTGTGGACGTCAGAGGCGTGAAGCTACTTAGTCGACGTATCTCCACTTCGGGCGGTGCCGTGGAGGTAAAATCGCAGATGCGAACTTTGACGGATGAGCTCCGATCGAAGCTCTCTTCCGGCGTTGTCGTCCTTGGATCGGTAACGGAAGGTCGCGTCTCGCTGATCGTAGGCGTCACGAAGGATCTGACGGGACGCATTCAGGCCGGCAAGGTGGTCTCTGAACTGGCCGCCATGGTCGGTGGGCGAGGCGGCGGCCGACCGGACATCGCCGAGGCAGGCGGAGGCGATCCAGATACTCTGGATTCCGCACTTGCGAAGGCACCCGGGGTTGTAGAGAAGCTTCTGGGTTAACTGCACCTTAGTCATGGGGTACTCGTCGGAGTCCGCGCCGCTTTTCACGGGAGCGAGTGGAATTGAGCTTTTAAGATGAAAGTGATGCAGTCCTGTTCAGAAACCCGGCGAGCGGCGGTGAGCATAGCTTTGGCGGCGTTCCTGTGCCTGAGTGCAGCCGTGCCGGCCGCTCTGCTCGCAGAGCGGACTTTGACCGAGAGCGCTGTCTGGGAGAAAGCAAACGCGTACCGAGACGTTCTTGAGAGCAAGCCTGAAGCCGATCGTTCGCCGGCCGATTACAAACGAGCGATGGACGGGTTCCGCGCGGTGTACCACGAAGATCCTCGAAGCATCCATGCGGCCGAGGCTGTGCACGCGGTCGCGGAGCTGCTTGCGGAGATGGGCAAAGCTCACCATGATCGCAAATCTCTCCTGGCTGCGGTCGGTCAGTACGAGTTCCTGCGCGCGCAGTATCCTGGAAGTTCGCTGCGCGTGTCGGTCCTGCTCGCAGAAGCGCGCATTGAAGCCGATGATCTCCATGACGTCAGGGCCGCTCGAAGCTTCTACGAGTTGCTGCTGAAGAGCTATCCTCGGAGTTTGCTGGCGCCGGAAGCACGGGCCGGGCTGGCTGCGCTCCAATCTCCAGGGCGCTCTCCGTCAAGCCAACCGGTTCCAATCGCCGGTCGGGGAGAGCCGTCCCTGGCCCAACCTGCGAGGACTCCGCCTGAACGCGAGCCGTTGATTGCCGGAGATCTGGACCCTGCGCAGCTAAACCAAATCTCTTCGGATCAGCCTGCGTCCGCCCAGCAACTTCAGGCCAGAGTTTCCGGTATTCGCCACTGGTCCACACCGACCTATACACGCGTCGCAATCGATCTTGGCACCGAGGTCGAGTACAAGGCGTCCCGAGTCACAGGGCCGGACCGAATCTACTTCGACCTGCATGGGACGACGCTTTCAAAGGAGCTTGTTGGAAAGAAATTCACGGTGAATGATGGTGGATTTCTGAAGGAGATCGGAGCCGCTCAGATGTCTGGCGATATGACTCGGATCGTTCTGGATGTCAGTGACATAACGGAGTATTCAGCCTTTTTGCTGCCGAATCCTTACCGTCTGATTATCGACATCCATGGCCGGTCGCAAGCTGCCGCGCCCGATCACGCGAGGAACTCTGCCATGGGTTCGATCAGAACCCCGCCGGCTTCGCTCTCGACCAACACTTCCGCTGTTCCGGGCACGACTGCTATGCGATCCTCGGGCAAAGCAGACCTTGCGAAGATAAGCGATCAGCCCGGAAGAGTAGATGCGACGCCGGAGCCTACGTCCCGACCCATCGTCGCGACAGTGAGGCCGAGCGACCCCGCATCAAGCTCGACGGATGTGGCTGGGCCGAACCAGGCTGGAGCAGCCAACAAGCCTCAACAGACGGGCACGGACGCAAAGAAAGATACAAGCTCCGGCACTGGTGCCAGAGGAGGCTCGTCAGCCGTCAAGCTTTCAAAGGATGCCTTAAGGCCCAAAGAAAACAGGGACATAAAGGAAGACCGCGATAGCACGAAAAGCAGCACAAGTCTTTCAGCTCGCGCCGCTATCCCCAACTCGGATGGCCAGACCAGCCTGGTTCGTGCCCTTGGCCTGAAGATCGGCCGCATCGTGATTGACCCCGGCCATGGAGGGCACGACTCGGGCACTCTCGGCGTGGATGGTTTGGAAGAAAAGGAAGTTGTGCTCGATGTTGCCCTGCGCTTGGGCAAGCTGTTACGAGATCGGCTCGGAGCGGACGTGATCTTCACACGCACGGACGACACGTTTGTTCCGCTCGAAACTCGAACAGCCATCGCGAACAAGGCGCAAGCCGACCTGTTTCTGTCGATTCACGCAAACTCCTCTCCGGATGCCGGCGCCCGCGGCGTCGAGACGTACTACTTGAACTTCACACAGCAGGCGGACGCCTTGAGGATTGCCGCGCGCGAAAACGCGGTCAGCGATCAGACCATCTATCAGCTGAGTGACCTGGTGAAGAAGATCGCGCTCAAGGAGAAGATTTCGGAGAGCCGCGAGTTTGCGACCGACGTCGAGACGGGTTTATTCGGAGGTCTGGAGCACGGAAACGTCGGTCTGAAGAACCGGGGGGTAAAGCGGGCGCCGTTTGTGGTCTTGATCGGCGCGAACATGCCGTCGGTTTTGGCGGAGATCTCATTTCTGACGAACGCAAAAGACGCGAAACAACTCCGGCATCCTGAGTATCGGCAGAGGGTGGCGGAGGGTCTTTACAAGGGCATAGCGCAATATGCAGGCGGTCTCAGCGGTGTGCGCCCTGCCCTCCTTGCACAGCGAAGCGGCTCGAATTAGCCGCCGAGTTGGCCGCCCTGGCGTCCAATTCTCCTCCGTTGACTACGGTCCCGCGTCAGCCGAACGTCCAGACCCGACCATCGCTAACCATTGATCTTCAATGGTAGTCTCGGTAGTATGAGACTTCCTCCTCGTCCTCTCATGCGCACCCTGGAACGCGTTTTGCTAGGAACGGTTCTTTTGGCCGTTGCAGGCCGCGTTGTCCCGGCACAGGAACAGAGTCGAACCATCCTTCTTCCGGCGGCTCCCCTGCTTTCAGAAAAGGTGGGCAGCTGGGTCGCAGATCCAGTCCAACAAGACGCTCTGAAGCAGGCAACACCTGCCCTAGCCGCGATCCTGAGAGAAGATGGTCTCGTTCGATCAGCCGCCGCGTCTTACGCAAAACCCGGCGAACGCTCTCCGGCAGAGGTAACCGCATATCAATTTGGGGATGTGACTGGGGCAGTTTCCGCTCTCATGTACTTACGAAATCCTAAGATGACAGCGGTGCAGGGGGAAAGGCGCATTGGGGATCAGACGTTCTCAGGCCCGGATGTCTTTCTGTTCCGGTCAGGTCCGGACGTTGTAGTGGAGACGGTACACGGCACATCTGGGCTAGGTCCTGAAGATCTTAGGGGTATTTCGGCTACTTTGCCCAAGGCAAGCGGACCAAAAGGTCTCGCTCCGCTTCTGCCGACCTACCTGCCCGCCGAAGGTTTAGTCCCGGGCAGCGTCCGGTATGCGCTTGGACCTGAGGGTTACGCTGCCATGGGCGGAAGTCTGCCATCTCACGTGCTGGGCTTCGACAAGGCCGCGGAGAGTGTCACCGCTGAGTACGCTGAGCCTAGCGGAGGCGGGACGATGACCCTGCTCCTCTACCCCACACCGACCATTGCCGGGGACCGGGGAAGGGCTTTGGAGGAGCACTTCAACACCTCGACTCCTGAACAGCGAGGTACCGTGAAGCTTCGCCGGGAGGGGCCGCTTCTAGTTCTTGTGACCGGCAAGCTGTCCGCAAAGGACGCCGATAGTCTGGCAGACCGCGTCCACCTCCGTGGGGAGGTCACCTGGAACAAGCAAATGCCGCCCGAGTTTCATACGGAAGTACGAAAGACTGCGAGCCTTCTGGTAAGCATAGCCACACTGAGTGGAGTTCTTATGCTCGCCGCCGTACTTCTCGGTCTGTTCTTGGGGGGAGGTCGGGCTGCGATTCGGGTTCTAATGGGGAAGCCTGCGGCAACGGAACCGGAGTTTCTGCGACTTGACCTGCGTGGATTACCAGGGGGGAGCGGACGTGCGGAGAACGGGTTACCTCGGCAAGGGTAAACTCGGTGCTCGCCGGGCTAGCTGCGCATCCTTTTTAGGATGTTAGTAAGAATGCGCGATCCTCAGGTTCTGTCTTTAGTCTTGACACCGATTTCGTCGCAAAATACTCTCTTGCCAGAGAGTTCAGATGGCTTTGCCTCCGTCCGGACTATTCTCCCCGTAAAAGGTCGCCCGGTTGCCGGGCGACCTTTTCTTTTGGGGTAGGTGACTCCCGTACCAGGACCAAAGTACTGTTGAGCACCAAAATATCAGTCAAGTTCCGCCGGAAGCTGCCGATACCAGAAGTATCAGAGAGTTCTCCAGGGCTCTCATCGGAGGTTCCAAATGCACGGAGTTTTGGTGGTTGCTGGCTTCATGGCAATGCTTTTATCCCCTTGTTTTGTAGCGGTTTCGGTTCAGATGCGTCCCGACAACCCTGATGCTGCCGACGGGTCGGATAGTTAGTCTTGTCCACGCTCTAATCCAATCGATGTGCATCGGACGACATCGTGCTGGAAACACGATCAGAGCTTTTGCGCAACGGCTGAGTGAGCGGCTAAAATCAAGTCCAGGAGGGCCGACGTAGCTCAGTTGGTAGAGCAGCTGATTCGTAATCAGCAGGTCAACGGTTCAAGTCCGTTCGTCGGCTCCATTTTTCAAGAATTTAGCCGGTTCCTTCCACATCGCTACTGTACAAGTCCTGTACTAGGATCTTTGCTCCAAAATACGCATCGCCTCCTGCCCATCCGCGGCTCGGTTTGATGTAGAAGCGCTGTGTCGTACTCACGTGCTCGTGCCTCAGGATCGACTGGGATCGTCGTGTCTTCCACGCCCAGCTCCTTGAGGTTTGTCGCGAGGCCGCGACGGTACGCGTCCGCCTTTCCACTCCATGCCGATCGCTTCGAAAACCGGTTTGATTACGCGGTCGGCGAGGTTATTCAGATCGATTGCTCCATCCACCCTAGTTAAGAAAGGTGAAGCCGGAGGCTCGTTCAGGCTTGATCGCATCGAGGAGCAAGCGAAGAGGACGGATGATGGGAACCCACCCCGGCTCATCCACGTCTTCTTCGGTCTTTGTGCTCTTCACCGTCGATGTAGCTTTTGAGGCTCAGCTTCTACTGAACAACCCGCTTTCCCGTCCTCTGCGCCAGCTCGGTCCGAAACTCAGCCGATCCCGCATGGTTGAACGTGTGCGTGATGAGCACACCATCCCGGCCAAACACCCGCGTCACCGCGCCCCCGCCCGCGGAAAGCACATTCAACACGTCCGGGTACGCGATCCGCTTCTCCGCCCGCAGCCAGAACCGCTGCAGCACCCCGGTATCGGTCAGCACAATCGTCCCCGGGTACTGGTACAACCCAAACACCACCGCTACAAATAAGAGGACCAGGAACCACGGTGGAATCGACTGCTGCGATATCCACAATGGGTACGCAAACAGAAAGGCGTACAAGGGCAGCGCTATCGCCCGCGAAAAAACAACAATCGGCTTCAGCGGAAAAGCCAAGCCGGCCGAAGTCTGGCCTGGCGATCCCTTCACGAGTCGCCCGGCAAACAGGAGTGCAAACACCAAAACCATCGCGCCCAGTTGAAGATTGCGCAGATCCGGATGCACCGCCCGACCTCTTTCCCTACCTCGCCCCAGCCGCCGCGGGTGGCGGAGCATAATACGGCAGCTTTTGCTGCTCTTCGCTTGCCCGCTTCACTACGATGTCATCGAACAACAGCTCCGGTGCAATCGTTGTCTGCGGAATCGCTCCAAGCGTATTCGCGAGGTACGGCGTTCCTCCCGCCGCCACAACCGACGACCGCAAGCTCCGGTTGTCCAGCTCGTCAAATGTAGCACCTCGCACCAGCTCCCGCCGACCATCCGGATGCACCAGATACAGCACACGCGGAGACAGTTCGCCGCCCAGGGTATCGACCGCGTACACATCCCGTTTCTGCTCCCGCGCCAGCGCCAGCAGACGGTCATTCATCGCCGCATCCGAAAGCGCCTGCCGATCCGTCCCCAGTGACGGCTGAAACACCATCACCCCGGAATGGGACCGCGCAGCCTGCCCGGGAGCTGCCCGCCCATGCCCATTCGACTCTGGGAAATCCCGCACCGGCTCCCGTCCAATTAGGTAGCTGTTCAGCTTGCCCGCCTCTACCACGTCCACCACCTCCGCCGGCACACCCTCGTCATCGACCTGGTACGACCCAAGCAAACGCCGACCGTCAAAGCTCAGCCGCGTCGGATCGTCTGTGGCCGAAAGCACCTCCGGCAGGATTCGCGTGTGCAGCGATGAGGTATATGTTCCCTGGGTGCGCGCCGTGGTTCCGGGATCCGGCCGGTCCGCCTCCACGTTCGGCACAAACAGCCGGTTCAAGACATCGGCCGACGCATCGCCCGAAAACAAGACCGGCCCATGATAGTCGTCAGCCGCCACCACAGGGGCGGCCGTCAAGGCATGAAAGCTCTTCAGATCCGCAATGATCCGTGCGCGAAACGCCGGCCACGTCTCAAGCTCCGCCGCTGTTGCCGCTGTTGACCCATTGTCCCGCCCCAGCCGCATCCCGTCCGGCGCCTGCCCACCGACCGAGATATTGTCCTGATACCCGGTGTACCCCGTGCGCAAGGTGGTGCCCTCCGTGTTTACCAGGTACCGGTTCATCGCGACCCCCCGCAGGTTCGCTGTCGAGTACTGCACGTCCTGGCTGAACCCCCGCACCTCGGGGTCGGTCGCATACAAGCCGCTCCCTTCCACCAGGCGTCGCTTCCACTCCGTCCTGGCCCGATCGTCGAAGTCGAGCGTCCGCAGCGGCTCAATGTGCGTCACCGGCTTTGCCAGGGCAAAGTCCTGCTCCGTGCGCTGCTGCTCAAACTGCTTCAGCGTCGCCTGCTTGGCTGTGTACGCTCGCAGAGCCACCTTGTACGCCTCGTCGGTCGCCAGCCAAAGCGCGTATCGGAGGGCTTCAGGGTCGTTGTCCTCGGGCGCCAGCTGCACATTGCCATCCCCGCGGGTGCCCGAGTTGTCCGACGCATACGACCCGATGCGCACCGTCACTCGCACCACCCGCTGATGCCCGCTCTCCTCCCGGGTCAGCGCCCCGTAGTTTGCCACCGCTTCGTAGTTGGCGATGTCATCCAGCCGGTACTCGATGAAGTACGGCCGCTGCATGCCGGGGAGCACCAGCCCAGCCTGCTCCCGGTCGAGCTCCGCCCGCATCGCCTGCAGGAGCGGGTCTGCCACAGCCTGAGCCGGAGTGTTTGCTGCAAAAGCTGGAAACGCGCTGCCAGACAGCACGATCGCGAACGCCGCTACCAGTCCAGCCCGCCTCGAACTTCTTTTCACCCACAGTTGCGTCTCTGCCATCGTCCCGCTTCCAATTGCTGACAGCTCTGTTCTGTCTTGTTCTGTTCTGCCTGTCTTGCGGTTCCCTGTTCCCTGTCCCGAGAACCTATTGTCCGGTCCGGCGTTCGCCCGGCCCTGCATTCCCTGGAGGTGGCAAGATCGGGGGCCGGTTGTTGCCCTGCGCCTGTCGCTGCGTCTCGATCTCGCTGACCAGCATTGCTGGAGCCACCGCCGACACCGGAATCTGCCCCGACTCGGCCCCGCAGATGCCATTGAAGATATCCTGCCGGTTGCCCGTCGCCAGGATTCGGTTTAGGGCAGCCTGGGGCGTCCCCACAATCGAGACGCCGCGCACCAGCTCGTCCGGCCGGCCATCCACAAACACCCGGTACACCACCAGGGGAATGACCTGAAACGCCTGCGGGCTCCGCCTCGTCGTCACCGCAAACCCCGACGAAATATCCTCGAAAAACAAGCCATACGGCTTGCCCTGCTTCTTCGCCTCGTCGATCAGCATCTGCCGCAGGTGCTGGTCGTCCACTGTCTTGGTCGAGGTCACGATCAGGTTGCCCTGCCGCCCGGTCGGCATGTGCCCCGACTCCGCACGCCCATGCCCGTTCGAGCTGCTAAAAGACGCAATCGGCAGCCGCGACATCAAAAATGTCTCCAGCACACCGTCCTTGATCAGGTCCACCCGTCGCGCCGGTTGCCCCTCGTCGTCGAAACTGTAGTGCCCTGACAGCGGATGGCCCTGAAACTCCGCAATGGTCGGATCATCGGCCACCGACAAAAACGTCGGCAAGATCGGCTTACCCAGCAGCTTCGTAAACGTCTGCCCCTCCTCATCGCCCCTCTGCCTCTGCCCTTCCAGCCGATGCCCCAGCACCTCATGAAAGAACACCGCCGAAGCCCGGCCTGACAGGATCGCCGGTCCGTTGTACGGCTCGGTGATCGGCGCCGTCCTGAGCGCCTCCAGGTTCTTTGCCATCGCCAGCGTCTTCTCGGTCAAGGTCTTCTGATCCGGCAGATGCGCCACAGTGTCTGCCTCAAACGTCTCAGCGCGAAACAGATCCATTCCATCGGCAGCCCGCGTCCGCGCCACCACAACCAGTCGAGCCACCTGGCTCGGTGTTGCCACCCGCGTCCCCTCGGAGGAAACAAAATAATCCGTCTCTGTCGAGGCCTGCAGCGCTACTGTGTTGAAAAACACGTCCGGAAACTGCCGAAACAGCCCCGAAAGCTCGCGTATGCGATCCTTCCAGGCGTTGTCCGCCACGCGCAGCGGGGCCGACGCCGGAAGCGCCTCACTTACCGGCTTTTCCTTCGAGAAATCCGGGGAAACATCCTCCTCGCGAGCCCGCACCTGCTGCTCCGTCTTGACCTTCAGGTATCCATCGAGCGCCTTGCCGTACCCCCGATTGGTCGCAAACCAGAGCGACCGGCTGATCGCCGCCGGGTCGTCCGTCAGCGGCAACGGAATCGTCGTCAACGCCGAGTTGCGATGGTCTCCGTGCGTGTTGTCCTCCGCCGGCGACCCCAGCCGGATCTCCACATCTGCCGACCTCCGATGGGATCGGTTGGCCCCCGTCAATGCCCCAAACTGCGCCGACATTGCTAGCGAGTCTGCATCCGACACCGCGTAGGAGAGGAAGTAAGGCTTTGGCGTCTGCTCGGCTGCGGTGTCGGCTTTCTTCGCGCCCGCCCCCGCATCGGGCGCTCCCGCAGCTTGCGTTCCGGTACCCAGGTCGCGCATCGCCCGCTCAAGCTCCGCGTCCATGGTCCGAAGCAGCACCGAGTCTGCCGGCCGACTCGCCGCAGCGGGCGGCGCGGCAGCCAGAGCTCGCGAGCTCCAAAGCCCGCACAGCATCAACAGAGCGTAGGCAGAGGTAAAGCGCGAAGAAGACAGATACACCCGCGGCGTGGGAAAAGAGGCAAAACAGCGATTTAGCATCAAGGTGGGGCCCGTTCTTTACGGAAGTCAGCTCTTGGCGAGTGTATCGGATCACACCCGGTGCATGCCCGGCCTAGATCCCGTACCTTTTAGGACGCGCGCCGGCCTCGTAAGATAGGAGGCGGCGTCGGGCGCGTCCTCAAAAATCGCGAACCGAGCCACCCGCACCGCATTAGAGACACCATGAAGTCGTATCTTGGCACGATCCCGACCTTTTTGCTCGCGCTTCTCGTCTCTCTCGCATGCACGTGCGCAGCCTCCGCGTCGCCTGGACCCCAAGAGGCCGCCACAGGCACCACCACCAGCAGCAGACCTGACGGGACGCAAGCCAGGGAGCCCGCCTACCATCTGCCGCCCGAAAAACTCCGGCTAGCGATCCGCTACTCCCGCCAAAAGGCCGTCCTCGGCCTCGCCGGCGAGCTCTGGGGCATCCTCGTCCTCGTGCTCCTGCTCACCACCGGCGGCGCCTCCCGCTTCCAGGCCTTCGCCGCTCGTCGCACCCGCCACCGCTGGCTCCAGGGTCTCCTCTTCACCGCGCTTCTGCTCGCCGTTACCAGCCTCGCCGACCTTCCCTTCGACCTCTACGGCCACCACCTCTCACTCCTCTACGCCCAATCCGTCCAAGGCTGGGGAAGCTGGTTCGCCGACCAGGCGAAGTTCCTCGCGCTGACCTTTGTCATCGGCGCCCCGCTGGTCCTCCTGCTCTTCTGGGTGATCCGCCGATCGCCTCGACACTGGTGGTTCTGGTTCTGGATTCCCGCCATGCTCCTGGTCGTCCTCGGCGTGTTCGTCACACCTGTGCTCATCGACCCACTCTTCAACCGTTTCGAGCCCCTCGCCAAATCCGACCCCGCCCTCGTCCAGCGTCTCGAACAGGTTGTGGAGCGCGGCGGCATCACCATCCCACCTGAACGTATGTTCCTTATGCGAGCCAGCGACAAAGTCACTGGCCTCAACGCCTACGTGACCGGCATTGGCGCCTCCAAACGCGTCGTTGTCTGGGACACCACGGTTGCAAAAGCCACGCCCGACGAGATCTCCTTTATCTTCGGCCACGAACTCGGCCACTACGTTCTCCAGCACATCTGGAAGACTCTCGCCTCTCTCGCCCTCTTTCTCCTGGCGCAGTTCTATCTTGGCTATCGCCTCGTCACGTGGCTTCTCGGTCGTTACGGCAGCCGCTGCCAGATCCGGTCGGCCGAAAACTGGGCCTCGCTCGTCGTTCTTCTCCTGGTCCTCTCCGTGCTCGGCTTTCTCTCCGAACCGATCACCAACGGCTACAGCCGCATGCACGAGCACGACGCCGACGTGTACGGACAAGAAGCCGTGCACGGCATTGTCGCCGATCCGCAAACCGTTGCCCAACAAGCCTTTCAAGTTCTCGGCGAAACCAGCCTTGTTGACCCGTACCCCAACCCGCTGCTCGAGTTTTGGACCTTTAGCCACCCCTCTATCAGTCGTCGCGCCGCCTTCGCCCGCGCCTACAATCCTTGGCTTCCACCCGGAAAGCCACGGTACTTCTCTGAACCCGGAAGGACCCCATGAGCCTAAACTGCATTTTCTGCCGCATCGTCGAAGGCACCATACCGGCCGACCGTCGCTACGAGGACGAAATCTGCCTCGCCTTCGCCGATCTCCATCCGCAGGCTCCTGTGCATCTGCTCGTCATCCCGAAGCTTCACCTGCGGTCCCACGCCCACGCGCTCGCAGAACACACCGAACTCGTCGGAAAGGTGATGGCCGCAGCCGGCGAGCTGGCGCGCAAAGAACATCTGGAGCGCGGGTATCGCATGGTCATCAACACCGGCGCAGATGGGGGCCAGACGGTCGATCACCTTCACGTCCACCTCCTTGGCGGACGCGCAATGTCGTGGCCCCCAGGGTAAAGCTTCCTTTGCACACGGTATAGATGTGTCATCTCGACCGGAGCAGACCGCTTTGTCGTCTGCGCAGTCGAAAAACCGCAGCTGCTTTGCCTCCACCTTTTGGTTGTCATCCTGAAGGAAATCTGGGTACGCCTGCACCAGCCCCAACGAGAGCACCACAAGCCTTACTGGTTGAAGTTCGCCTCTTCCTCTTCCTCGATCCCGTAACGCCGAAGCAGATTCGGCAGATTCTGCGAGAACGCCGATCGCGGCATCACTGTGTCGCATCCAGCCTCTACCGCCTTTGCCTTCAGGTCCCCCTGCAAGTGGCTCAAGAACCCAATGATCGAGGTCGATCGCTTCAACTTCGCCTTCAACTTGGGAATCAACGTAAGCGGCTTCGCATTGGCGTTGTTCAGGTCCACCACAATCAACCCTGGCCGATCCGCCTCTTCGCCGCCGGTCAGCTGCGCCAAGGCCTCCTTGTCATTTTTCACAAACGCGACCTTTACGCCCAGCTTGCGCGCGGTCTCCCCGATCTTTGCCAGAAAGAACAGATCCTCGATAAAAAAGAAGATCTTCGTCGGCGCATCCTCCGCCACCGGAATCACCCGGCCCTGCGAGTAGTCGATCGGCTGCGCGTCGCCGGAGTGGTACCCTCCGCGTCGGCCAAAGCCAGTCCCCGTGTCGATCGTCGAAGGCGAGACTTCACCGAAATTCCCACTCACCGCGCGGTATGAATGGTCCATCGGTCCCACAAAACCGCCGCGCGGTCCACGATCTCTCGACTGTTTCCCGCCGCCGCTCGATCCCCTACGCTTGAAGCCGTCAGCCCGATTCCCAAACTGGTGGGTCCCCGTATCCCGCACCACGGCAGCACCATTGCTCCCGCCGGACCCGTTGCTCCCATAGTCCCGGAAGCCGTTAGTGGTCGTCGAGGCGCTCTGCGTGTTTGCAGCATTGTCCTCACGCCGCGGCGGACGTTCGCGATCGCGAAACTTCTTCTTCCACCGCTTGCCGCCCGCACCACCGTCGCGGTTCTGGTACTGTCCCGCTGCGGCCTGAACTCCCTGCTGCTGCGGAGGCGCCGGAGAAAAAGCCTCTCGCGCTACAATCGGCTCCCCGCTCGCCTGAACCGACGAGATTACTCCTTGTCCGTCGCCGCCCGCCGACACCTGGCCGCCCGGTGCGCCCTCAATGCCCTTGTTCTTGCGCTTGCGCCGTCGTCGCCGGCTGCTCTTGGACTGACCCACACCATGCGAAATATCCGCACCGCCGTTAGAAGACACCGCCTCGGTGGGCGAAACTTGCTGCATCGGGGGCGCACCACCAAACATGGGCACGTCAGGACCATTCTGTTCTGAACTCATGCTTCCACTTCCTATTTCAGTGCTAACTACATTCGCGAACGTGTGAGATAGACATCGACCGTTGAGCCCACGCTATCGGCGTCGTCTCGCAAGGGCGAGCAAGGGGGAACCTGGATCGGGTTGGGCTATCCGGGATGTCGATCTGTTGTAAAGAGCGCACGTCGTATGTGTTTCACTTCATATCTGCGAGAAGCCAATCTGCGGCCCGGACGAGAAAGCAAATGCAATATCGGGGCAGGATCAACCTGATCACCGTTCCGCGCAGACCTCAGATTTCGCCCCAATCCTGCTCATCCGCCCCGGCGGCCCGCAGGGAAACCGCACCCACAGCCACTGTCCAGACATAACGGATAATACATGAGAGCGGAGATCGCGGCAAATACATCCTTTGGGCCATGACCTTCAACTAAACGGAATCAGCCCAGCACTTCTGAGAACCAAGCGAGAAGCCAGAGAGGTCGCCGGCTAAACCGCAACCCCTCCCGCAATGGCCAGTCACGGCCTCCAGAATGTCCTGCAGAATACCCAAATCTCCCGGCGCCTCTTTCAAGAGAGGCATCTCTGGCCAGATCAGTGCCAGGCAGGTCGGAAACTCACCAACCATGTCCTTGCACGTCCCACTCGTGCAATTCAACAACCAATCGTGCATCGGCCTTTATTGCCACAATAAGCCCAAAACCCCCGCTGATTCCCGCAAATGTTCCACCTGCAGCCGCCGTCTACATCCTCCCGCCCGCTGAAAAATGGAAGACCCGACAAGCCATTCTCCATATTCTGGAAAGCCTGGCACCCGCCGCTACCTCCCGCCTACCCCGCGCCCGTTTGACCGCTCATTCGAGGAAACCCTATAATTTGAGGGCTGTAGGCTGCGGCCCGCGTCAGCATCTACGTGCGACATGGGACGTGACAACCGGTCCCAGGGCGCGTCTCTCCGAGTGGGGATCGGCCCGCACCGTGGGAAGCACAGTGGAGCGATCCGCTTCCCACGCAAACGATATTTTGCGGCCAGCACGCGTTCAACGCGCACCCGCCCAGTCGTCTAGACCCCTTATCCAGAACAGTTATTGAGGAGTACACCACACCGCATGAACCGCTCTCTTATCAGGCTTTCCGCGCTCGGCGCAGGATTGTTCACCTCCGCTGCCCTCGCCCAGACGACGGCGCCCCAAACCACCGCACCCCAGACTGGTACCCGGTCTGCCGCACCCGCCGTTTCGGCCACAGCACCCGCCGGCATTGCTGCCGCACCCCAGGCTGTCCCCGCAAAGGTTGCTCTTATCGCCTTTCAGCAGGCTGTCTTTGCCACCAACGAAGGTCAGCGCGCCGTCCTTGACGTCCAAAAGAAGTACGAGCCCAAAAAGGCACAGATCGACTCTCTCCAGAACGAGGTAGACTCCCTCCGGAAGCAGCTCCAAAGCGCACCCGCCACGCTCTCTGAAGAGGATCGCGCCACCCGCCTTCGCAACATCGACACTAAGGAAAAGCAGCTGAGCCGCGATACCGAAGACGCATCCAACGCCTACAATACGGATCTTCAGGAAGCCTTCGGCAAGGTCGCCCAGAAGTTTGACACGACGATGAAGTCCTACGTGCAGCAGAACGGCTTTACCCTCTTGCTCGATGTGAGTAACCAGGCCAGCAATGTCATGTGGGCGCTCCAGTCCATCGACGTCACCCAGGCCGTCGTCGACGCGTACAATCGCACTTCCGGCGTTGCCGCGCCTCCACCGTCTGCTCCCTCGGCTGCCACGCGTCCACGTCCCACAACTCCCTCCAGCACGGCCCGTCCAGCGACTCGCTAAATCACTGGGTCGTACGTTCGTGAGAGCTTCTTTGGGGGCTCTCACTAACGGAGCCCCCTGTGGAATTTGTGTGGATCGGCCTAGTAGCTGTGTTCCACGAGGCTATGAAGCTGCTCTGCCCAGAGGATTCCGGCGACGCCTGTCATCGGACCTAATTGCCACGAATCAGGAGGCTTACAGCGCGGGCCAAAGACCCGCGCAGCACCTCGTATCGATCTCCAACCACCCCCGACCAGCTTTCAACGGCTTCCACAGGCGGGGTGTCTCCTTCGTGACCTCATGCCCTGATTCGCTCTTGCTGAACTGGCGCGCCGGTGGTGACCTTCGGTGCCGGCCGGCCCGCATTTCAGATTGCACTCAGTCTTCCCCGACCTTCAATACCGCCAAAAACGCCTCCTGCGGAATATCCACCTTGCCGATCCGTTTCATGCGCTTCTTTCCTTCCTTCTGCTTTTCCAGGAGCTTGCGTTTGCGCGATATGTCCCCGCCGTAGCACTTCGCGATTACGTTTTTTCGGATCGCCGTTACCGTCTCGCGCGCAATCACCTTTGCCCCAATCGCGGCCTGAATCGCCACCTCAAACATCTGCCGCGGAATCAGTTCGCGCATCTTCGACACCAGGAGCTTGCCGCGTTCATACGCCGAATCGCGATGGACGATGATGGAGAGCGCATCCACCGGATCGCCGCCGATCAGGATATCCATCTTTACCATGGGCGACACCCAGCTGCCCGCGAGCACATAGTCCAAAGAGGCATACCCCCGCGAGACCGATTTCAGACGGTCATAGAAATCGAGGACAATCTCGTTCAACGGCAGCTCATAGGTCAGCATCACGCGCGTCTCGGAGACGTACTCGAAGTTCTGCTGGCGCCCGCGCTTGTCCTCTACCAGCTTTAGGATCCCGCCAACATACTCCTCGTTCGTGAGGATCTTCGCTATGATCACCGGCTCTTCGATCGTCTCGATCTCGGTCGAGTCTGGCCACCGTGAAGGATTGTCCACCTCCACGACCGACCCGTCCGTCAGGGTGATTTTGTACCGCACCCCTGGGGCCGTGGTAATCAGGTCGAGGTCGTACTCGCGCTCCAGCCGCTCTTGAATAATTTCCAGGTGCAGGAGGCCCAGGAATCCGCAGCGAAACCCAAATCCCAGCGCCGCGGAGCTTTCCGGCTCGAAGTTGAAGGAGCTATCGTTCAGCCGAAGCTTTTCCAGCGCATCCCGCAGCATCGCGTGCTCGTGCGAGTCGACCGTATACAAGCCCGCAAACACCATGCTCTTGATGTCTTCAAACCCTGGCAGCGCATCCGCGCACGGCCGGTCGACCTCCGTGATCGTGTCTCCCACCTTGGTGTCGGCGACGTTTTTGATGGTCGCCACGAAGAACCCCACCTCGCCTGCCGAGAGCTCCGTCAGTTCCATCGGCTTCGGCGTCATGACACCCATGGAATCGACGTCAAACGTGCGGCCGTTCGACATCACCTTGATCTTCATGCCCTGCCGCAGCCTGCCGTTGATTACGCGCGCCAAGACAATCACACCGCGATACGCGTCAAACCAGCTGTCAAAGATCAACGCCTGCAGCGGAGCGTCGGGGTCGCCTGCCGGCGGCGGCAGCAGCGTCACCACCGCCTCGAGAATCGTCGCCACATTCAAGCCCGTCTTCGCCGAAACTGCGATGGCGTCGTCTGCCGGTAAGCCCACCGACTTTTCGATCATCGCCTTGGTCCGCTCAATGTCGGCCGACGGCAGATCGATCTTGTTGATCACGGGAATAATCTCCAGCCCGTTTGAGATCGCCAGATACGCATTCGCCAGCGTTTGCGCCTCCACCCCCTGGCTTGCGTCCACCACCAGTAGAGCGCCCTCGCAGGAAGCCAGCGACCGCGAAACTTCGTACGAAAAGTCCACGTGACCCGGCGTATCGATCAGGTTCAGCTGATACATCTCGCCGTCCTCGGCCTTGTACATCATGCGGACGGTGTGGGCCTTGATGGTGATCCCGCGCTCGCGCTCGAGATCCATCGCGTCCAGCACCTGCGCCTGCATCTCGCGCGAGGTCAGCGATCCCGTCAGCTCCAGGAGCCGGTCAGAGAGAGTGGACTTTCCATGATCGATATGGGCGATGATCGCGAAGTTGCGGATGTGCGACGGATCCATGCGGAGCGAGCTTTGCCTCAGCCTCTCATTTTAACACCCACACCCGTACCCTCCGATGCTCCGCGGAGCGCAGCTCTCCGCACAGCGAACCCATATGTCCTCACCCGCTCTACCCGCCAGAACCGCTTGTAAGGCTCATCGCCACGGAGCATGTCGATCGTCCGGATACCGTCCTCGGCCGCCCGCTCCATCGCCATCGCCGTCAAGAGCGTCCCCGGGTGCAAGTCGGCATGCTCGGTCGAGTGCCCGATCAGGTAGAAGTACTGCGTCCGCGCGAGGCCTTCGCCTTCTGGCCGCCTGACCGGATCGATCAGCGAATACAGCACCGCAATCACCTCCGCTTCGAGCCGCAACGAACACATCCGCAACAACCCCTTCGCCAGCAGCCCTGGAAGGGCCTCGCGATGCCACCCCAGCACCGCCGGATCCGCCAGCACGCCCGCCTCGCCGCGTTCCGCCCACACCGCCGTATGGAGCCTGACTAGCTGCTCAAACATTTCCCCGGCGACCGTCTCTTCCCGCGCGACCGTCAGCTCCAGCCTGCCCCGGCTCGCCGCAAAGTTCCGGAAGTACCGCACATCGGCCCGCACCTTGCCTGGCAGTTCAGCGACCGGCAACGCCCGGCAACGCGACGTACTCTCCCCGGCGTACCGCTCCGCGGCTCTCGACTCCAACCCGTCCAGGGCCCGGAACAGCACCGACCCGGGCACAATCTGCGCAAAGCGCGCGACCTCCCAAATCGCGTTATTCCCGAGCAGATCGAATCCCTCGAGCACGTCCGCCACACTGCACTCGGGGGCAAACACTCCGTCCAGATAGTCCGACGTCCCGGCTCCCAGCAGCAAGAGCTGCCGCTCGCCGGATACCGGCTCCCGATACACGTACGTCGGCAAAACTGCTACAAGCGTCTCCCCAGCCCAGCCTGCCAGCACCCGCAGCTCCGGTTGCGAGAAGTGATGCCACCAAGGCACCAACCACCCTGGATGCTGAAACGGCTTCGCCCGCACGTCCCGCTCCCACAACTGGACCCACGCCGGCGCGAGGGCCTCCATCTTCGCCGTCGACCGCACCACCTCCCACCGCACCTGCCCCATCCAGCCCTCGCCCCTCGGCTAGAATACAAACAAGCCCATGCCGCGTCCTACCCATATGC
>CAXUIB010000022.1:0-21921 GCA_964250945.1 uncultured Acidobacteriaceae bacterium
GCCGAGCCTTCCGACAACTACTTCGATCTTCTTCCCAATCAGCCCGTCGATCTAACCATCAAGACCTCCGCCTCCCGTGAAAATCTCCGATCCAATCTGACGGTCATCTCGCTTGTCGATGCCCTCTCTCCTCTTATCGGCACAAACCCCGTCCAGCATTAGCCATTTCAGAAGTTTATTTTGCACTCTCCGTCGCGCGATCAACCGATCCACTGAGAGGTTCAACGAGGCCCTATCCATATGATGAGATCTCTGCCGCTGCTCACGCTGCTCTCCGCGTCCACCCTGCTGGCCCAATCAGCCCAGTCACCCCAGGCAGATCAGCCGCGGCCGCCCTCAACTCCCCTCATCACGCACAACCCCTACTTCTCCGTCTGGTCGGACACAGACAACCTCACCGATTCACCCACCCGCCATTGGACCGGCGCCCCCCAGCCCATCGCCGGCCTCATCCGCATCGACGGTCATACTTTCCGCTTCATGGGCCTGGACCCGCGTGCCGTCCCCGCGATGCAGCAGACCAGCCACATCGTCACTCCGACCCACACCCGCTACAGCTTCACGGGCGGCGGCGTTCAGCTCGACCTCACCTTCTTTACACCGACCATCCTGTCGGACCTGGACGTCCTATCGCGACCGGTCACGTACCTCAGCTTTACGGCGCGATCGACCGACGGGGCGACGCACAACGACGTCTGCATCCTCATCGACGTCAATCCTCTGATCGCGGTCAACGGCGCCGGAGAGGCGGTCACCTACTCCCGCAATATGACCGCCACGCAGACCGTCCTCTCCGTGGGGTCGCGCGACCAGCGCGTCCTCAATCGCTCGGGTGACGACCTCCGCATCGATTGGGGCTACTTCCATCTCTCCGTCCCCAAAGACGAAGAATCCACTTCCGCGATCTCACCAGACAACATCCGCACCTTCGCAGCCGGCGGCCAACTTCCGGCAGCCGACGACATGGACGAGCCGCAGATCGTCGGCCGCGACGACGCGCACCTGGCGACCGAACTTCTGCTCCACAGCGTCGCCGCCCAGCCGGTCACCCGTCACCTGCTCGTCTCCTACACCGAGGGCTTTGCGATCCAGTACCTCCAGCGCAACCTGCGGCCGTGGTGGCAGCGCAACGGCCAGACCGTGGACGCCATGCTCGACGCCGCGGAACGCGATCTGCCCGCGCTTGAAGCCCGAGGCAACAGGCTCGACACCGAGCTGACCGCCGACCTGACCCGCGCCGCCGGCGCCCACTACGCCGCGATCTGTGTGCTCGCATACCGGCAGGCCTGGGCCGCCCACGGCTTTGTCGCCGACGTCGATGGCAAACCGCTGGTCTTCGGCAAGGAGAACTTCTCAAACGGCAGCATCGATACGGTCGATGTCTTCTATCCCGCGGCGCCCTTCTTCCTCCTGCTCAACCCGGTTCTGCTGGAGGCGGAGGTCCGGCCCGTGCTCGAGTACACCGCGCTGCCGAACCGCTGGCGCTTCCCCTTTGCGCCGCATGATCTCGGCCAGTATCCCCTCGCAAACGGCCAGAGGTACGGCGGCGGCGAAAAGACCGAAGAGAACCAGATGCCGGTCGAGGAGTCCGGCAACATGCTCCTGCTGGTCGACGCTCTCGCCCGCGCCGAGGGCAAGACGACGCTCGCCGAACAGTACTGGCCGCAGCTGACGCAATGGGCCGAGTTCCTCCGCGACCACGGTCTCGACCCCGAAAACCAGCTCACCACCGACGACTTCGCCGGCCACGTGACCCACAACGCCAACCTCGCGCTCAAGGCAATCGACGCCCTCGAAGCGTACGCCGACCTGGCCCGGCTTCTGCACCGGGACGCCGTCAGCCGCGACTACTCCAAACTTGCTCACAGCTACGCCCTTAAATGGATCGCGATGGACCGCGAAGGCGATCACTTCAAACTCGCCTACGACTCGCCCAACACGTGGAGCCAGAAGTACAACCTGGTCTGGGACCAGCTGCTCGGCTACAACCTCTTCCCCAAAGCCGTCCGCGACTCCGAGATCCGCTTCTACCAGACAAAGATCAATACCTACGGCCTCCCGCTCGACAGCCGGGCCGACTATACCAAGCTCGACTGGTCGGTCTGGACCGCCACCCTGGCCGACAACCCCACGGCCTTCAACGCCTTCATCGACCCGATTTATAAGTGGATCGGCGAAACCCCTACCCGCGTCCCGCTCACCGACTGGTACGACACCAAGACCGGCAAACAGGTCGGCTTCCAGGCCCGTTCGGTCGTCGGGGGCGTCTTCATCAAAGCCCTCGCCGACAAACAGATGGCCGAGAAGTACCGTGCCATGGCAGCCCAACCCCAGACAGAGACGCCCCGGCAGAAGTAGAGCGTGCGGTCCCCGACCAGAACCACGGAAGTGGGAGAGGAATGCACCTGGAGGTGCGTTGACATTTGCCTGCTCCCCGCCGTCAACTGAAGATGTCCTATGTCGCAGACCTCTGTCCCCAACACTGCTCACGAACGTAGGGTCCCCGCTTCCGAGGTTCAGGCGAGTCCCGAGGAACACGCGAGCACATCCGGAGATCTACCTCCGATGCGCCCTCGGCACGACAACGGCCTGCTCCTCATCGGGCTGTTCAAGCTCGCCAAGTCGCTCCTGTTCTTCTGTATCGGCGTCGGCGCCATCCACTTCCTGCACAAAGACCTGAGTGATGTGGTAGTCCGGGTTGCGACCGCCCTCCGGTTCGACCCGGAGAGCCACTTCGTCTCCCTGCTCCTGGACAAGGTCGACCTGATCGATGTACACCGCCTGCGCGAGATTGGAATCGCCACCTTTGCTTACTCCGGCGTCGCGTTGACCGAAGGCATCGGTCTGCTACGCCGTAAAGTCTGGGCCGAGTACCTCACCCTGGTCCTCACCGCATCGGCACTTCCATGGGAGATCTTTGAACTCCTGCGCAGACCGACCTGGTTCCGGTTCTCTCTGTTTGTGATCAATCTGTGCGTTCTCGGGTACTTGCTTTGGGTCCAGAAGAAGAAGCGGGCGCTGGCGGTACCTGCTAACGCCTAAGTCACCCTCCAGAAGTTACCCCCCGTTAGCAGTTTTCGCCTTTGCTTCGCTTACCAGACCTTTGTCAATGACGCAATAGGGTCATGCGGCCAGCATCTTCCTGGTAAACACCACATCTTGGGGCCGTGCTCCAGTGCGTGCCTATACGCTGCATTTCGAAAATCTTTCACAACTTCTCAACCGTTTTCACTCAATTTTTCCACCACCTCAACCGATTTAGTTCTTGCGCTTCCGACAGGCGCAGGTCATTCTTTGGATCGGAAGTGGTCAAAAGTGGAGTGAAAGGGACTAGCAGGCGTCACTTTCAAAGAAAAGCTTACTCCATGGGCGACGTTGAGGCCGATCAGAGATGTTTCGCGGAAATCACCCAACGCGCGTGGACGAAAAAGGCCGGCTCAAACTGCCGGCCGAGTTCAAACGAAGGATCGATGAGGTGTACGGTCCGCAGTTCTACATCACGAGCAAGGATGGCGAACGAGCGGAGATTTATCCGCTGAAGGAGTGGGAGGCGATCGAGGCGAGGTTGGCCGCGGTTCCAAACATGAATCCCGCGAAGAAGAAATTTCTGGACGTAACGAACTACTACGGCCAGATGGCGGAGATGGACCAGCAGGGCCGGGTGCTGTTGCCTCAGATCCTCAGGGATTCGGCAAAGGTGACCGGAGATGTGGTTGTACTTGGCGTTCAGACGTTTCTCGAAGTTGCGAATCGCGAGAGCTTCGAGGCCAAGGTGAAAGGTTTGACCGCGGAAGATCAGGCCGCGCTGGCTGATCTGGGGCTGTAACGCCAGGAAAAGAAGATTTGCCTCCAAGTGAGGCGCACACGAGGCGGGAGAGGTTATGGATCGACCGCGGCATGTGCCAGTTCTTTTAGACGAAGTAATGAAGTTTCTCAATGTGCAGCCAGGCGGCGTCTATGTGGACGCAACGCTGGGGCTGGGCGGCCACTCCGCGGCGATCTTCAGGCGGCTAGGGCCCGCGGGAAGGCTGATCTGCTTTGATCGTGACCCGGCGGCGATGGAACTAGGCCGGGCCCGGCTCGAGGAGGTCCAGCGAGAGATCGGCGCCGAGGCAGCGGCAATCGAGTTTGAGCCGCGGGCGTTCTCGGAGGCAGCAAGCACGATCGCCCCGGGCAGCCTCGACGGCTTGCTGGCGGACTTCGGCGTAAGCAGCTTGCAGCTGGATGAGGCGCACAGAGGATTCAGTTTTCGGGCCGACGGACCGCTGGACATGCGGATGGACACGCGCAGCGGAGAGACGGCCGAACAGGTGGTAAATCAGGAGGACG
The DNA here is from genome assembly GCA_964250945.1 of uncultured Acidobacteriaceae bacterium. Taxonomy (GTDB): domain Bacteria; phylum Acidobacteriota; class Terriglobia; order Terriglobales; family Acidobacteriaceae; genus Edaphobacter. Next base: position 4,330 of record CAXUIB010000022.1, read on the forward strand.
AAGATCGACTCGCCGACCTGATTTACGAATTCGGAGAGGAAAGGAGGTCGCGGAGAATCGCCAGAGCCATTGTGCGGGCGCGGCCGATACACACTACAGCCCAATTGGCTCACGTGGTATCGGCCGCCGCCCCATCAATGAAAGGCGACAAGATTCATCCGGCGACGCGCACCTTTCAGGCACTCCGCATTCGGGTAAACAACGAGCTGGGCGAGATCCGATCGCTGCTTCAGAGCGCGGGATCTCTGCTAAAACCGGGCGGCCGGATCGTCCTGATCAGCTTCCACTCGCTCGAAGACCGGCTGGTGAAAGATGCCCTCCGGGAGGCCGGAAGGAACAAGGTTTTTGAGGTGCTGACGAAGAAGCCGGTGGTTCCGGAGGAGCAGGAGCAGATGCGAAATCCACGAAGCAGAAGCGCAAAGCTCAGGGCGGCAAAAAAAGTTTAGAGGTACGTTCTTTGTTGTTCCGCTTGCACCAATTCTAGTGCATGTTAACAAGAACGATAACAGAGATCGGGCTGGGGTTGTCCCACCGTGCTTTCAGGCGAAAGACAACTCCGTATCACAAGTCCCCTCCTCCACTAGCAACCCCGGCCCGGTTTGCTCTGAGGATGGCGGCAAAGGTTTATCCGGACGGCCGAGCGGCCGGAGAAAGTTTAGGCAGGAGAGGGTAGGAAGATGGCAACAGCGGCGATGGCAGGGCAGGGAATGGAGTTGATGGGCACGACACGGGTGGCGGCGAAGCGGTCGCCGGCGCAATCCCTGGCGGAGCGCAACCGCGCGTTATTTGAGGCGCAGCGACGGGCGCGCCGCGGACCCACGCCCGAGGTCTTCTTTACCAAGCACATCGACAACAGCCGGATCGTCAAGGCCGACGACCCCGATCGGCGGCGCGAGATGCGGCAGTTCACCGCCGTGATGAGCATCCTGTTCTGCCTCGTGATGGTGTACGTGTGGCAGCACTTTTCGTCCGTTGAAATGGGCTACCACGTCGAGACGCAGAAGGCGCAGGTCGAGCAGATGCGCGAGGAGAATCGGCAGCTGCGGTTGTCCGAGGCGCAGCTCAGCGACCCACAGCGCATCGACGCGCTCGCCAAGCAACTGGGCCTGAACGCGCCCGAACCGGGACAGGTCGTGCGCCCCGACGGATCAGCCGACCCGAACGCGCCCGTGTTGGCCGAGGCCGGTCCAGTCGCGTTGCGGTAGGTCGTAGAGAGGCACAAACAAAGCTGGAGTGAAGTTCGCGATGGGAAACAAACAGGCGCCACGGCAGACCTTAACCGCTCCGATCCGGAGAGTGCGGTTCGCGTACGTGGCGCTCTTTTTCTGCCTCTGGACCGCGATGATCGGTCTCCGCCTGACGTGGCTGCAGGTCGTCCGGCACTCTGACTTCGTCCATCGGGCCGCGATGCAGCAGCAGCGAACGTTCGAGGTAGCCCCGCGCCGAGGCGTTCTCTACGACCGCAACCTGCGCGAGCTTGCGATGACGGTCTCGGTCGATAGCGTGTACGCCGTGCCGAGCGAGCTGGGCGAGAACCGAGCCGAAGCCGCGGCCATGCTTGCCCGGCTCGTTCACACCGACGCGCGCGATACCTTTACCAGCGAAGCGCAGATGCTCGCGCGGTTCAACGCCTCCCGCAACTTCGCGTGGGTCGCCCGCCGCCTGGATGCCGAGACGGCGACGCGCGTCCGCGAGCTGAACCTCAAAGGCGTGTACCTGCAGAAGGAGTTCAAGCGCTTTTACCCGAACAACGACCTGGGCGCCCAGATGCTCGGCTACGTCGGCATGGACGACACCGGTCTGGGCGGCCTGGAGCGGCAGTTCGATGACGACATGCACGGCGCGCCCGGCCACATGCTGACGGCCGTCGATGCGAAGCACCACGTGCTCGGCTCCGACGAGCAGCAGCCCATGCCCGGCGAAAACCTTGTCCTGACCGTCGACGCCAACATCCAGTACATGGCCGAGCGCGCGCTCGACGCGCAGATGGAGAAGGTCAAGGCGCTTCACGGCACGGTGGTCGTGCAGGACCCGCACACCGGACAGATTCTGGCCCTCGCGATCGCACCCCGCTTCAACCCGAACGACCAGCGCCACATGGATGCCAGCGTTCTGACCAACCTCGCCGTCAGCGATGTGTACGAGCCCGGATCGACCTTCAAGCTCGTCACCTATGCAGCGGCGCTCGACGGCGCGGGCGTGCAGCCGACCGACAAGGTGGATTGCCAGGGCGGCGCGATGACCATGTACGGCCGCACGCTGCACGACGACAAGTCGGATCACTTCGGCGTGGTCACGGTGCAGTACGCGCTCGAGCACTCAAGCGACGTCGGCGCCGCCAAGATGGCGCTGAAGCTCGGACCGACCAGGTTCTACGATTACATGCGCGGGTTCGGCTTCGGTGACCGGTCGGGCATCGAGCTGCCGAGCGAGACGCGCGGTCTTCTGCGCAACCCGAAGAAATGGGGCTCGACCAGCATCCTTTCGATGGCCATCGGACAGGAGGTCGGCGTCACGCCGGTGCAGCTTGTAACGATGGTCAGCACAATTGCTAACGGTGGCGTATACATGCCGCCGCACGTCCTGCTCGAGAGCGCCGACGCCATGAAGGGCGACCCGCGGCTGCAGCCGATGGCGTTTCGTCCGACCAACCAGTTGCCCGCGAAGCTGCCCGACGGAGCTCACCGCGTTATCTCGGAGATGACCTCGGCCAAAATGCGCATGATGATGCAGGGCATCGTCACCGAGGGCACCGGAAAGCTGGCAGCGCTGAACGGCTACACCTCGGCCGGAAAGACGGGGACCGCGCAAAAGATCGACGTTGCCACCCACACCTACTCGCACACCAAACTGGTCGCAAGCTTCGCCGGCTTTGCTCCGGTCTCGAACCCTGCCATCTCCGTTACGGTCGTCATCGACAACCCGACAGTCGGCGCCAGCAAATACGGTGGCACGGTCAGCGCTCCGGTCTTCGCCGAGGTGGCGCAGCAGGTGCTTGAGTACCTCGGCGTCCCGCACGATCAGCCGCTCAAGTCGACGAAGGAACTGCTCGCCGAGCAGCGCACGGGCGAACTCGAAGAGGCCCCCTCGGACAACACCGCGGACCTGAGCGCGATGTTTGCCGATATCAACGACATGCCCGCGGACGATCCGCTCCGAACGCCGAACACCAGCCTGCCAACAGACCAACCCGGCCTGGCGGGGATCGCCGCCGACACTGCACCGCCGCCTCACACCGCACCGGCCCCGACGGCTCAGATCCGGTCCGCTGCGATCGCGCGGCTGTTACCCGCAAGGGTGCTTCAGGCCTTCCGCGCCGCAGGAGGCACCGACTCCACGATCGCCGAGACGAACCCCAGCGCTCCGGAGAAGCTCCCTGCGCCAGACATTCCCCCCGTTGCACGAACGGACGGCCGCGGCGTGGTGGTCGATGCGGCCAGGCGTATCCCCGTGCCTACCTTCACCGGAGAAGGCCTGCGGGCTGTGGTCGAGCAAGCCTCCGCCGTAGGTCTGCGCGTGCAGCCCGTCGGCAGCGGCATGGCGCGCGAGCAGGTCCCGATGCCCGGCACGATGGTGCCCGCCGGGACCGAGGTGGTGGTGCGCTTTCTCCGTTGAAAATCTCAAATGTAAGGGCGTGCCGGGCTCGCATAAGATCGTAGCTGTATGCAATGGAATGATCTGCTCCGCGCCGTACACGCGCTCGATGGCCGGGGTTCGGCAGCCTGCGTGTCGGGCGTCCAGTACGACTCGCGCGAGGTGATCCCAGGCGACCTGTTCGTCGCCATGCGGGGAGAGACCGCCGACGGCAACCTGTACCTCGAGCAGGCCCTCGGGCGCGGCGCCGTCGCCGTGATCACAGATTCCCCAGAGCACTTCAGAGCGCTTGGAAGAGAGCATCCGGAGCTCGGGGCGGCACTGGTCGAGCGCGGCCGGCGAGCTCTTGCCGAGGCAAGCTCAGCCACCTTCGACCATCCCGAGCGCCAGCTGCGGTTGACGGCCGTAACCGGAACCAACGGAAAGACCACAACGGCTTTCCTGACCGAACAGATGCTGCGGAGCGCCGGGCGCAAGTGCGTCTTGATGGGAACGATCGAGACGCATGTCGTCGGCGAGGTTCGGCCCAGCCCGCACACCACGCCGGAGAGCCGCGACCTCCTTCGCACCTTCGCGGACGGCGTCGCGCTGGGCGCGACCGAGGCGGTCATCGAGGCGAGTTCGCACGCTCTCGAACAGGAGCGACTATGGGCCGTTCCGGTCGATGTTGCCGTCTGGACCAACCTGACGCAGGATCATCTCGACTATCACGGCACGATGGACCTTTACTTCAGCGCGAAGGCTCGGCTCTTCGAAGGGGTCGGCACACCGCCGCCGCGCGTCGCCGTCCTGAACGCGGACGACGCCTGGGCGCGCGCTCTGTCTGCCCGCAATCGGGCATCCGAGACGCTGACCTATGGCATCGCGGCGGGCGACTTCCGCGCCGAGAGGATTCGGATTCGGTCCGGATTGACTGAGTTCACGTGGAAGACGCCGGTCGGCGACGTAGAGATCCGGTCGCCGCTGACCGGCCGTGTGAACGTCTACAACCTCCTCGCAGCCGCCTGCGCTAGCTTGGCTCGAGGGCTTTCGCTCGATCAGATCGCCGGTGCGGCTTACTGGCTGAAGCAGGTGCCCGGCCGCTTCCAGGTCGTTCGCGGAGGCCCCGTCGATGCGCCGACGGTCGTCGTCGACTACGCCCACACCGACGACGCTCTTCGCAACCTGATCGCGCTCGCTCGCGAGCTGGTGGAGGCGACTGGTGGCCGCGTGATCACACTGTTCGGCTGTGGCGGCGACCGGGATCGCCGCAAGCGGCCCCTGATGGGTCGCGCGGCCGGCGAAGGCAGCGATCTCGTCGTCCTGACCAGCGACAATCCGCGCAGCGAAGATCCCGAGACGATTCTTGCCGAGGCTCTGGCCGGCGTGCGAGAGACGGGCACGGAGTGCATCGTCGAAATCGACCGGAGATCCGCCATCTCGCTCGCGATCCGCGCGGCCCGGCCGAAGGACATCGTCCTCATCGCCGGCAAAGGGCACGAACGTGTTCAAATCCTCCGCGACGGGACCGTCCCGTTCGACGACGTCGCGGTCGCGTCCGAGATCCTCAGAGATGTCGAACCGTCTTTACCCGTCGGCTTGAAAGAGGGAATTGCTTGAAGCTGACCTTAGGACAGATCGCCGACTGGATCCACGCCGAAGGCGACTTCAGTACAAATCGCGAGGCCCTCGGCTATTCCATCGACTCCCGCACGATCGGCGCGGGAGATCTCTTCTTCGCCGTCACCGGAGAGCGTGTCGACGGGCACGATTACGTCGCTGCCGCGCTCGAAAACGGTGCGGTGGCCGCGGTCGTCAGCCGGCACTGGCGGGCTCCGGACGAGCTCGATCCGTGCCGCCTGCTCCGTGTCCCGGAGAGCGAGGATTGTGTTCTGCGCGCGCTCCAGACGCTCGCCCGCCGCGTTCGCCGGGCATGGGACGGACGCGTGATCGGCGTCACCGGATCGGCCGGCAAGACCACCACCAAAGAGGCGATCGCGGCGGTTCTCTCCGCACGCTTCGCCGTCCTCAAGACCGCAGGAAACCTGAACAATCACTTCGGCCTGCCGCTCCAGCTGCTCAAGCTCGAGCCGGAGCATCAGGTCGCGGTGATCGAGATGGGCATGAACCATGCGGGCGAGATCCGCGCTCTCGCCGGGATCGCCGAGCCCGACTGGGCCGTGATCACCAACGTGGCTCCCGTGCACATCGAGCACTTCCCGGATGGCATCGCCGGTGTCGCGGCTGCCAAGCGCGAGCTGGTGGAGGCGCTCGGGCCGGATGGCATCGCCTTCCTCAACGCCGATGATGAACGCGTCGCGCACTTTGCCGATGGTCTGGCAAAACATGCGGTGCTGTATGGATTGAGCACCGCCGCCGAGGTGCGGGCGGAGGCGGTCGAGGAGCTTGGCGCCGACGGGGTCCGCTTTGAGGTCCACGCGGGCGGCATGTTGGCGGAGGTGCATCTGCGCTTGCTGGGCCGGCACAACGTCCTGAACGCGCTCGCGGCGGTCTCCGTCGGTCTGCGCAATGGCTTGACTCTAGCCGAGTGCGCCGAAGCCCTGAGCAGCCTCGAACCCGCAGCCAGGCGCGGCGAGATCCTCACATGGCGCGGCGCCCGTCTGGTCAACGATTGCTACAACTCAAATCCCCGCGCGCTCGACGCCATGGTCGAAGCTCTGCTCGCGATCCCGGCCAAGCGCCACATCGTCGTTGCCGGCGAGATGCTCGAACTCGGCCCCGACGGACCCGCGTTGCACCGCGCGTGCGGCGCCAGGATGGCCGAGCGCGGACTCCATGTGCTGGTGGGCGTACGCGGCCTCGCGTCCGAGATCGTCGATGGGGCGCGCGCGGCAGGTTTACAGCAAGCCATCTTCGTCGACTCGCCGGAACAGGCCGGAGCCTGGCTCGCCGCAAACGTCCGCCCCGAAGATGCCGTGCTGCTCAAGGCGTCCCGCGGCGTTCGTCTCGAAGAAGCTCTCCGAGCCCTCGCCGTCCAGCCTCCTGAGCGAACCCACAAACGATAAGAGCCGTCGGCATCTCGCCATGTACCTACCGATCTCACAGGTCCTACCCCCGGGCCGACAAAGGTAAGATAGCCAACAGACCCGGCCCTTGCCTGGCTGCTCGATGAAGGCGGTTCCGTTGCTCTATTGGCTGCTCTACCAGAAGCTCTTCCCCTACTTCCGGCTCTTCCGCATCTTCCGCTATCTCACCTTTCGCACCGTCTTTGCCAGCCTGACCGCGCTCTTGATTGGTCTCCTCATCGGGCCGTACGTCATCGAGCGGCTGCGTGAGTTTCAGATCGGCCAGTACATCCGCGAGGACGGCCCGCAGAGCCATCAGAAAAAGAGCGGAACACCCACGATGGGCGGCGTCCTGATCTGCATCTCCATCCTTGTCCCGACGCTTCTCTGGTCCGACCTCACCAACCCGTACGTCTGGCTGGTCGTCCTCTCGACCCTCGCCTTCGGCGCCATCGGTTTCGCCGACGACTACATCAAGGTCATCCACCGGCGCAATCTGGGTCTCACCGCGCGCGCGAAGATGGTCCTGCAGCTGCTCACCAGCTCCGCGGTCGCCGTCGTCCTCGTCTACATGCAGCACCGCGGTCAGTACTCGACGCGCCTCGTGGTCCCGTTCCTCAAACGCGTTCATCCCGATCTCATCCTCGGCTCGCTGCAGCACGTTCACCACCTCTGGTGGCTGTCGTTCTTCCCCTTTGTCGTCTTCGTCGCGCTGGTGCTGACGCTGACGAGCAACGCCGTCAACCTGACCGACGGCCTCGACGGCCTGGCCATCGGCTGCACCATCATCGCGGCCGGCGCCCTCACCGTCCTCACCTACGTCAGCGGCCACATCGTCTTCTCCGACTACCTCGAACTGCAGCGCATGCCGATGGTCAGCGAACTGACCGTCTTCTGCGGCGCCATGGTCGGCGCCTCCATCGGCTTTCTCTGGTACAACGCCCACCCGGCCGAGGTCTTCATGGGCGACGTCGGCTCGCTCGCTCTCGGCGGAGCCATCGGCACCGTCGCCGTCATCATCAAGCAGGAGCTCCTGCTGCCCTTTATTGGCGGCGTCTTCATCCTCGAAGCCGCGAGTGTGATGCTCCAGGTCGGCTCCTACAAGCTGCGCGGCGGCAAGCGCATCTTCCGCATGGCGCCGCTCCACCACCACTTCGAGCTGATGGGCTGGAGCGAATCCAAGGTCATCGCGCGCTTCTGGATCCTGGCCCTGGTGTTCGCCCTGTTGGCCGTCACGACGTTGAAGCTGAGGTAACTAACGCCCTGTGCCCGGAAACGTCGCCCATCTGGCACACTGGAAGCGGATGGAACTGAAGAACAAACGCGTGCTCGTGGTCGGCGCCGGCAAGAGCGGCATCGCCGCCGCCCATTTTTTGCGCGAGCAGGGCGCCAAGGTCACCGTCAGCGATTCGCGCTCCGCAACCGCCCTTGCCGCCGAGATCCCAGCGCTCATGGACGCCGGCATCATGGTCGAGTCGGGCGGCCACGGCCTGCTCACCTTTCGCCGGCAGGACCTGATCGTCGTCTCCCCCGGCGTTCCGACCGACACGCCCGAATTGAACCAGGTGCGGACCCTCCTGGTGCCGGTCATCGGAGAACTCGAGCTCGCCTCGCGCTACCTCAACGGCCAGACCATCGCCATCACGGGGTCCAACGGCAAAACCACCACAACCACGCTCGTCGGCGAGATCCTCAAACAGGCCCATCTGCAGACGCTGGTGGGCGGCAACATCGGCGTCCCCGTCATCGATCTCGTCGACCGGAGTTCGCGTCGGACCTGGAACGTCCTCGAGGTTTCGAGCTTTCAGCTGGAGACGGTCGACGAGTTCAAGCCGCACATCGCGGCCGTCCTGAACATCACGCCCGACCACCTGGACCGGCATGGATCCTTCGACAAGTACGCAGCCGCCAAGGCGCGCATCACCGAGCGCCAGGATGTCGAGGACTTCCTTGTTCTGAACGCCGAAAACAAGCCCGCGCAGATGCTTGCGGCAAAGACCCGGGCCCAGATCTTCTGGTTCAGCAGCACGCGGGCCGTCAAGCAAGGAGCCTTCGTATACGGCGACAGTATCCTCTGGCGCGGACGCGAGGGAGCGCAGGCCGAGCCCGTGATGCCGCTCGGTGAGATCCCGCTCCGGGGCGCCCACAACGTCGAAAACGTCCTCGCCGCGGTCGCGATCGCACGCCTCGCCGGCATCGGCGCCGAGGACATCCGATCCGCGGTCGCCAACTTCAAGGCCGTCGAACACCGTCTGGAGCTGGTGCGTCTGCGCAATGGGGTCGAGTTCTACAACGACTCAAAAGCCACCAACGTCGACGCCGCGATGAAGGCCATCACATCCTTCCCCGGCGGTGTGCACCTCATCCTCGGCGGCAAGGACAAGGACTCCGACTACACACAGATGCGCGATCTTCTCCGCGAGCGGGTCGAGGCTGTTTACACGGTTGGTTCCGCCGCCGAAAAGATCACACGCGAGCTCGACGGAGTCGTGAAGATGGTGAGGTCGGCAACTGTGGCCGCGGCCGTCCAACAAGCGGCCGAAGCTGCCGTATCAGGCGACGTCGTCCTCTTGGCGCCGGCCTGCTCCAGCTTCGATCAGTTCGAAAACTACGAGCACCGGGGCAGGGTGTTTCGCGAAGTCGTCATGGAATTGCCTTGAAAGTGAAGAAACAGGTGCGCGGTTGGCGAAACGTGTAGGCGTCGATAAGTGGCTCTTCGGAACCGTGCTCCTCCTTGTGCTGTTCGGTCTCGTGATGGTCTTCTCGGCCTCCGCGGTCATGGCGAAGGAGACAGTCGGGTCGCCCTACAGCTTTGTCGCCCGGCAGGCCGTGTGGGCGTTTCTCGGCATGATCGCCCTTGCCGTCCTGATGCAGGTGGACTACCGCCGCTATAACAATCCTAAGGTCGTCTTTCCAGCGGTCGCCATAACGATGCTTCTCTTGGCCGTGGTCTTTGCGATGAGCGGCATGAACGGCGCGCATCGCTGGATCCGCGTTGCCGGCATCACGTTGCAGCCCTCCGAGATCGCCAAGCCCGTCGTGGTGCTCTTTCTCGCCTACTTCCTCCAGACCCGCATGCACAAGATGGACGACTACAAAGGCACCATCCTGCGTGCGATCGCGCCGCCGCTGCTCTTCGTCGGCCTCATCCTGAAGGAGCCGGACCTGGGCACGGGTCTGGTGTGCGCGGCCGTCACCGGCCTGATGCTCTACCTTGCCGGCGCGCAGAAACGGTTCTTCCTGATCGCGGGCGCGCTGGCCGCCCCGGTGCTCTACTTCATGCTTTTCTTTGTGAAGTTCCGCCGCGCCCGCATGCTGGTCTACATGAACCCGGACTCCGACCCGAAGGGCGCCGGGTTCCACATCCTCCAGTCGCTCATCGCCGTCGGCACCGGCGGCATCCGCGGCCTCGGCCTCATGGAAGGTCGCCAGAAGCTCTTCTACCTCCCCGAGCCGCACACCGACTTCATCTTCGCCAACATCTGCGAGGAGCTCGGCCTCATCGGCGCCCTGTGCGTGGTCGCGCTTTTCTGCGTCCTTGGCTACCGCGGCCTGCGTGCCGCGTTCCTGTCGACCGACCCCTTCGCGCGCTTTCTGGCCTTCGGTCTCACCACGGCGATCCTGGTGCAGGCCTTCTTCAACATGAGCGTCGTCGTCGCTCTCTTGCCGACCAAGGGCATCCCCTTGCCGTTCATCTCGTCCGGCGGAACGAGCGTCTTCATCACGCTCGCCAGCATGGGTGTGCTCCTCAACGTCACGCGTGAGATCGACTGACCTCGTCCCGCATTGGAGCCTGAGTTGCGCATTCTGATCGCCGGCGGAGGCACCGGGGGCCACGTCATCCCCGGCCTCGCCATCGCCCGCGAGATGCGCGACCGCTACGGGGCCGAGGTGCGCTTCATCGGCACGGCGCGCGGCATGGAGACGCGTCTGGTGCCCGAGGCCGGCTTCCCCCTCGACCTGATCCGCGTCGGGCAGCTCAACCGCGTCAGCCTCCAGACCCGGGTGCGCACCCTCGCCGACCTGCCGGTCGGCGTCGCACGTTGCGTCCGGCTCCTGCGAGCGTTTCGGCCGGACGTGGTCGTCGGCGTCGGCGGCTACGCCTCGGGACCGGCCATGATGGCGGCGATTCTGCTGCGCATCCCGACGCTCGCGTATGAGCCGAACGCCGTTCCCGGCATGACCAACCGCATTGTCGGCCGCCGCGTCAGCGCAGCCGCGGTCAACTTCGCCGAAAGCCTTCGCTACTTCCGCAACGGCGTCGTCACCGGCGTCCCTGTACGGCGCGAGTTCTTCGCCCTCCCCACGCGTCCCGAGAACGCCTCGCCGCGACTGCTGGTCTTCGGCGGCAGCCAGGGAGCGCAGGCGCTGAACACCGCCGTGCCTGCGGTGGCCCCCACTCTACTCGACACTGTGCCGGGCCTCACGATCCTCCATCAGGCCGGAGAGCGGCACGTCGACGCCACGCGCCAACTCTATGTCGCTTCCGGAGCCGACCCGGGTCGCTGGCAAGTGACAGCGTTCCTCGATGACATGCCGGCGCGCTTTGCCGACGCGAGCCTGATCCTGTGCCGCAGCGGAAGCTCTGTCGCCGAGCTGGCCGCCGCGGCCAAACCCGCCGTCCTGGTGCCATTTCCGCGCGCCGCGAACGATCATCAGCGCGCCAACGCGGAGGCCTTTGCCCGCGCCGGAGCAGCCGAGATGATACTCGAAGCAGAGATGACTCCTGGGCATCTGGAAGACCGGCTCCGAGCTCTGCTCACCGACCCGGAGGCACTCGGCCGGATGTCGGCGGCCGCCCGATCGCTCGCCCGCCCAGACGCCCTGACCCGCATCGCAACCATGCTGGAGGAGCTCGCGGCGAAGCGTCGGAGAGCAAAAAGAAACCTCCAGGCCTAAGCCTGGAGGTTGTAGTCTGCCTCGCGTTTTCTGAAAGGTTTACCGCCGACCGCCGCCGCCGTGCGATCCACCGCCACCGCTGCTGTGCGATCCGCCGCCGCTGTACCCGCCGCTCGCGTGACCTCCGCCGCTGTACCCGCCACTGTAGCTCCCGCCACTGGCGCGACCGCCGCCGTAGCTGCCGGCGCTCGCATAGCTGCGGCTCTGGCCGCCGCCGTTGTAGTTTCCGCCGCCGGAGTTACCGGCATAGGTCCTCGGCGCCGCGTAGCTTCCGCCGTTGCTGCCGGTGTAGCTCTGGCGAGCTCCGTAGCTGCTCTGGGCAGAGCCGGTGTAGCCGCCGCGATAGCCCGCGTTGCTGGCTGTGTTGTAGCCTCCGCCGTTGCTGAAGCCGCGTTGCGCCACGTATCCGCCACGGTTGCCGCCGGCGTAGGTATTGCCGCCGCCGAAGCTGCCCCGGTTGGCGTAGCCGTTGCCGCCGCCGACAAAAGCAGACCGGTTGCCGCCGAAGTTGCCGCGAGCATAACCCAGGCCGCCGGGACGGATGCCTACACCGTTATAGGACGTGTTGTAGACGTTGCGGAATCCATAGGAGCCGAGGTTGCTGTAGGCGCGGTTGTAGAAGAAGTGGCCGCCGCCCCAGTATCCGCCGTAAAAGCCCGTTCCGAAGTACCCATAGCCGTAGTTGATGCCGCCGTAGTAGCCGATGGAGCGTCCCCAGTATCCGGCGTTCCAGAAGTATCCGCCGCCGCCGTAGCCCCAGTAGCCGGGTGTCCAGAGGGCGCCGACGTAGGGCGGAAGCACCCACGCGCCGTCGACCCAGTAGTACCCTTCGTCGCCGTAGGCCCAGTAGCCCGGCGTCCAGATGTAGCCCTCGCCCGGGCAGTACGGCTGGGTGTAGACCGGGATTACCGGAGGCGCGATGCCGACCGACAAGAAGATGCGGGCGTGTGCCGCGGCCGGAGCGATCAGGGCTCCCGCAAGGATGGCTGAGCCGAGGAGTTTCTTTCCGAGATGTTTGATCGATGTCATAAGGAGCCCTGTTTCCAGCTCACCTTCGCTTGGCCGTCCCTGCCGTGCTGCGGCGGTTTGCGCGGTGACCGGAGTGAGATGCCAGCTGATCCTGTCTCGTGGATCGGTCTGGCTCCCACCTTATTAGACACAGTTGTTAACAATTGGTTGCGGTGGGGGCCGAGCAGACGTCGGTGTTTCCGACCGTACCTCCGGACCTCCCCGGGGGTGTACTGATCTTGCGCAAAATCTTGGAAAGAGACAACTTAGGTCCGGATCTCGACCGTCCCCGGTCCGAAAGGTCCCATATTCCGCGCGTCCCCCGACCCAAAGTCTTCGAAGGAGGTGACTTAGGTGCGAGAATCAGGACCCGGCCCCTGGATCAATTTGCTCCGCACGTTGCACCTGTATCTATAGTCTACCCACTTCAGCTCTCCTCAACGCCACGCCGGCGCTGATAGAGTAGCGGAGGCGCAAGTGCACCCCCCGCACAAGCTGCCCGAAAACTTCACCCTGACAAGTTGAGCCCCAAATATCCGATGTCTCCGATGTCCCACGCCACCGCGCTCTCCGGCCACTTCTTCTTTGCCAGCTCGCAGCACATCCACTTTATCGGCATCGGCGGGATCGGGATGAGCGGAATCGCCGAGATCCTTCTCACGATGGGGTACACGGTTTCGGGGTCGGACCTGCGTCGCAGTCCGGTGACGGAGCGCCTGCTCGGCATGGGCGCGCGCATCTTTGAAGGCCACGCCGCGGCCAACGTTGCAGGTTCGGACGTAGTGGTTACGAGCTCGGCCGTCGGTCCGGCGAACGCGGAGGTCGTCGAGGCGCGCCTTCGCAAGATCCCGGTGATCCAGCGCGCGGAGATGCTGGCCGAGCTGATGCGGCTGAAGTTCGGCATCGCCGTCGCCGGAATGCACGGAAAGACGACCACCACCAGCATGGTGGCGGCGGTGCTCGCCGGCGGCGGCCTGGACCCGACGGTGGTCGTCGGCGGCAGGGTCGACGCCCTCGGATCGAACGCCCGTCTGGGCAGCTCGCGATACCTGGTCGCCGAGGCCGACGAGAGCGACAGGAGCTTTCTGAAGCTGTCTCCCGTGCTTGGCATCGTCACCAACCTCGATCGCGAACACATGGACTGCTACCGCGATATGGCCGACGTCGAGGACGCGTTTGTCGAGTTCATGGACCGCATCCCGTTCTACGGAGCGACGACCGCCTGCATCGACGACTCTCTGCTGCGGCGGGTGCTCCGCCGTGTGAAGCGGCGCGTTTTGACGTACGGCGAGGACCCCGCGGCGGACTTCGAGATGCAGCCGATGGGGGCGGTTGACGCCGCCACACCGGTCTGCGGCTTGGGGTCCGCGGCAGGGTTTCGTGTCCGTTCCGGCGGGGCCGAGATCGGCGAGTTTCGGCTCCATGTTCCGGGGCGGCACAACCTCCTGAACGCGACGGCGGCGGTGGCGATCGGCGTTCAGCTGGGCGTGGCGCCCGAACAGATCGCGGCCGGCCTCGACAGCTTTCGCGGCGTCGACCGGCGATTTCAGGTGAAAGGTGTGGAGCGCGGTGTGACCGTGGTCGACGACTACGGGCACCACCCGACCGAGATCCGGGCCACGCTCAAGGCAGCGCGCGAGTGCGGCTACGGCCGCGTCCTGGTGCTCTTTCAGCCGCATCGCTACACCCGAACGCGCGATCTGATGCGGGAGTTCGCCACGGCCTTCGGCGACGCGGATTGGGTCGTGATCCTGCCGATCTACGCGGCGAGCGAGGAGCCCATCGCCGGGGTGACCGCCGAGGCTCTGGCGGCAGCGATCGCCGCTTCCTCGGACCGGACGGGAGTCGAGTTCTGCGACGGCTTTGCCCCGGCGGTCGAGTATCTGGCCCACAGAGCCGCGTCCGGCGACGTAGTCCTGACGCTCGGCGCGGGCAGCGTCTCGCAAGCGAGCGGGATGCTGCTCCGGGCGTTTGCCGGAGTCTGACACCGTTGTCAGGCTGTGTGAACCGCCTCCTCTCGCGCGCCGTCGCCAAACTCTTTTGGGTGAGTTCCCCTGTGGGTACCTCCCCGGGTTTCGGGGTGTGCGCGTGGAGCGAGGCGGTATAGTCAGGGTGGCGATTCTCGCGGCCTGGCTCGGGCGTGCGATCCAATGCGGTAAGAACAGGGCAGGAGACCAAGGTGCCAAACGCGCCTGTGCGGATGTATGGATCGGAGGCGGCCGGCTCGTCACGGCGGCTCGCCGTGATGCCCAGGCGCGAGTTCGGCGCCGAAGACGAGATCCTCCTGCCCGCCGGGGAGGACGTCTTTGCCCGCCGGAGCCGCGGCGTTCGGGTGCGGTTCGAGGGCGGCGTTCCGCGCAGCAGGCTGGGCCGTGCCTTTGCGCTCCTTTCGCTCCTCCTCCTGCTCGGGGGAGCCGCGGTTGGGCTCTCGCTCTTGCGCGACGCTCTGCTCCGCGACGCCCGCTTTGTGCTCCGCGATCCAAGCTCGATCAGCCTGCGCGGCAATCGGCATCTGCTCCCGGCCGAGGTCAGCGCCGTCTTCGCGCACGATCTGGGCCGGAGCGTCCTCCGTCTGCCGCTCGACGATCGACGACGTGCGCTCGAGGCAATCCCCTGGGTCGAGCACGCCACCGTCATGCGGCTGCTTCCCGATCGCGTCGCGGTCGATGTGCGGGAGCGGACGCCGGTCGCGTTTGTCCGGCAGGGCGGCCACATCGGCCTGGTCGATGCGAACGGCGTTCTTCTGGAGATGACAGCGGTGTCTGGGCAGGGATCGCGTGCGGAAGCCGCGTACTCCTTTCCGGTCGTCACGGGTATTCTCGCGACCGACCCGCTCAGCGTTCGGGCGGCGCGGATGCGGATCTTCGAGGAGTTCACGCGCGATCTCGACTCCTCGGGCGCGGCAGTCTCGCACAAGCTCAGCGAGGTCGACCTGTCGAATCCGGAGGACGTCAAGGCGCTGATCCCGGACAACGGATCGGACATCCTGGTGCACTTCGGCGACGCGGACTATCTCAAGCGCTACGAGGCGTACGAGAGCCATCTCGCGGCGTGGAAGGCGCAGTATCCCAGGCTCGCGAGCGTCGATATGCGCTACGAACGGCAGGTGGTGCTTGAGATGCAGCCCGGTGCGGCGGTTCCGGTCGCGCACGGAGACGACACGCCAGTGGCCGCCGAGAAACCTGGAGCGAAGCCGGGAGAGCACAAGCCGGCCGCCCACGGTGCAGCTGCAGCAGCTGCGGGCGCGAAGCATCCGGCTCCCGCGGCGGCAAAACCGGCGGGGAAGCGGCCCGAGCTGGTGGGTCACTGGACCCCTGACGGCAAGTTCCACGCACCCCCCGCTGCGGCCCACGGGAGCGGCGACCGATGACCGCCAAGCCCGAAAATCTCATTACGGTCGTCGACGCGGGCACGGCCAAGAGCTGCGTTCTGGTGGCCGAGGTCGCCGACGGTGTCCTGCGCTATCGCGGGCACGGCATCGAGGAATCGAAGGGCATGCGCAAGGGCCTGATCGCCGAGCTCGGCCCCGCCGCCGACGCCATCAACCGCGCCGCCCTCACGGCCGAGCGCATGACGCGGTCGGCGATCGAAACCGCCGTGGTCGGCATCGGCGGAACGCACGTGCGCGGCGTCAACTCGCGCGGCGGCATCTCCATGGGCAGCCGGATGCGCGAGATCACGCGCGAGGAGGTGCGAGCCACGGTCGACCGCGCCCGCAGCGTCGCGCTGCCGCCCGACCGCGAGGTGCTCCACCTCCTTCCGCAGGAGTTCATCCTGGACGATCAGGCCGGCATCCACGACCCGATCGGCATGGTGGGCAACAAGCTCGAGGTCAACCTGCACATCTCGACCTGCTCGGGCGGCGTCGCGCAGAGCGTGATTACGTGCGCCAATCGCGCCGGCCTCGAGGTTCTGGACACGGTCTACGAGGGCCTGGCGGCGGCCGAGGCGGTGCTCAGCGCGGACGAGCGCGAACTCGGCGTCTGCGTCGCCGACATCGGCGCCAGCACGACGGAGCTGGCCGTCTTCTTCGAGGGCTCCGTCGCGCATACGGCGGTCCTTCCCATCGGCGGCGACCACTTCACCAACGACCTGGCGGTCGGCTTGCACGTCACGGTCGAAGAGGCCGAGGACCTCAAGCGCGCCTACGGCCACTGCGTCGTTACCGCGATTCCGCAGCTGGCCGAGATCGAGGTCGGCGGCAACCTGGCCATCTCGGGCGGGCAACCGGCGCGTCTGGTTCGGCAGCGCTTTTTGGCTGAAATTCTGGAGCCCCGCGCGCGCGAGCTCTTCACCATGCTGCGCGACAACCTGCGCAATGGCGGCGTACTCGAAGCGCTCGGCGCGGGCTGCGTTCTCACCGGCGGCGGGGCGCGGATGTCGGGTCTGCTGGACAACGCCGAAAGCCTCCTGCGGGTGCCGGCGCGCGTCGGCCACCCCGTCCCTCTCAGCCGTATGCCCGCCGAACTCTCCGGACCGGAGTTCGCCGCGGCGATCGGCATGCTGCTCTACACCCACCGAACGCAGGTGCGACGCGCCAGCGAGGAACAGGGCCTCAAAGCGAAGCTGAAGGCGATCTTCGCGGGCAGTTTCTAAGGTGGCGACCGTGGCAAACAGCGATCCCTTCAACCTCCAACGCTTTGTTTCAGCGCAGGCGCCGGTGTACGCTCGGGTGCTCTCGGAACTGCGCGCCGGCGACAAGCGATCGCACTGGATGTGGTTCATCTTTCCGCAGGTACGCGGCCTCGGGTCGAGCGCGATGGCCGAGCGGTACGGGATCTCGGGGCGGACGGAGGCGGTCGCGTACCTCGATCATCCGGTCCTGGGGCCGCGGCTGCGCGAGTGTGTCGGTCTGGTTCTCGGTGTCAGAGGCCGGTCGGTGGCGCAGATCTTCGGCTACCCGGATGACCTGAAGTTTCACTCGTCGCTGACGCTCTTCGCGGAGGTTTCGGGCGAGGCGCTGTTCCAGGAGGCGCTGGACAAATACTTCGGCGGCAAGCTCGATGGTGGGACCATCGAGCGGCTCCAGCCCTAGGGATGGTCTGATCAACCTGCTGTTTTTTCTTTCTTTACCCCTGAGGGTGGG
>CAXUIB010000023.1:0-21293 GCA_964250945.1 uncultured Acidobacteriaceae bacterium
GGGTTAGGACTAGGACGGGGGAGTGGAGGAAGCTGTGGAGGTTGGCGGCGATGAGGAGAAGACGCGAGACGAGAAAGGCTGCGGCGATGAGGAAGAGGGTGGCGTTCCAGAGCGCGTCCGGAGGGAGGCCGGCGAGAGGGGCGGAGCGGAGGGTGAGGGAGAGCGCGAGCACGAGGCCGGCGGCCGCGAGGAGGCCAAAGGTGGGCAAGGTGGTGCGGCCGAGGTGGAGAAAGACAGGGTGCACGCTGAGTGTTAGTTTAGCGGGCTGAGAGTGGGAGCGAATGAGGCGGAGAGAGTTTAGGCAAGGGAGGTTTGGGCAAATTTGCGGACCATGGAGAGGAGGAGACGGCGGTCGGCTTCGCTAAGGTTGGCCGAGTAGCGCTGGACTTGGGTGAGAAAGCGGATCTCGTCCTCGTCGAGGTTGAGGCCGGAGATGTCCTTGCCGGCGGAGCCCTCGGCGAAGAACTCGGAGAGCTGGAGGTTGAGGGCTTTGGCAATCTTCTGGAGAGTTTCTAGCGACGGGATGGTGTGTCCGTTTTCGACGCGCGAGAGGTAGCAGCGGAGGAGGCCTGTGCGTTTTTCGATGTCTCCCTGCGACATCCCCTTTTCGAGACGGTAGCCGCGGATGGTGCTGCCGATGTTTCGGGCGAGCGGCTCTTCGGGTTCGGGGAGAGATGCGTTGCTGGGAAAGGTCTCCATATCAGCCATAGGCCGTACGCTACCGAGCCGTAGGGTGCGGGTCAATCGATATCTTGGGAGAATGGGTCTGGTGTACCCGGGGAGGTTCGGCGCAGCGAGATAGCAGGATTTGTTCAAGGAATGGTTGAAGTAAGTTTGGGTGCGGGGATCAAGTTGGTTGATAACTGGGCGGTTAACAGATGCGTTTCGCAACTGGAAGGGCAACGGCAACGGCGAAAAGCAGATTCCCTTCGGGAATGACAAGCAAGAAAGCAACCGCAAAGGCGGTTGCAGGTGGGGCTAACCCATGTACATTCCGCCGTTTACGTCGAGGGTGTGGCCGGTGATGTAGCTGGCGCGGGGGGAGGCGAGGAAGACGACGGCGTGGGCGATGTCGAGGTCGGTGCCGGCGCGGGCGAGCGGGACGTGGCTGGTCATGGCGAGCTTCTGGTCGTCGGTGAGGACGGCGGTCATGGCGGTTTCGATGTAGCCAGGACTGACGGCATTGACAGTGATGCCCCGTGAGGCGAGTTCGCGGGCGAGGGATTTGGTGAGGCCGAGCAGACCGGCTTTGGAGGCAGCATAGTTTGCCTGGCCGGCCTGACCGGTTTCGCCGACGACGGAGCTGATGTTGATGATGCGGCCGGAGCGGGCCTTGAGCATGGCGGGCATGACGGCTTGCGCCAGGAGAAAGCTGCCGGTGAGGTTGGTGCGGAGGACGTCGTCCCAGTCGGCGCGCTTCATGCGCATGGAGAGACCGTCGCGGGTGATGCCGGCGTTGTTGACGAGGATATGGATGGGTCCGAGCTGGGCGGCGACGGATTTGACGCAGAATTTGATGGAGGCTTCGTCGGCGACGTCGAGCGAGAAGATTTCAGCGGTGCCGCCGGCCGAGCGTATCTCGCCGGCGACCTCGGCGAGTCTGTCAAGGTTGCGGGCGGCGAGGGCGACTTGGGCGCCGTCACGCGCGAGTTCGAGGGCGCAGGCCCGGCCGATGCCTTGAGACGCTCCGGTGACCAGGGCTACACGTCTTGTCGGTTCGGTCATGTTGCGGTGTCCTCCTGGGGGTGACCAGTCTATGATGCGGGGCTGCGGAGATGAGGACCTGAGGACCGCTCTAACGGCGGTGCGCTGCCTCCGGGGCGGAGCGGCAGAGGTGCACGGTGTTTCCGGCTAGGGACGTGAGGTATACCGGGCGGTCGGATTCAGTTGACGAAGCGCCGCATTCGGACGTTCATGACGATGCCGAGGGCGAGAAAGGTGAACAGGACGGAGGAACCGCCGTAGCTCATGAGGGGAAGGGGGATGCCGGTGACGGGCATGAGGCCGATGACCATGCCGACGTTGACGGCGATTTGAAAGAGGATGACAGAGACGATGCCCATGATGAGAAAGGCGCCGGGGATGTCGGATGCGGTCTGGGCGTTTTGGATAAGGCGCATGAGGATGAGAAAGTAAAGGACGAGGACGCCGATGGCGCCGACGAAGCCGTGTTCTTCGCAAAAGGCGGCGAAGATGAAGTCGGTGTAGGGAATGGGGAGGAAGTCCCCTTGGGTTTGGGTGCCGTGGTGGGTGCCCTTGCCCCAGACGCCTCCGGAGCCGACGGCGATGAGGGACTGGCGGATCTGGTAGCCGGAGCCTTTGGGGTCGGAGTCGGGGTTCATGAAGGAGGTGAGGCGAGCTTTCTGGTAGGGCTTGAGGAGCTTTCCGGAGGACCAGCCGATGCCGAGCAGGAGTGTGAAGCCGAGCAGAAGGATCCCGGCCTGTTTGGGGCGAATGCCGCCGAGGAGCAGGCCGCAGACCAGGATGGGGACGTAGGTGAGGGCGGTGCCGAGGTCGGGCTGTTTGAGAACCATGAGCATGGGGACGCAGACGAGGGCGAAGGCTTTGCCGATGTCGGGCCAGGTGAGGTCGCGCCCGCTGAGGTTCCAGAAGAAACGGGCGACGGCGACGATGAGCACGAGTTTGACCCACTCGGAGGGCTGGAAGTGGATGCCGCCGGGGAGCTTGATCCAGCGGCGGGCCCCCATGACTTTGCTGCCGACGGCGAGGACGGCGAGAAGGGCGACGATCGAGACGGCGTAGGCGCTCGCGGCGATGTCGATGAGGCGGTGGTAGTCGATCAGCGAGGTGAGGAACATGAGGACGAGGCCGAAAGCGAGGAAGCCGACCTGTTTGGTTTCGAAGCCGTGGAACTTGGTGTGGAGAGTGGCGGAGCTGATTTCGAGCACGCTGATGACGGAGAGGATGAGGACGAAGCCGAGGAGAACCCAGTCGAAGTCGCGGAAGGAGGAGAGGCGGGTCATGCTCCTTTGAGTTTAGACCGCGGGCGGACGGTGTGTGAGGGCCGATAGATGATGGCAGGGGGGGGGCGTGTTGGTTGGTGCTGCTGGTGTCTAGGCCAGGGAGCGGAACTGGGCCGAGGTGATAAGAGCCGGGGTGAGGGCAGAGACATAGCGGATTTCTAGGCGAAACGAGAGGGCACGATTGCGCGCGAGACTCCATTCGGTGTGCCACAGGGACGCGCAGAAGCCGACAAGCGTGTGGTGAGCGTCGCGATTGAGTTCAAGTCCGGAGGCGAGAAGGGCGGAGTAGATCTCGAAGACGGAACAGAGCCGGAGGTCGAGATCGAATTCGACCGAGGTTGGGGAAGTTGGCCTACGCCCGAGCAGCCAGCCTCCATGAAGGGCGACGAGCTCGACGAGGTTGGGGAGGATGGCGTCGATGGGCTGACGAGTGAGAGACTTCAGAGGGACGGGGCTCATGATCCTGGATTCTCCATAGCTGATATGGGTGCTGCGTTCGATCTTGATATGGTTATCGGCGGGAAAGCGGATCGCATGAGGAAGTTTCAGGTACGTCGGTCACGTGACGATTGTTTTGCGGTGTGCAAAGAATTGCGCCAAAGTGTTCTCGGGAGGTGCAAGATGATTTTGGGAGTTGGGACGGACCTGATCGAGATTGGGCGGATGCGCGACAGCGTGGAGCGATTTGGGGAGAGGTTCTTGGGCCGGGTTTTTACGCCGGCGGAGATTGAATATTGCTTAGGCAAGAAAAAAGGAGCGGCGGAAAGTTTTGCGGCGCGGTTTGCGGCGAAGGAGGCGGGTGCCAAGGCACTGGGAACGGGGATCAGCCGGGGTGTCGGATGGAAGGATATTGAAGTGAGAAGGTCGCCGGGGGATCGTCCCCGACTGATCTGGAGTGGACGGGCGGCGGAGCGGGCGCGGGAGTTGGGTGTGGCGCGCGCCGAGTTGAGCTTGACGCATAGCCGCGACCTGGCCATGGCGTTTGTTGTAGTGGAGGGGTGAGTGTCTGAAGCGGAGGTTTGAGAGCGGCATCTTTATTGCAAGGAATCCGCGAGCGGCTGAGTGCAGAGGGTTGAGGTCCGTCTCTTCGAGCTAACCCTTTCGGGCAAGTCGTGTCCATTGTGGGGGGTCATGGTACCTGATGAACTTTTTTCGTCTGGATCGCTCATGTATTCTCCGCTTGTGCCGATATGTACTGTGTAGCTCGTTGGAAGCGGTGCAGATCGAAGCAGCTTTCCCGCACAGACGCTGAGATCAGAGAAGAGGAGTTTGGATGCCAAGTCAGCAGGAGGTACGGTGGTCGCAACTAAAGGTTGGTGTGATTGTAGTCGTCGCGACTGTTGTGCTGGTAACGCTTCTCTTCTTGATGACGAGTTCGACGGGACTGGGCTTCTTTTCGCATAAGTTGACGGTCACGACGTACTTTGAGAATGCTGCCGGGCTGAAGGATGGAGCCGCGGTGAATCTGCAGGGCGTCACGATCGGGACGGTCAAGAGCGTGAGTATCGTCAATACACCGGACCGGAAGCTGACTCCTGTTCAGGTGGTGATGAAGCTGAATGAGAAGTATGCGGCCGACTTGCGCAAGGATTCGAAGGCGGCGTTATCGACGATCGGCGTTCTGGGAGATACGGTGGTAGACATCAACAGCCAGTACGCCGTTGGACCGCCGCTCGAAGACGGAGACCAGTTAAAAACCGTGGAAACGCCGTCGATTCCGGACGTCGTGAAGGCGAGCCAGGGGACGATCGAAAGCCTGAATGTGATTCTGTCGAAGATGAACACCATCGTCGACAACCTCCAATCGGGCAAGGGGTCGATTGGTTTGCTGATTAATAACCCGGATTTATATAACCGCGCGAGCGCGACTGTGGATGAGTTGCATACCCTGACGGCGAACCTGAACACGAAAAAGGGATCGTTGGGCAAGCTGTTGAACGACGATGCAATGTACAACCAGCTGAATAGCACTGTGGGAAAGCTTGACCAGATTGTCACGGGCCTGCAGAACGGCAGAGGTACGGCAGGCAAACTATTGAACGATGACGCTCTGTACAACAACTTGAACTCTACGCTGGCGCAGACCAACCAGCTCTTGACGGACGCGAATCAGGGCAAGGGAGCGATCGGTCTTTTGGCGAAGGATCCGCAGTTCCGGCAGCAGATCCAGGACACGGTAGCGGAGGTGAACAGCCTTATGCGGGGCATCGATCAGGGCCGTGGGACTCTCGGAAAGCTTGCGACCGACGACACGGCCTATACGAATCTGAACCGGTTGCTGACGGAAAGCACATCTCTTGTGACGACCATTCGGCAGGATCCGAAGAAGTACCTTACTATCCATTTGAAGATCTTCTAGAGCAAGTGGCGCGGGCGCCAAGGAGTTTTATGTTTCTGAGATTGTCTGCTTACCTCTTGCTGCTCTCGGGCACGTATTGTGTTTGCCAGGGGCCCTCGATGTCGATTGCCGATCCGAATCTGGGTTTTGCGATGGGGGAGATGGCGCCTGGACCGACCACGGAACCGAAGAAGCCGGTGAGCATGGATATTTCGGCGGTCGACAGGACTGCCGATCCCTGCACCAACTTCTACCAGTATGCGTGCGGCAACTGGAAGAAGAACAATCCGATTCCGCCGGATCAGACGCGATGGGGGCGATTCAACGAGCTGAGTGAGCGCAATTTATACCTGCTTTATGCCGATTTGAAGTCGGCTGCAGACGCGCCGAAGACGCCTTTGCAGAGGAAATACGGCGACTACTTTGCGGCGTGCATGGATGTTGGCCTGGCGGATCGCGTGGGCACAAAGCCGCTGCAGCCGGCGCTTGAAACGATTGGCGCTTGGCGGGATCGCAAAGCGCTGGCAGGCCTTCTGAGCACGCTTGAGAACAGGTATGGAGCGCCGACGTTTTTTGATTTCGGGTCGGAGCAGGACCAAAAGGATTCAACCAAGGTGATCGGAGCTCTGGACCAGCGTGGGTTGACGCTTCCGGACAGAGATTACTACTTGCAGCAGGACGATCGGATGAAGGCGATCCGAGTGCAGTACGTGGATCACATCACGAAAATGTTTGTGCTGTTAGGGGACACGCCGGATCGCGCTTCGGTTGAGGCGAAACATGTGATGGCGGTCGAGACAGCGCTGGCGCAGGGCTCGATGCCGCGGGTTGACCGTCGAACGCCGGCCAATGTCTACCACATTACGACGGTGGCACAGCTGGACGAGCTTACGCCTGACTTCAGTTGGACCACATACCTGGAAAGCAAGGGCGAGAGCAGCCTCCGATCGGTGAACGTCGGCGAGCCGGAGTACTTCCGGACGATGAATCAGCAGATTGCGACGGCGGATCCGGAGGCGTTGAAGAGCTACTTGCGCTGGCAGGTGCTTCACCGGTATGCGCCTCTGTTGAGCGAGCCCTTTGCCGTAGAGAATTTCAATTTCTTCAATGCGGCGTTGGCTGGACAGAAGGAACAGACACCCCGCTGGAAGCGATGCACGGCGAGCACGGATCGAGCGCTGGGCGAGGCTGTGGGACAGGACTGGGTAAAGGAAAATTTCCCGCCGGCGGCGAAAGAGAATATGGAGAAGTTGGTTGCTGCTCTCGAGCGCGCTCTGGACGAAGACATCAAGCAACTGGACTGGATGAGCGAAGCGACCAAGGTGGAGGCCAAGAAGAAGCTCGATGCGTTTCGAGACAAGGTTGGATTCCCCGAGAAGTGGCGCGACTACACGAAGCTTGAGGTGAAGCGGGACGATCCTGTCGGGAATCTGGAGCGGGTGACGGAGTTCAACGATCAACGGGAGCTAAGCAAGATCGGCAAGCCGGTGGACGAGAAGGAGTGGCACATGACTCCGCCCACGGTAAATGCTTATTACAACCCTGCGATGAACGACATTAACTTTCCTGCCGGCATACTGCAGCCGCCGTTCTATGACTTCAAGATAGATCCGGCAGTGAACTTCGGTGGGATTGGGGTGGTGATCGGGCATGAGATGACGCATGGTTTTGACGACCAGGGGAGCCAGTACGACCCGCAGGGGAACGTCCGGGTGTGGTGGACGGCGGAGGATCGGAAGAAGTTCGATGAGCGAACGGCCTGCGAGGTGAAGGAGTACGGCGGGTTTGAAGTTGCTCCGGGCCAGACGTTGAACGGGAAGCTGACGCTAGGGGAGAACACGGCGGATAATGGTGGTTTGCACATTGCGTATCAGGCGTTGATGGAAACGCTGGCGACAAGCAAGGATGACGCTGCAACGCGGAAGATCGACGGGTACACGCCGGCGCAGAGGTTTTTTCTCGGGTTTGGCCAGGTGTGGTGCGAGAACCAGACCGAGCAGGTGGCGCGGATGCGTGCAAAGACGGATCCACACTCGAGCGGAGAGTGGCGAACGAATGGAAGTGTGCAAAATTTCACTGCGTTTGGGAAGGCGTTCGGGTGCAAGGTCGGGCAGCCGATGATGCCAGGAAAGGCTTGCCGTGTCTGGTGACAGCACAGCCTAGACGATTGGGCGTCCGAGATGGTCGGTGGAAGGTGCGGAGTTCTGTGTGGGCTCAGCAGGTAAAACCACGAAGTGACCGGGGCATCGACATGCTGTCTTTGCTGCACCCTATCCTTTTGTGCATTCCTTTGTTGGATTCCGAGTTTTCTTGAACTTGGGAGACGGCGAGTCGATGTGAGTTGGTTGAAGCACTATGGCCGAATTCGGGGTCCGGCCGGACCAAATCAGCGCCTCCGCCGTACGCTTCTTCCACCAACGGAAAAGCCGAGCGCTACATCCAGACCGCCCTGCGCGAAATGGGCCTACGCCCGCACCTACAAGAACTCAGCCGAACAAACCCAGATGCTCGAGGCCTGGATCCAGGACTACAACTTCCACCGCCCCCCATGCTAGCCTCAACCTCCAACCGCCAGCCCCGCGCGCTGGCCTGAATAGGGATAACCTCTTTAGCTTCCACATCTAGCCTGCTTTTGCGGCGGTGACTGCTTTGGTTAGGGCGGGGACGATTTCGAAGAGGTCGCCGACGACGCCGAAGTCGGCTACCTCGAAGATGGGGGCGTTTTCGTCCTTGTTGATGGCGATGATGGACTTCGAGCCCTTCATGCCGACCAGGTGCTGGATGGCTCCGGAGATGCCGACGGCGAGGTAGAGTTTGGGGGCGACGGTCTGGCCGGAGCTGCCGACCTGGCGCTCCATGGGAAGCCAGCCGCTGTCGCAGATGGGTCGGCTGGCGGCGATCTCGGCGCCGAGCGCGGTGGCGAGCTGCTGGACGATTTCGAGGTTGGCTTCTTCGCCGATGCCGCGACCGACGGAGACGATCACGGGCGCGGCGCCGAGGTCGACGGTCTGGGCGGCCTCGCGGAAGCGTTCGCCGGGTTTGTTGCGGATCTGCGCCGTTTCGATGGTGGGCTGAAAGGTTTCGGCCGGCGCGGGGGATGAGGCGACGGGAGCGTCGGCGCGGAAGGTGCCGGCCTGCACGGAGAGGTTGGTTGGGGCGGAGCCGGTGTTGGTGGGGCGGTAGTCGGCGTTGAGCTTGCCCTGAAGGAGCTGACGGACGAAGACGAGGGTGTCGCCTTCCTCGCGGATGGCGGAGACGTCGGAGATGAGGACCTGGCGGAAGCGTGTGCTGAGCGCGGGGGCGAAGTCGCGGACCTGGTAGGTGTGGGGGAAGACGACGTAGGCTGGCTCGACGCGGCGGATCAGTTGCTCGAGCGCGAGGACGTAGCCGTCGGCGGTGTACTGTTCGAGCAGCGGGTGGGTGACGGCGTAGACGCGATCGAGCGATGTGGGTGGGACCTGGCCGGCGAGGGCGACGGCGTCGCGACCGACGATGGCGGCCGAGCAGGTGGTGTTGCGTTTGGCGGCGATCTCGCGTGCCGCGGCGAGGGCCTCGAGGCTCATGGGGACGAACTCGGAGGTGGCGGATTTTGCGGACTGCCGCTGCTCCAGGATGACCAGGACACCGCTCATAGGACTCGGACCTCAAATCTTAGTTTTTCGACCAGCTGCGCGGCGACCTCGGTGGCGGTGCCGGTGAGCATGGTGGTTTGCTTCAGCTTTTCGGGGAGGTAGACGCGCTCGATCGCGACAACCTGGGTGCCCGTCGCCGCGGCGGGGGTGACGGTTTTGGTTTCTTTGGACTTGGCTTTTTTGATGCCCATGAGGGTGGCGTAGCGGAGCTTGTTGCCGCCGCTCTGGATGGTGAGGAGCGCGGGGAGGGGCATTTCGACGTGCTGGAACCAGCCGTCCTCGAGCTCGCGCTTGACGCGGAGGCCGCCCGTGGAGGTGGCTTCGACCTGCTTGATGATGGTGGCGTGGGGGATGCCGAGGAGTTCGGCGAGGACGACGCCGGTCTGGCCGAGGCCGAGATCGTCGGACTGGAGGCCGGTGAGGACGAGGTCGGGGGCTTCGGCGCGGACGGCGGCGGCGAGCACCTCGGCGAGTTGGAGGGTGTCGCGGTCGGCGAGGTCGTCGGCCTCGATGTGGACGGCTCGGTCAGCGCCTTTTGCGAGAGCTTCGCGGAGCGTGCTGAGGACGCGTTCGGGACCGGCGCAGAGGACGACGACCTCGCCCGAGCCGGCCGTTTCCTTGAGGCGCAGGGCTTCTTCGAGCGCGTAGGCGTCGGGCTCGTTGATGGTGTAGCCGATGTCGTCTTCGTCGATCCACTTCTTGTCGGCGGCGAGACGGAGCGGGGCGTCGCGCTCGGGGACCTGCTTGATTGCGACCAGGATCTTCACGGCTGTGTTCCTCCTACTGCGATATTTGCGGGCAGGGCCCGGGCGGTGAGTTGGGCGATGTCGAGCAGCTCGGGGCGGTTGTCGCTCGCCGCGAGAGCGTCGCGAAACATGGTGTTGCAGAAGGGGCAGGCGGTGCCGACGGTTTTCGCGCCGGTGGCGGCGAGTTCGGCGGCGCGGACGCTGCTGACGCGCTCGCCGGTCTCTTCGCCGAGAAAGGCGAGGCCGCCGCCCGCGCCGCAGCAGAAGCTGCGCTCGTGCGATCGGGGCGCCTCGACGAGGGTGCCGGCGGAGGGGCCGACCTCGCGCGGGGGCTCGTAGATGTTCTGGTAGCGGCCGAGGTAGCAGGGATCGTGGTAGACGATCGTGTCGCCGTCCGCGCTCTGGTTTGGGAGACGTTCGCGGTGGCGCGCCATGAACTCGGAGTGGTGCTCGATCTTGGGAGCGATGCCGAAGTCGCGCCAGTCATTGGAGATGGTGCGGACACAGTGCGGGCAGATGGAGACGATCTTCTGGACTTTGGCGGTGGTGAAGGCTTTGAGGCCGGCCTCGGCCAGGTTGCCGAAGACGAGATCGTTGCCGAGCCGACGTGCGGGATCGCCGGTGCATTTTTCTTTTTTGAGCACGCCGAAGGTGGTGCCGAGGTGGGTCATAACACGGGCGAAGTCGGCGATGATCTCGCGGCCTTTGGGGTCGTAGCCGCCCATGCAGCCGAGCCAGAGGCAGTACTCCTGCGTGCCGTCGAAGATGGGGAAGGCCTGTTTGGTAATGAATTTGTCGCGTTCGGTGGCGCTGAGGCCGAGGGCGTTGCCGTTTTTTTCAAGCGCGAGAAAGAGTTTGGTGCCGTAGGTGTCTTCCCAGGCGCCCGTGTTGGTGGCCCCGCGACGGAGGCCGATGATGACGGGCAGGTGCTGGATGCCGACGGGGCACTGGTACTCGCAGGCGCCGCAGGTGGTGCACTCGAAGGCGGCCTCCATCCTCATGTAGCGGCCGGGCGGGTTGTCGGCGGAGGGGACGCGCGACTCGGTGAGCAGCGGTGTTTCGGAGCCGGGGCCGAACTCGTTGAGGTAGCCGCGCACACCGAGGATGATCTCTTTCGGGTTGAGGACTTTGCCGGTGGTGGAGGCGGGGCAGTGTTCGGTGCAGCGGCCGCACTCGACGCAGGAGTAGGCCTGGAGGCTGACGAGTTGGGTGACGTCCTTGCCGCTGACGAGGCCGAAGTCTTCGTCGCCTTCGAGTTTGGGGATCCCTGAGAAGCCGTCGCGCTTGAGGAAGACGGTGACGGGGCTGAGGACGAGATGGAGATGTTTGGTGTGCGGGATGAGGGAGAGAAAGACGAGCAGGGCAAGGGTGTGAGTCCACCAGAGGGCGTGGACCGCCGGGCCGCCGTCGGGGACGAAGAAGGCGGCGAGGTACGTGACCATCAGGAGGAAGATGAGAAAGCTGATGAAGCCGGATTCGTAGGAGAGTTTTTCCCCGAGCCAGCGCGGGCGGACGACGAAGCGGCGGACGAAGAGGCCGGCGATGGAGAGGGCGACGAGCGCGGCCCAGAGGGCGGCGAACCAGAAGTAACCTTTGCCGATCCAGCTGCCGGGCGGGAGAAAGCCGAGGCGGACGCCGGTGGCGAAGTGATTAAGACTGACGAGAGCGAAGGCGAGGAAGCCCCAGAAGACGAAGGCGTGCGCGAGGCCGGGGAGCGGGCGCTCTTTGATGACTTTGCCCTGGCAGAGGACCTCCCAGACGAAGTTCCAGATGCGGCGGCCGACGGGATGGAGGGCGAAGTCGGCGTCTTTTTTCGAGTCGAGGATGCGGCGGAGGATGGGTGTGAAGCGACGGAGGAAGAGGGCGAGGGCGGCGAGGGTGAGGAGGATGAGGAGAGCGATTTCGGTTGGCGAGGAGCGGCCGGGCTCGGCCAGGACGCCGGAGAAGAGGAGGCCTCCGCCGCCTAGGGAGAGACCGAGATCCGAAACGTTGAGGCAAACGAGCATTTTTCGACCGATGACAACCGGAAAATCGAGGGCAGAAGCGGATTCCGTTCGGGAATGACAACGAGAAGGGCGACAGCGAGTTCACAAGCAAGGGCAAAGGGCAGAAGCGGACCTCCTTCGGGAATGACCAACCAGAGGGGGACGGCGACGACGGGTATAGGAAGCGCCTTTCAGTAGCTGAGAAATTCGTTGGTTCCGCGTCGCAGGTGGAGTCCAGCGATCCCGAAGAGGATTGCGAGGGCGGCTGTCAGGAGATCCCAATAGACCATGGGGTGGATCCAGCCTGGGGAGCGCGTGAGATCCTGCGCGGACCAGAGGGTGAGGAGGACGCTGACGATGAGGCACTGGACGCAGATGACGAGATAAAGTTGGCCGCGTCTGCGGCGGCGGTCGAGACGTTCGACCTGGTCCGGTGTGAGGCTGCGTTCGCTGATCGGCAGAAGGGTGTTTGCCATGGTTTTAGAGCATTTCTCCTGTTGCTGTGAGCCGGATAGAGTGTCGGAGCCGTTTTCATTGAGGAAAACAGGCCATATCTGTGTCTTCGGTGTCCTTCTAAAGGAGAAGTGCTTAGATCCTCTCTCGCGGCGAGTTTCTCTGATCGATTAATCAAGGCCTTTGGGGCGCGGCTCTGAGGCATCAGACGAGCTTTATTACAACACAGGGCGGCAGGTCTGCCGGCGCGAAACGGATCTCTCTCCTGACGCGAGGAGCATAACTGAATCACCGTTCATTCGTAAAGCGGAACCTGCCGGTCTGGGCTTGTCTGGGCTTGTCTGGGCTTGAGGAATGGATTACAGGAAGGCGACCGACTGGATGCCCTGGACATCGAAGCGCTTGCGGCAGCGGATGTTTTTGCAGCCGACCAGGTCGTCGCGGCGGACCATGTAACTTTGGGCCTTGCTGAACCGGGCTCGGTCGCGCTCGTCTGCGCCTCGGGGCAGCTGGGCTTTTTTGCGGCGGACCAGCCAGCCGAGTTCGTATTCGTTTTGTTGCCCGCAGTGCGGACATGTCATGAGGTGCGTACGCTGCTCGGGCCGCTCCTCAAAGAAATCGCGTTCTTCCATCCTGGTGTTATCTCCTGCATCTGCGGCACAGATACCCGGTTACAGGCAACCAGGGGTGAGCTCTGTCGCAAGTCTCAGAGTATTGTATTTCCGGCGGAATACCTAACCGAGAGGGTAGGATGAGAGTTGAGAGGCTCGTGTCTGGAGCCCGTCAGAACAGGTCGTTATGGCAGAGGTTCGGTCGAAGTCGAAAGCGAGATCGAAGCGCGGCGCGAAGAAGCAGGTCTTTTCGGTCGTGAAGGCCGTGAAGCTGAACGCGCGCGAGCGGATCGGGACGCCTCCGCCAGAGCGTGTTCTGCCGGATCCGAAGCAGAAGGCAGAGGCGAAGCCCCGCCACAAGGAGACGCTCGCCGACCTCTTGACGCCTCCGCCGGAGGTCTGACCGGCATGCGGAGGCGACAGCACATTTTGCGGGAGATCGACATGTACGTTCGCTGGCTTTTTGCCCTGCTTCTTCTCGGCGTTGCGACCGCCGGCACGAGAGCTCAGACGATCCAGGTGAACAAAGACAATCGCACGATCGCGATTACGACCAGCGACCAGGCGGAGGCGCTGGCCGATACAGCCGTCGTCACTGTGGGGTTCAACACCTACGGCGCTACCCAGGATCAAACCTATGCCGATGCAAGCCGCATCTCGAACGCGATCATGGATGCGTTGGCGCATGCCGGGATCAAGCCGGAAGCGATCCAGAGCGTCAACCAGAGCCTGACTGGGATCGGCGAGGACGACAAGCTGCGCTTCGCGAAGGGTTTGCGGTTTGCGTTCACACAGGCGTGGCATGTGACGGTGCCGGCGGCGTCCGCGGCCGACGTTCTGCATGTGGCGATCTCGGCCGGCGCCAATGATAGTGGGGCGATCCAATGGACGCTCTCGCACGAGGACGCGCTGGAGGCCGAAGCGGCCGAGAAGGCGCTGACGCATGCGCGGCAGATTGCGGACCGGATGGCGCACGGTCTGAACGCAAAGCTGGGACCGCTGGTGTACGCGAGCAACCAGACGCCGCAGCGGGACTTCTTCGGGGGCGGTGGCGGGCTTCTGGAGACACGGCAGGGGGTGATGGCTGCGAAGATCAACCTGAAGCCGCTCGCGATTCGGCCGGAGAAGATCTCAAAGAGCGCGACCGTGTACGCGGTGTTTGCAATCGAGTAAGGCTGACATCGCGCACCCAATAGAGGAGCCCTTTGGGAAGTACCGGAGGTGCACCCCGGGCGACTTGCTTGATGATTTCCAGAGGATCGTCGCTCGGTCCGGCATTCTGTCCGAGGCGGCTCGCAATAGCTTGCTTGATCTCTCGGTCGCCTGCCGACGGGGATCTTTCCGCAATTCCGGGATAATTGTTGTCGACCACTCAAGTTTCCAGATCCTGCCGATACATAGATCAAGGCACGTTGGCGGAGGTACGTTTGTCGACTCGCGAGGAGAGCATCGCAATGCTGGAGGGAGCGACCGCGCGCCGGTACTGGCGGCTCACCACCTGGTACATGGCTGCTATGTTCCTGGCCACCGCTCTGATCGGGGTCGGGATGACTCGGTACGAGCCGGGTTGGACCCTTGGAGACTG
The DNA here is from genome assembly GCA_964250945.1 of uncultured Acidobacteriaceae bacterium. Classification (GTDB taxonomy): domain Bacteria; phylum Acidobacteriota; class Terriglobia; order Terriglobales; family Acidobacteriaceae; genus Edaphobacter. The sequence goes on from CAXUIB010000023.1 coordinate 14,335, forward strand.
GCTGGTGAACTACGAGGGCGGATTTATTCGCAGAGGCTTGTGGGGCGAACTCGTTCTTCTTTCCGGCCGAGCTCTGCATATGTCGCCGCTGTTGCTCACGGTCGGTCTGGCAATACTCCTTTACGCCGTAATTTTTGTAAGTTTCCGGAGACTTCTGGAGAACTCAAGCTGGGAGTGGTGGGTTTTGGCGCTGGTGGTCTCGCCTTGCACGCTGGCCTTCTCGGTCATCGATCCGATGGCTGGGTATCACAAGGAAATTCTCTCGTTTGCGGGTCTCGGCGTGCTGCTCCTGATGCTCCGTCGAGGCGGCCAGAGTGATGGGTTCCTCGCGATCTATCTTGCGTGTGTCGTGACGGTGACGCTGCTCTGCCATGAGCCGGAGTTTGTTTTGCTGCCGTACTTCTTTGCCGCGCTGGTTCTCGGCCTCGGCAGCAAGGTTCGCGCACTGCGGATTGCGGCAGGGCCGATGCTGTTGGGCATTGTCTGCGTGGTTGCGTCGGTTCGCCATCCGGGGAACGCGGCGACGGCGGCCCGCATCTGCGAATCACTCGGCCCCGGGCATCAGAATCTGTGCAATGGAGCGATTGCCTATACTGCGGCGACCAGGGAGTACGCCCGGAGCGAGCTGCTTTTGTGCATGCGGAAGTTCCATTACTGGCGAACCTACCCCCTGCTTGCGGTGCTCGCTCTCCTTCCGATCGTCGGCGGATTTCGGGCGCTTTGGCGACGGCCTGGGTTGCGGTGGGATCTCAAATTCCTTGCAGTCATGACAGCCGTTGCCATCGCGGCCTCGGTGCAGCTTTTTCTATACGCCCCGGACTGGGGTCGATGGATTTATATGCACGTCTTCTGCCTCACTCTGATGCTGTTGTTTCTCGACTCAGGCACGCGGGTGGAGGCGCCCCTCCCGGAGGGCGCGATGACTCGTCCCAAACGCCTGGCCAAGGTCGGCCTCCTCTTTGCGTATGCGACGTGTTGGCACATGCCTCACTACGGCAACCGCCCGTTCGGCTACGCGCGGCTCATCTCGAAGCTTGCGACAACGGCCCAGCAGAAGGCGCCACGCTTGTTTGAAAAACATCCTCGAACCAGCAGCACCCGGAGATTGTGAGACTAGTGTTTCGGTAAGCTAGAGAGAACCATGGATCAGAACGTTGCCTTAGCGCTGTTTGAACTTGTAGTCCTGGTCCTGTCGATCTCTCTGCATGATTGTGCGCAGGCCTGGTTTGCGAACCGGATGGGCGACCCGACGGCGCGGATGCTCGGCCGCATCACGATGAATCCTGTGAAACACGCCGATGTCCTGGGGACGCTGATCTGGCCGGTGCTGTTTGTTTTTCGCAGCCCTTTGGTGCTGGGGTGGGGAAAGCCGGTGCCGATCACGGCGCGCAACTTTCGCAATCCTGCCCGCGACGAGATGCTGGTCTATCTTGCCGGTCCGGTGACGCATCTGCTCGCGGCCATTGTGTTTCTGCTGATCCTGCTCGTGCTGAAGCACACGGCGCCATTTGTTGCACCGAGCCTGCACACGGCGGAGGCGCTGGCGTTCCGGTATCCGGTGGCGACGGAGGGTCTGCCGCGGCTCTTTCCTGTGGTGCTTCTGCTGTACTTCGGAATTCTTGTGAACCTGCTCCTGTTTGCGTTCAATCTGATTCCGCTGCCGGCGCTCGATGGAGGAAAGATCCTGCGGTACCTGCTGCCGTACAACGCGCAACGGACCTTTGACAGCATCAGCCTTTATCTGATGATCGGGTTCTTCTTTGTCGGATTTCGCATCATCCTGGCGATCTTTCTTCCGCTCCTGGTTACCTTTGCGGGCGTGCTGAACGCTCTTTAGGGCGGGGGTCTCGCGCTGGTTTACCATGGGTCCCGGAGCACCATGCCTGATCTCGTCCCTCCCCTGCCCCGACCTCGCGTTCTTTCCGGCATGCGCCCGACCGGGCCGCTGCACCTGGGCAACTATATGGGTGCGCTGTTCAACTGGGTCGGTCTGCAGGACCGGTACGACTGCTATTTTTTCATCGCCGACCTCCACGCACTGACGACCGACTACGCCGATCCGCGGCGGCTGCTGGCGAATATTCGCGACGTTGCGCTGGACTTTCTGGCGGCGGGTCTGGACCCGGAGCGCTCCACTGTGTTTATTCAGTCGCATGTGCCGCAGCATGCGGAGTTGCATACGCTGTTCAGCATGTTTACGCCGCTGCCCTGGCTGGAGCGTGTGCCGACGTACAAGGATCAGCAGGAGCAGCTCAAGGAGAAGGATCTCCATACTTATGGATTCTTGGGGTATCCGCTGCTTCAATCGGCGGATATTCTCTTGTATCAGCCGGATTTTGTACCGGTGGGGCAGGACCAGGTGGCGCATGTCGAGCTGACGCGCGAGGTGGCGCGGCGCTTCAACGCACTGTACGGCTCGCGCGAGACGCCGGCGACCGAAAAGGCGCATCGGGATGGCTCGGACAAGGAGTTGATGACGGCGGAGATCTCGGCGAATGATGTTGTGGACCCGATCTTGCCGGAGCCTCGGGTGCTCTTGACGCCGTCGCCGAAGCTGCCGGGGTTGGACGGACGGAAGATGTCGAAGAGCTATGGCAATACGCTGATGCTGTCTGAGCCGGAGGTGGAGCTGCGGGCGAAGATCAAGACGATGGTGACCGATCCGGCGCGGGTTCGGCGGAGCGATCCGGGCGACCCGGAGGTGTGTCCGGTGGGCGATCTGCACAAGGTTTTTTCGTCGGAGGAGACGCGGGCGGAGGTGTGGGTGGGTTGCCGGACGGCGGGGATCGGATGTATCCAGTGCAAGGGATGGCTGGCGGGCAACATTGTGCGGACGATTGCGCCGATTCAGGAGCGAAGGCGCGAGCTCGAGGCTGACCCTGAGCGCGTGAAGGCAATTCTGTGGGACGGGTCGGCGCGGGCGCGGCTGCGAGCGATTCAGACTTTGCAACATGTGCGGCAGGCGATGGGGCTCGAGTAGGTGGCAATGGTAGAGGAGATCGGCGGGAGGTCGGAGATCGAGAGTGGGGCGGAGGAGGTCTCGGTCCAGGAAGATCCGGGAGGGCTGAAGCCGGCTGGTTCGAAGTCTGCCGGCTCGGAGCCGGAGCCGTTTGCCCTGCGGGCGCCCGTGGCCCAGGCGGCCGCTCCGGCCGGGGCAGCGCGGCCAGGGCCGAAGCCGAGCTCGGAGGAAGCTTCGCAGTCGCCGTTTTCGGTCACGGTCGGCGAGGTGTACGACGGTCCGTTTGATCTTCTGCTGGACCTCATCCGCAAGCAGAATATCGACATCTACGATATTCCGATTGCGCGCATTACGGCGCAGTTTCTTGAGTACACGCACCACCTAAAGGAGACCGATGTCGACCAGGCCGGCGAGTTTATCTATACGGCCTCGTTGTTGATCCACATCAAGTCGAAGACGCTGTTGCCGCGGGATCCGGGCGATCTTTTGAGCGCGTCGGACTCCGAGGATCCGCGGCGGGAGCTGGTGGAGCGGCTCTTGGAGCACGAGCGCTTCAAGGCGGCGGCGGAGATGCTGCGGCAGAGGCAGCAGGTGGAGGATGCCACGTGGACGCAGCCGGGGATGCCGGCGTTTCTTCGGGATGCGAGCGCCGCGGCGGGAGGGGGCTCGGAGGATCGATCAATGGAGCGGGAGATCGCCGCCGATACGGTGGATCTGGTGCGGGTATTTTCGGAGATCCTGGCGCGGATGCGGGCGCGGCCGGTGGTGAATGTGGACCAGGACTCGGTGACGGTGGGGCAGATGATCAGTTTTGTGAAGCGGCGCTTGTTGATGGAGGATCGGCCGGTGTCACTCCGTAAGCTGCTGGGCAACACGCATACGGAGCGGGCGTTGATCGCAATGTTTCTGGGGCTGCTGGAACTGGTTCGATTGCAGGCGATTTTGCTGTATCAGCCGGTGATTGCGGGCGATATTTCGATCAAGAAGTCGGCTGAGTTTGACCAAGTATTTGAGGATCAGGCGAGCGCGCGGGACGACTGGCGGTAAGTGCCAAGACAAGGGCAGAAGCAGATTCCATTTGGGAATGACAACAAGAAGGCAAGGGCAAAAGCCTTCCCTAGCGGCTGACGGCGTTTTGGCTTTACCTTGGGTCGGACGGGAAGCTTGAGTGCCGGTCGGGCTGTTTGGTTATCGGCCGGATCTCGCGGTTTCTTTGGCTGGATCTCGCCCTGGAGGACCGTAGGTAAGGGTCAGGCCTTTGGGACTGGTGACCGCGGAGACGATGTGTCCTTTGAGGTGGGCGAGCTGGTCTGGCCGGAAGGATGCGCGGTCGCCTTCGATGCTGAGGCCGGCCACGTGTTGGCTGCCCATGACGGAGCCGAGATTTTTTCCGAAGAGCGAGAGGAGGTCCTTGACCGGGATGCCGTCGGCTTTGATGCTGGTGGCCTGCACGGAGAGAGAGGTGCCGTCGGTGGAGACGGGGCCGTCGACGCTGAAGTGGATGGGAACGATTTTTTTGATGGTTCCGGACATGTGGACTGTGCCGTCTCCGTGCTCGATTTTGAGGTCCTGGATGGACCCGCCGGCGTCCTTGATCTTTTTGGCGAACAGGAGCGTTAGGCTTTCATTGGTGACAAAGATGACGGCGTGCTGGACGACGGTATCTTTCTGGTAGCAAAGGGGCGCACGGGGGCTTTCGGGGACGCTTTTTCCGGCGAAGCTGTGGAGGTGGAAGGTGACGCCGGGCTCCGTGCTGAACTCGCCGCTCGAGATGTAAATCTGCGAGGTGGTGGGGCATTTGACGACTTCTCCGACGAGTGGAAGTGCCGCGGCAAGCAGAAAGACGGAGGCAGGGGCGAAGTTCATGGTGGGGCGCTTTCGTCCTTAGAGTTTCTGCGTGCAGACTTCGCTTCTGTTGCCAGAATAGCCGCCGGGCGTCAATCCCACAATTGCGTCACGATTTCATCTCCTGTTCACGTTCCTTTCGCAAAGCCGTCGTAGGTTCGGGTTTACCGCACGCACGCGAGAAAAAATCTGACTCAAGAGGCTGCTTTTCTTATGGCTACCGTAGCTCCGGTACAACCCTCCGTTCTCGACCAGAAGCTCAAGGACAATCCGCCGGCGAAGTGGGGCATGGCGATCTTCGCCCTTATCCTGGTTGGCGGCCTGATCTATATCATCAGCAAGCTGGCGCATGATCTTTCGGGCGTGCATCAGGCCTCGATTCTGCCGTACATCCTGCTTGGCACGGCTTTGCTGATCGCGCTTGGATTTGAGTTTGTGAACGGCTTTCACGATACTGCCAACGCGGTTGCGACGGTGATTTACACGCATTCGCTTGAACCGCATATAGCGGTGGTGTGGTCGGGTCTATGGAACTTTATCGGTGTGCTGACCAGCTCTGGGGCGGTAGCTTTTTCAATTATTGCGTTGCTTCCCGTGGAGCTGATTTTGAAGGTTTCGAGCGGATCGGGATTTGCAATGGTGTATGCGCTCCTGGTGGCGGCGATGATCTGGAATCTTGGGACCTGGTACCGGGGTTTGCCGGTCTCGTCGTCGCACACGATGGTGGGGTCGATCTTGGGCGTGGGTCTGGCGAATCAGTACATCAATGGGCGAAACGGGGTTTCGGGCGTGGACTGGTCGCAGGTTGTCAAGGTCTTGAAGGCGCTGATCTATTCGCCGATTATTGGGTTTGTACTAGCGGCGCTGGTCTTGCTGTTGTTCAAGGCTGTGCTCAAGGATCCGCGGCTATACAAGGCGCCGGAGGGCACGGAGCCGCCGCCGTTTTACATTCGCGCGCTCTTGATCCTGACGTGCACGGGAGTTTCGTTTGCGCACGGGTCAAACGACGGGCAAAAGGGCATGGGCCTCATTATGCTGATTCTCGTCGGCACGGTTCCGACGGCGTACGCGCTCAATCACACGGTGGATCGTGGGTCGGTGCAGACGTTTGCGGCGGTGTCGACGCAGGTGGCGGGAGTTTTGGGCAACTATGTCGAGCCTGGGACGGTGGTGCAGGACAGCGGCCAGGAGTTGGAGCACTTTGTAGCGACGCACAAGTACCAGCCCGCGACGATGCTGGCCTTGCAGCAGATGGTCACCGACATCCGCAACGAGGCGGTGAGCTACGGTTCGCTGGGCAACGTTCCGCAGCAGATGCAGGCGAACGTTCGAAACCAAATGTATCTGACGAGCGAGGCGATGCGTCTGATGCCGAAGTTTGGCCCGAAGATCAGCGCGCAGGATGAGAAGCCGATCGCGAACTACAAGGGGTTTCTCGATAAATCGACCAAGTACATCCCGACGTGGGTGAAGGTGGCTGTAGCGCTTTCGCTCGGTCTGGGAACGATGATCGGATGGAAGCGCATTGTAGTCACGGTAGGCGAAAAGATCGGCAAGACGCACCTGACGTACGCCCAGGGCGCATCGGCCGAGCTGGTGGCGATGTGCACGATCTTCGGCTTTGACCGGATCGGGATGCCGGTCTCGACGACGCACATCTTGTCGTCGGGCGTGGCTGGAACGATGGTCGCAAACGGCAGCGGTCTGCAGATGTCGACGCTGCGCAACATCGCGGCGGCGTGGGTGTTTACGCTTCCGGCTTCGGCGATCCTTTCCGGCGTCTTGTTTTGGTTGTTCAACATGATTTCGCGATAGGGCGGGGACGGGACGGAGGAGGCAGGCCTTTGCGGCTTGCCTCTTTTGGCTGGACGGATCGTTTGCTGGACGAACGTCAGGGCTCTGGATTGCTATGCTTAGTGTGGGCCAGGCTGGAAGTTGAGCCGGCCAGCCGAGCACATGAGCCTGCAAGCAAAGATCGAAGCGATTATCTACGCTGCTGAAGAGCCGGTGACTCTGGCGCAGATGATGGGGCTGTTTGGAATAGAGGCGAGGATGGAGTTGGACCGGAGGGCGGTGGAGCAGGGGGAGCTCCCGCTGGACGGCCTTGGGGCGGGGGATTCTCGGTCGAGCGTGGAGGCTGGTCCGGAGTTGGAGG
>CAXUIB010000024.1:0-21115 GCA_964250945.1 uncultured Acidobacteriaceae bacterium
CTGCGTCCCCGTCCCATGGCTTCGCTCCTGCCATAGTAGACGAGCAAAGACCCACTAATAGTTCAATGAACTAACGACTCACCACTCTAGAGGCGGACGCCGTGGGACGGCGAGAGCTACGGGCGCGCATCTCGGCTGCAGATAGCCGAGTTTCCTCAGAAGTGCAGCGGCTTTTCTCACCCGAAGAGCAGACCGCTTGGAGCACACAGTGGTTCCACCACGGTATGAGGCAGGAGAGCCAGGGTACAGGCAAGAAGGGTTCACAGCGAAGAGGAGATCCTGCGGGTGTTGCGGGAAGAGGAAGCAGGCGAGACGGTGGTGGAGATCTGCCGCAAGCATGGGATTAGCCAGCAGACGTTTTATCCTTCTTCTTCCAGAGTATGCCGGGCTGGGCTTGAGCGAGTTGCGCGAACTGCGGCAGTTGCGCGAGGAGAACTCGTAGCTCAAGCGCCTGGTGGCGGACCTCAGCCTGGACCGCCACATCCTGCGGGAGATCGTCGCAAAAAAGCTGCAAGGCCTCGCCGCGGCGCGAGCTGGCGGAGTGGGCGCAACAGGTCCACTGCTTGAGCCAGCGGCGCGTGGCGGGGCTGATCCCAGTAGAACGAGGGGGCGTTGCGGTATGAGCATCATCGCGATCCGCAGGATGCGCTGCGGGTGCGACCGCGTGAGTTAGCCGGCAGCCGCGTACGCTATGGGTACCGCCGCTTGACGGTGCTGCTGAAGCGGGAGGTTGGGAAGTGAACGCGAAGTGGATCTATCGGCTGTACACGGAAGAAGGTCTGATTGGCGCACCAAGCGGCACAAGGAACGTGCCCAAGGCAGCGCGTGGCGCAGGGTGCCGCAACGCGGCCAAATCAGCGATGGAGCATGGACCTTCGTCGTGCAACGGCTTGCCGATGGCCGCTGGATCCGCGTGTTGACGGTGGTCGACCAGTTCACCCGCGAGTGCCTGTGCCTGCATGCGGACAACTCGCTCAATGGCGAGAAGGTCGCCACAGCGCTGGACAAGGTCGTGAAGGGGCGCGGTGCTCCGGAGTCGATCACTGTGGACAACGGGACCGAGTTCGCCAGTAAGGACATTGATTTGTGGGCGTACTCGAAGGGCGTACACCTGGACTTCATTCGACCGGGAAGACCGGTCGAGAACGGCTATATCGAATCGTTCAACGGCAAGCTGCGAGACGAGTGCCTGAACGTGGAGGTCTTTTTCACGCTGGCCGATGCACGGGGTAAAGCTAGAGCCCTGGCATCAGGACTACAACCACCATCGACCGCACTCGGCCCTGGACGATCGCACGCCGGCAGAATTTGCGGCGGCCTACAGTGGAGGAAAAGACGGCGATGACAAGCTCCTTGCTTGAGGCACTCACTTGAGCTACACTATGCGCAAACAAGCCCGTCAACACGTGCCACCGAACCACGTAGGTCGAGATTTCCAATCTCCCCTGGTTCAGGTCTCCGGGTCGGGTCATTTACGAGAGAACTCCATCTCTGAGTGGTAGAGTTTCCAGGGGCAGGTCACAGCAGATTTTTTTCTTGCCCATTCTGTGACGTTCTGAAAGCCACTTCGGGTGCAACGATCACTTCGAAAACTTCGTAGGCGATCGTGGCAAGCTGCTGCTCGACCTCCAAGGTGAGACCTTGGCGAGACCAGCAGGATCTGAAACCGAAAAGATCGTCGGATCCCTCGAACTGAATGAGGTGAGAAAACTTGGCTACCGTGTCTGCAACGACGTTCGCCCGATAGCCGTTCTGATACCAGGACTGCTTGCTCACCAGTTCCTCAGTTCTCCAGTAGGGCATTGCCTTCACAACAACACGCTTGTAAAACTCTTCGTTGAACTGCTCTGGTGCCCGATCCCACTCTGCTTGTGCGTAGTTGCTAAAACGTTATGAAGTTTTTCTGCGCTCCCTGGCTCACGATGTTTGGGAGGAAGCGCCAGGCGTTCTCGAACTTTGCTAAATCGACCTTCGTTATGAGCTGGTCTGAAGGGTTTTGCAGTTTGAAGAGATTTTTCTGAGCGGGAGTCAGTTTGGCCTGCTCGTTCATGTAGGAGCCTCTGGCGCGTTCGTACCGCCAGTGTGTTCCGTACTGTACCCCGTTCATGGCGGGCGCTCTGAGGCTGTGTGAGATCTGCTCCATCCGCTGGTGAAACTCGTGATTAGAGAAGAAATCAGCATCGCTGACCTTGTTCTGACTGTTGGCGTAGCGAGCGATGAGCGGGGTGTACTTGCCGTTTGTCTCTGCCGTTACCTCAGGCAGCTTCATTTTGTACAAAAATAGTGCACAAGGCCGGATTCCTTGTCGCTCAAGGCACTTGCGAGAGTAGAGGTTGTCTGTCCACCGTTGACGATCTGCAAGTCCGTGACTTCCAGCAGACGAAGGCAAGAGGCTGTCATACATCTTCGTCAGACGGTAGAAGTAGCTGACAGTCAGACCTTCAAGCGTGAGGCCGCGAGAAAGCCTGTTCCCTCCAACAACAATGACTCGTAGCCCATGATCCTGATGTTGGCGGAAGTCGAGGCTGGATACGCCTGTGCGTTGGTTTACAGCTTTGACGCTAACAGGGAGGACGCCATCAACGAGCCCCGCCTGCACCTGCTCCCACGTGAATCCTGTATTGGCGAACTCCCGTTTCCATGTTCCGTGGAGTGCTGCAATACCGCTGCTCCGGGCTTCTTGACCACTGTGGTCGTATCAACCACTGTGGTCGAATCACTCGCTCGAAGCAGTTGGCTACCGTCTTTCCGAATACTGACGATCTCAGCCGCTGATCTCAAAAAGGCAAGAGCCCCGCGAGTGTTCGGGGCTCTCCCTAATTCCTCCCAGTCCAGGATCTTCCTAACGGACTTACGCTCTCTTGGCATGGATCGAGACCCCTTCTGACTTCTTGAGCCTCGAAATCAGCCTTTTCCAGGTAGCGACGGAGCTGGGCCGCGGCCTTCCGGTCCTTGTGGATCACCTCGGTGAAATAGCCGTTCGCAGAAGTCCTTCACAGACGACGCACTCGCGAGTGCGACTTTCTCAAGCTGTTTCTGTTTGGGCAGTGACTCTCCACGAAAAACCGCCATCGCGCACTCGTCACGCTTGGTGCGAGCTTCTTTGAGACTCAGCAGCGGATATTGGCCGAGCGAGATTTTCTCCGTCTTGCCCTTGAGCTGGTAGCGAAAGAGCCAACTCTTCGCGCCAGTCGGCATGACTTCCAGGGCCAGGTCCCGACCGTCGCTCACCGCGTAACGGTCCTTCCGCAGCTCCAGCCGCTTGATCTGCATGTCGGTTAAAGGCATTCCGACCTCACTTTGTCCACCAAGGCTGCTTGGCTTGTCCACAGGCCGAAGTGTACATCCTGGTGGTCAACTTCTGTTCGGGATCGGGACGGACTGGATCGGAAGCGCGAGGACAGATTTGTGCATGCTGCTCTCGAATTCCTGGACTTTACTGGACCCGGTGGCACCGTTCGGAACCGCCGTTACTTCCCGATGCAGAAGGTGGAGAAGATCCGCTGCAGGATTTCTTCGGTGGTGGTCTGGCCTGTGAGGGTGTCGAGGTGGTTGAGGGCTTGGCGTAGGTCGAGCAGGATTACTTCGTGGGGCAGGCCTGCTGGGATCTCGGCTTTGACTTGCTGCAGGATTTTGAGCGCGGAGGTGATGGTGTCGTGCTGACGGAGGTTGGTGATCAGGCCTGATTCGGCGGGGATCTCTTGGTCTGTGAGGACGGCGACGATGGCGGCGCGGAGATCTCCGAGACCCCGGCCGGAGAGAGCGGAGACCTTGATGACCGGCGTGTGGGTAAGGCTTGGTCGATCCAGGGCCGGAGATCGGTTGGGTTCCTGGACGAGATCCATTTTGTTGCAGGCGATCAGGAGAGGGCGGTCGCGCAGATTGCTGATGAGATCCGTGATTTCGGCAGGAACGGCTTCGGTGGCATCGATGACCAGGAGGACAACGTCGGCGTCGGCGAGGACCTCTCGTGTCTTTGCGATGCCGATCACTTCTGCTTCGTCGGTTGCGGTGCGGAGGCCTGCGGTGTCGATGAGCCGGACGGGGATGCCGTCGAGGGCCAACTCATCCGTGATGAGGTCTCGCGTTGTGCCGGGTGCGGCTGTGACGATGGCGCGCTGTCGCTGTAGAAGAGCGTTGAAGAGCGAGGACTTGCCTGCGTTTGGGCGACCGACGATGGCGAGGGAGAAGCCGTCGCGCAGGATTTGACTGAAGCTGTAGGTCTGCTCGAGGGCAGCGAGGGGATGGCAGATGTCGGCGAGAGATCGACTGATCTGATGTGCGGAAAGGAGGTCGATGTCGTCTTCTGCGAAGTCGATGCCGGCTTCCATGGTTGCGATGAGTTCGATCAATTTCTGTTTGACGGGGCGGATGGATCGGGACAGAACTCCTTCGAGCTGACTGGCTGCGACGCGCGCCTGGCGGAGGGTGCTTGCCTGGATGAGATCGTGGACGGCTTCGGCCTCGACGAGGTCCAGGCGACCGTTGAGAAAGGCGCGTTGGGTGAACTCTCCAGGTTCGGCGAGGCGGGCGCCGAGGCTGACGGCGGACCGCACGATGTGCGCGAGGATGACGGGCGAGCCGTGGGTGGCGATCTCGACCACATCTTCGGCGGTGTAGGAGTGTGGGGAGGCGAAGAAGGTGACGATGGCCTCGTCGAGGGGGGCGGCGGTCTCGGGATCGAGCACGTGGGCGAAGCGGGCCTTTGCGTGGGTGGGGAGCGGATCGATAGGGACGAGAGAGAGCGCGATGGAGAGAGCACGGCTGCCAGAGAGCCGGACGATGCCTATGCCGCCGCGGCCGGGAGGCGTGGAGATGGCCACGATTGTGTCTATTGGATCCACCGGATGTATCGGAGATGTCGTAGACACGTTTTCTATGGGTAGAACTCGATGGGTCAAAGCACCTCGATCTGAAGGGGGCCGGAACTTCCGGTGATGTTCTCTCTGAGAGAACAGGATAGAGCAGGCGATATGGCGGCGTCGCCAGGCCAGCTTGGGACGAAGGCGCGGTCCGCTGGGACCGTGAGCCGCGTAAGATGGGGCTGTGGCGGCGTACTTTTCCGAGGCGGGTCTGCGGTTTTTACGGGCGTTGAAGCGCAACAACGACCGCGAGTGGTTTGGCGAGCACAAGGGAGTTTACGAAGCGGAGGTGAAGGCGCCGATGCTGGAGATCGTTGCGCGCGTGAATGATTTTCTGCTCGACTTTGCGCCCCAGCATGTTCGGCCACCGCACAAAGCGGTTATGCGGATCTATCGCGATATCCGGTTTAGCAAAGATAAGCGGCCGTACAAGACTCACGCGTCGGCGTGGTGGGCGAGAGATGGTCTGGAGAAGACATCAGGGGCGGGATTTTACCTTGAAGTGAGTGGGGACGCAGTGACGATCGCAGCGGGTGTGTATATGCCTGAGCGCACGCAGCTCTTGGCGATACGACAGCACATTGCAGCGCGGCACGAAGATTTCCGAGCGCTGCTGGCGGCGCCTGAGCTCTTATCGAGGTTCGGGATGCTCGAGGGCGCGGCTTTGAAGCGGTCGCCCAAGGGTTTTGAGCACTGCTCGGACGCGATGGACCTGCTGCGATGCACGCAATGGGGTGTCAGCGCGACGGCTCCGACGACGATGGCGAAGCGGGCGGAGCTTGCCGAGGAGGTTGGCGAGGCGTTCCGCATTGCGGCTCCGGTGATGGCGTTTCTGAATGCGCCGTTGCTCCGGAGAGTGGCGCGAAAGGCTCTTTTTTAGGCGAGGACACGAGGCAAAGCGCTATGGACACGGTCAAATACCGAAAAAAGCCGAAAAAAGCCAAGTAAACCCAGCAAATCTAGTTGACAATGCCTTGTAAAAGGCTGAAGGTGAAGGCGGCGGTGTTGCTCCAGGGACGCGTTTTGACTGAAAGTGCGAAGCGTTTTCAAATTGTGCTTCGCCCCTGCAGTGGAGACGAGATCGAGCGATCACACACCCAGAGTAGGATTTTTGAACTTCTAAGGAGAGTTACGATGGCAAAGGGCATGACGAAGACCGCGTTGATTCGCGCGATGGCAGAGAAGCTTGAGTTGACCACGAAGCAATCGGCGGGGTACTTGCAGCTGCTTGCGGACACGGCAGTGCGAGAGACGAAGAAGAATGGGGAGTTCACCATTCCTGGTATCGGCAAACTTGTGAAGGCCGAACGGAAGGCACGCGTAGGACGCAATCCGCAGACGGGAGAAGCGATCAAGATCAAGGCGAAGACGGTGGCGAAGTTTCGTATATCGAAGGCCGCGAAGGACGCTATTGCCCCAGTGAAGAAGTAGACATTCGCGGCGGTCTGAGAGTTTGTAGAGGTATATCGAGCATGGCTCGTCGCCCACTTTGCTCAGGCGATGGGCCATCGCTGGCTTCAGGGTGAATGAGCGTATCAGGGCGTAGGCCAGATCGCTTGGACGACGAGTGACGCTCCGAAGGCGACGAGGACGGCCTGGAGCAGCAGGTCAGCGTTGTACCGGGTGCCGAGAGTGGCGAAGGCGAGGGCGACGCCCCAAAAGTAAAGTTGTTGGAGAGACGACCTGCCCCAAGAACCTGCTACGGGTTCCGGGGAAGTGCGTGGTGTGAGCTTCGGAAGGAAGCGGTTGACCTTCCGCGTGTAGTCGAGGTAGATCTGCCCGAATTTGGCGGTCAGAAAGGCTTCCTCGCCGGCGATGAGCACGCTCTGCAAAAGGACCACGGCAACGATGCTGAAGATGGCGCCGGAGGGCGTCATGAGGAGTGCGAGCGCGACGGTGTGCAACAGGGTTCCCGCGTATAACGGATTTCGCAGATGGCCGTAGGGCCGTGTGGTCACCAGAGATTTGGCCTGCATGCTGGTGCCGAGGACGGTGCCTGGAGCGACGTGCGCTCCGACCCAGGTGCGGAGCAAGGCCGCCCCGACGGCAGCGGCTGTGGCGAGTGCCAGAAGAGCGATGATCGCGGAGTGAAAAGCGATCCAGCCTGTACTACTTGCTTGTTGGGCGAGGAGCAACCAGACGCGTTGGCGCGATAGATGGAGCGTAAAGTCCCACGGCGCCCAGAAGGCGAGGACGTAGATCGCAAGCAGAATCCAGAGTCGAAGCTGAAACACTTTGCGCAGAAGTGGAGATCCTTGGCGTGCGGCGACTATACAAGGTATGTAACCGATGGTGTTACATGTTTAGGTCTATTAAGATCTGGCAGCCTGTTCGTTGAACGCTTTTAGAAGCGTATCGAAGTCCTCAATGCTGGCGTACTCGATGATGACGCGGCCCTTGCCGTTGCGGTCGGTAATACGGACCTTGAGGCCCAGGGTACGTTGCAGCTTCTGCTCTGCATCGCGAACGTTTGCGTCCTGGGCCGCGACGGCTCGGATACTCTGCTTTTCGACATCCATACCCGGTTGGAGGAGGCTTTTGACGAGAGCCTCCGTCTCCCGGACAGACATTGCTTGAGCTATCACCTTTTCTGCTACGGAAGCGATTTCATCTGAAGTCGGGAGCGATAAGAGAGCTCGGGCGTGGCCGAAGGAGAGTTCGCCATCTTCCACGCTGTTCTGGACGGCCTTGGGAAGGCGAAGCAAGCGGAGGAAGTTTGTGATGCTTGTACGATCCTTGCCTGTTCTTTGGGCGACTTCGTCCTGAGTCAGTTGGAAGCTGGTACTGAGTCTTTGAAAAGCGCGAGCCTGTTCCATCGGGTTTAGATCGGCACGTTGCAGGTTTTCGACGATGGTCATTTCGAGCGTTTGCTCGTCGGAGGCTTTGCGGATGATTGCGGGCAGGGTCAGCTTTCCGGCTTTTATGGACGCGAGGAGTCGACGTTCGCCGGTAATCAGCTGATAGCGGCCAGATGGGAGCGGACGAACCACCACCGGTTGAACCACGCCGCTGGTCGCAATCGAGCTGGCTAGTTCATCCAGCGCACTCTCATCAAAGCGGTTTCTGGTCTGGAACGGGTTCTTCTCGATCGAATCGATCGGGATTTCGAGCGGCTCACCAAGGGTCGAGATGGGCAACTCAGGGTCTTTGGGACGGATGAGAGCGTCTAAGCCACGCCCGAGGGCCTTGCGCTTTGGGTCGGGAGCTGCTTCTGGCATGGGATTCCTTATCTAAGATCTGAGCTCGTCGTTGTATGTGGTTTAGCGGCGCACGGGAGCTTCGTGTGAGGATTGAGGTTTACGGCTGGGCTGTATTGCTTTGTTTCGCTCCAGGAGTTCGGTCGCGAGTTCTTGAAATGCGATCGCGCCTCGCGAGCGCGGATCGTACACGGTGATGGGCTCGCCGTGGCTGGGCGCTTCGGCTAAGCGGATGCTGCGTGGGATGGTGGTTTTGAAGAGCTTGGGGCCGAAGAAGTTTTGCAAGTTGCGGGCTACTTGCTGGGCGAGATTGGTTCGGTCGTCATACATCGTGAGCAGTACCCCTTCAAGAGAAAGTTCGGGATTGAGGGACTGTGAGACGCGGTCCAGGGTATTCATAAGTTCGGAAATGCCTTCCAGGGCAAAGTATTCGGCTTGGACGGGGACGAGCAGGGTGTCTGCCGCGGTTAGGACGTTGAGCGTGAGTAAATCGAGCGTCGGTGGGCAGTCCAGGATGAGGAAGGAGTACGTGCTGCGGAGAGTTTCGAGCGCGGTCTTAAGACAATACTCGCGGTTTTCCATGGATACGAGATCAAGGCTGGCGCCGATGAGGTCCTTACCTGCTGGAATGAGGCTGAGGTTTAGAACTCCGGTTTCCAGCACGGCCGAGGGGGCGTCGGAGCGGCCAAGGATGAGATCGTAGACATTGGGCTGTGTCAGTTTCGACATGCTAAGGCCACTTGTCGTATTTCCCTGTGGGTCACAGTCGACGAGGAGTGTAGGGATGGTTTTTTGTGCGAGAGCTGCGGAGAGGTTGATCGCTGTAGTTGTCTTCCCGACGCCGCCTTTTTGGTTCACGATTGCGATAATTTTGCAGTGGGGTGATTTGGCGTGAGGTGGCGCTGTCAGCGACATCATTTGAGGGTAGCGTGAGATTCGGGGGAGCGCAACGTTGGGGATGTTGTTCTACGTGGAACAGTTCAGGCTAGCGAGGATCTTCCAAGCGCCCTGTTCCACGTGGAACGTAACACTGCTTCGTCAGAAGCTCGATTGAGAATCACGAGCGCCTGATAAGGGCGGGTCGGCACTAAAAGTACGGTAGCGTTATACGCTGGCGTCCGTTGAAGCTTCGGGGCCAAACTGGTCGAGGTGAGGATCGCAATGAGTGCTGGACGGAATCTCAGCGCGACGAAAACGGCATCTCTCATGGAATCGACAGCGCGCATCGTTATCGCGACCGGGGTTTGAGCAGGCCAGGCCTCAACGCGATTTGGCCAGACCTCGCACTTTACGCCCAGAATACGGATGACCTCGCGAAGAAAGCTGACCTTTTTGTGTTGCGACTCCGCCAGCACGATCGGCCAATGGGGGCACATAAGCTTTGCAGGTAAGCCAGGGAATCCGGCTCCGGAGCCGAAGTCTACGATGCTACCTACGTCGACCACTTGAGGGGCGATTTGCTGGGCTAAAAAGAGGCTCTCTCCGAAGTGTCTTCGCACGATTTCCTCTGGATCGGCAATGGAAGTGAGGTTTGTGCGTCGGTTCCAGCGAATCAGGAGGTCGAGATACACGGCGAGCTGCTCAAAGAGAATTTCCGTTGTCAGACAGCTACTTCCCGCAGCAGCATGGGAATTCTGCAAGAAAGGCTCGAGCAGTGCGCCGATCTGTAACGGGGTGAGCGGGGGGTTACCGGCCCGCATCGGTGATGATCGCTTGTCCCGTTCGGGATGTGGAGGCGCCTCGGAGCTGGGCTGCGTTCCGGACAAGAAGACGGAACAGCGCTCTAGATTCAGGGCTTGCCTGGAAGGAGCGCTCAGGATGCCACTGGACCGCTAGCACAAGCCGGTCCTGCCAAGCAGAGTTTACGTTGAGCTCAATGGCTTCTGCAATCCGGTCTTCCGTGCTCCAGGCCGTGATTCGAAGGTTCTTGCCTACTGTATCGATCGCTTGGTGGTGGCTCGAGTTTACGAGCAGGCGGTGCGGAGCCGACCTTTCGGTGGATGTTAGGCCGCAGATCGATCCCAACTTCGAGCCTTGCTCTACATCTATAGAGTGCGCTAGGGGGACGGATGGACCCGCGCTATGATCTACCGCTCCCTGGGCAATGTCTTGGATCAGGGTGCCGCCGTAGAAGACGTTAATGGACTGCATACCGTAGCAGATACCCAGAACCGGCGCCTGTTGCAGCTGTGCATGGCTCAGGATTGCCGAATCCGTGTTCTCTCGGAAGGGGTCTGGAGCCGCGGATCCGTGACAGCTCTGACCGTACCGAGCCGGGTTTACGTCGGCGGGGCTTCCTGGCAGCACGAAGCCGTTACAGGATGTAAGTATGCGTAAGAGGCTCGGGTTGTCTTGGGTAAGCGAGATCTCAACCGGAGATCCACCGGATTGGGCCACGGCCTCCGCATATGTAGACCAATACAGCTCGTTGTAGACCGGATCCTCGGTCGTCGGCGTAGGTATGCCAATATGCGGCCTCACCGGGCAAGCTCTTTGGTCCGTTCGGACGCAAGGGACGGCGAATCGTTTTGGCTGTAGGACATGTATGTTGTCGAGATCACGTTCCGAACCTCCGCAGTAAGAGCTTCTGCAGCATTGGCAGATCTACCTTCAGTAAGGATCGGCTTTCCTATGACTATCAGAAGGGGACGTGGATTGAGGTGGTACGTGTGCATTGGCAGCAGTTCATAGGTTCCGATGAGGGTAAGTGGGATGAGGGGTACCTGCGCCTTGATCGCCATGAAGGCACACCCGGGAAGAAAGTCCTGCGGACGGCCATCTGGGGACCTGCCGCCTTCGGGGAAGATCACGAGGGGCATCCCGGATCTTAGGCTTTCGATGCCTCGGCTAAGACTCGCGATCGCCAGTCTGTTGCTGCTCTGGTCGACCGGCAGCTGGCCTGACCGGCGTAGATGCCAGCCGATAAAGGGAATTTTCCATAGGGAGCGTTTGGCCAGGATCCTGAACTGAAAGGGGAGTTTCGCGAAGAGGGTGGGCGTGTCCATGTAGCTGAGGTGGTTGGAGGCGTAGACGGCGGCGCCGACCCTGGGCAGGTTTTCCGATCCCAGCACGCGGGCGGGAGAGAGGCTGATTCGGAGCAGAGTTTTGGCCCAAATGCGCGCAATTAGGTGCTGCTGCCGTCCACTCCGGTCCCATATTGAGCAGATGAGCGAAATGATGCCGAAGGTGGTGGTGGACCCGAGAATCAGCGGAGTGAGTACCAGATACGTCAGCCAGCGGACAGCTCTGGATGTTGGTTTGGGTTCCTTCGGAGCGGGCGAGGGGGAAATTTCGCTCATGCGATCTCCGCTAAGAGCTGGTGGACGGCGCCGACCAGGTACACCGAGCCGGTTACGATGATGAGGCCGTGTGCCGGCGTGACTTCCCGAGCCAAGGAGAGGGCGTCCGCTACGGTGACGGCTCGGAGAGCGGGGATGTCGAGCGTTTCGGCGGCCCGAATCAGGTCCGTCAGGCTTACAGCCCGCGGGCTATCGATAGGAGCAAAGACGATGTGATCGTACGCTCGATCCGGCTGGGTTTTGTCGAAGAGCGGAAAGAGGATCTGGGTCATCTCTCGGAGATCTTTGTCCTGTAGGCAGGAGAACAGGAGCGTGCGCGGCCGGGAAGGCGGCTCTTGGGCGATAGCGGCGCGGAGGGTCCACGCGCCTGCCGGATTGTGGGCTACGTCGAGCAGCACGTCTGGATAGTCTGGCCGGCGCACGAACTCGAGGCGCCCTGGCCAGTGTGTTGTGCGGATTCCGTGTTCTATAGCTGCATCAGGGATATTGTAACCGTGCCTGTTACGTAACTCACAGACGGCCGTGATCGCAAGAGCGAGATTCCGCTGTTGATGGTGTCCTGTTAGAGGAGAGTCGACATGGAGAGGCGCGCCATTCAGGGTCGTACAGTACTGATTTCGGTGAGGCGTGTTCTCCGAGGTGTACGAAGGGGCGGGCTGATCTAAATGGGGGCGGATACCGGGTGTTTCGGGCAGTCGGCGGTGGTTTGAGGGCAGATAGGCTGCTGCGCTGACGGCTCGCAGGTCTGGCATGGTGGCGGCGATTTCGCCGATGGTTCGGTTGGCTTCGGGGTGCTGTGGAAGTGTGATGAGGGTGCCATGAGGACGAAGAATGCCGGCCTTCTCGCGGGTGATTTCGGCGATGGTGTGGCCGAGGTAGTCCTGATGATCGAGCGAGATATCGGTGATGACCGAAAGGATTGGATCGACGATGTTGGTCGCGTCGAGTCGGCCGCCGAGACCGACTTCAAGGATGGCGATCTCGGCCTTTTGTTCTGCGAAGTAGAGGAGCGCTACCGCGGTCAGCATCTCAAAGAAGCTGGGGTGGTAAGGCAGGGCGCCGTCTCTGGTCAGGATCTCAGCCGTATCGTCGACCTTGAAGTAGAGGCGGGCGAAGTCCAGGTCCGGTATGACGCAGAGGGGCAGCCGTCCGGTATCCGGCGACTCCTGGATGCTGCTTTGGATGCTCCTCTGGGTGCTCATTTGAATGCGTTCGTTGACGCGGACGAGATGAGGCGAGGTGTAGAGACCTGTGCGGTAGCCTGCCGCGACGAGGATACTTGCGAGTGTTGCCGCGGTTGAGCCTTTCCCGTTAGTGCCGGCAATCAGGACGGACTGGAAGGCGGTTTGAGGATCTCCCAGTGCCTTAGCGAGTGCTCGCATGTGGGCGAGGTCGAACTTCCGGCGTGACTTATTCGCTTGAGTGGGCGACAGTTCCTGGCCAAGAGCGTAGAGGTGATCGATTGCGGAGGAGTAGGACATCGCTGTACTCATTTTAGGCGACCTATTTTGGATTGTGTCGGGGCGGAGCGAGGTCGGTAGTAAGTACCTCGAAGGTGTTAGTAGAAATGCTGAACGGACCCTAGAAGGAAGGGCTGATTGTGCCGATAGAAGGAGTACGCTGATCGATTGTCGAGTTTGGACAAGCGAGAGGCGAACACTACGACCTGAGGGCTACGACTCTCGGGCTTATCGAGGAGGATGTATGCATGCTGCGCTGGCGGTTTCATTCGGTCTGATCGCTGTGGCTCCCTTTATTGGGCGCTGGAGAGCAAACGTCTGGTTACAGGCGCGTACGCCTGTTCGAGAGGCGATGGCGCCCAACAATGTCATCGAGATTGCGTAGTTCTAACAGCTGAGAAGACAAGGGCCGCGTGCAACCAGACGCGGCCCTTGGGTTTGAATTTTTATTTTTTGGAGCGTTGGACGCGAGGACGCGTGCCCTTTGTTTTTGGGCAGGCGAGAATTTCTGCGCGTTCGGTTGCACTTCGGTGATTTTGTTAGTCCCGATGGTCGGGGCGGGGCCGGGGCGGCACTCTTCGGATTCCGGAGAGTCCGCCGAGGAGAGCCGCTGCGGAGAACTGTGCGGGTCCTAGCCACTCCGGGACGTTGAATGCGAACTCTGGATGCGCGGCCGGGGATCGGTCTGCAGTGTGGTGGCTGGCGAGCGCAGCGTCGATGCGACGTCGCATGTTGTCGCGTTCGGAGGCAACTGGGCGCTCCCAGTAGAGACGAAAGCCCTGATCGCAGACGGTGCAGTAGATGTCCTGGCGATCTTCTGATTTTCTAACTAGAACCTGCATTGGTTTCCTGTCGTCGGGGATTGGGGATCTTCCCGCTAACGAGACAATAAGTCCTTTTGAAGCCCCAACATATACACCGAAGGTAGTAGAGGGGTGCTCCTGTTACTAGAGCCCAATCAAGCTCTGGGGAATGCTGCTTGTCATGGAAAAGCAGCGTTGAGCCACGCGGCCCCGGGTACACCTACAGGAGAACCGCTCCAGCCGCCTGCGGCCGATGGCGGACGGTTGAAGTGGAGACGCCTTCCGATCTGGCGTGGTAGAGCAACGCTCGTATCCTAGAGTTCCAACCTGCCTGGAGTGCGATTTCCTCATGGGAGGAACAAACGGATATGCTGGGGAGGTGAGTGATGAACAGATTTCGGTGCAGTTACCCGACGGTTCCGTGCGCCGGGTATCGAAGGGCACGACACCGCTCGAGATAGCGACGAGCATTTCGCCCCGGCTGGCGGCGGCGGTGGTTGTGGCACGCATCCGGCCGCTTGCGGAGCGAGCTGAGGATGCGTCAGGAACGATCGATACGGCTGAAAGTGAAGAGGGCATGTACGGCGGCGCGCAGAGTGGCGAGCGGCTGGTGGATCTTGCGGCGCCTCTCGAGGAAGATGTGGCGCTTGAACTGTTGAAGGAGACGGATGAAGCGGCGTTAGAGGTGCTGCGTCACTCCTCTGCTCACGTGATGGCGACTGCGATTCTTGAGCTTTATCCCGAGACAAAGCTAGGGCACGGGCCGGCGACCGAGCAGGGATTTTTCTATGACGTGTATCGCGAGGCGCCGTTTACGGAAGAAGACCTGGCAGCGATTGAGCGACGGATGGCGGAGGTCGTGGCCCGCGACGAGCCCTTTGTGCGAGAGGTGGAGCCCCGGGAGAAGGGTCTTGCCGACTATAAGGAGCAGGGCGAGTTCATGAAGGTGCACTTTATCGAGCGGTTCACCGAGCCGGGACAGGAGATTTCGCTCTATCGGAACGGGGGTTTCACGGATTTCTGTCGAGGTCCGCATGTGCCCTCGGCGGGACGTGTGAAGGCGTTCAAGGTGACGAGCGTTGCGGGCGCGTACTGGCTGGGGGACGAAAAGAATCAGCAGCTTCAGAGGATCTACGGGACGGCGTTTTTCAACGCAAAGGATCTGGACGCACATTTCCGGCGTTTGGAGGAGATTAAGGCGCGGGACCACCGTGTGCTTGGCAAGCAGATGGACCTATTTTCGATTGAAGACGTCGCGGGCGCGGGCTTGATTTTCTGGCATCCGAAGGGCGGCCTGATCCGGAAGTCGATGGAAGACTGGATGCGGGAAGAATGTATCCGTCGCGGTTACGATATGGTTTATACGCCGCACATTATGCGGCGCGAGCTTTGGAAGACCAGCGGGCATGAGGGTTTTTACGGGCAGAATATGTATCCGCCGATGGAGCTTGACGACGCGGAGTATCGGCTAAAGCCGATGAATTGTCCAGGGCATATTTTGATTTACAAGAGCCGGCCGCGGAGCTACCGGGAACTTCCGATTCGATATGCGGAGCTGGGCAATGTGTATCGGTATGAGCGGTCCGGGACGATGCACGGTTTGTTGCGGGTTCGCGGGTTTACCCAGGACGATGCGCATATTTTCTGCACGCCGGAGCAGATCGAGGACGAGGTGGTGGGGTGCATCGATTTTGCGCGAAGCGTGCTGGAGACGTTTGGTTTCGCGGACTTCAAGGTTGAGTTGTCGACGTGGGATCCGAAGGATGCGAAGAGCTACACGGGAAGCGCGGAGAATTGGGAGCTTGCGATCGGATCGCTGCGGAGTGCGCTTGAGCGGCGGGAGATTCCGTATCGCACGATTGCTGGGGAAGCGGCGTTTTATGGGCCGAAGATCGACATCAAGCTGGTGGACGTGCTGGGGCGACTGTGGCAGCTGTCGACGGTGCAGTTCGACTTCAATCTGCCGGAACGGTTCGATCTCGAGTACACGGGCGAGGATGGCGGGAAGCATCGTCCGGTGATGGTGCATCGTGCGCTGTTCGGGTCGGTTGAGCGATTTTTTGGGGTGTTGATCGAGCATTATGCGGGGGCTTTCCCGATGTGGCTGGCGCCTGTGCAGATTGGGATTGTGCCGATCTCCGAAAAGCATGTTGAGTATGCGGAAAGGGTGAAATTGCGCTTGCAGAAGGCGGGTTTGCGCGTTGAGGTGAATTCGCGGAACGAGAAGATGAATGCGAAGATTCGCGAGTTCACGATCGAGAAGGTCCCGTTTGTTCTTGTGGTGGGAGACAAGGAGATGGCGACGGAGGCGGTGAGCGTGCGGACGCGCGGCAAGGGCGACGAGGGAAGCGTTTCGATGGAGGGGTTTCTGGAGCGAGCGACGGGACTGGTCGAGACACACGCGATTGGGCTATGACAGAGATTTTTACGCTGCGGGATGAGATTGCGGTGCGGGCTCCGATCGAGCGGTGTTTTCTGCTATCGACCAGCGTCGAGATTGTCGAAAAGGAGTTGGGGATGCGGCCGGTCGCCGGGCGAACGAGCGGCCTGGTGAGGGGGGCCGACACGATCTGGTGGAAGGGGTGGCAGCTCGGTCTGCCGCAGTTTCATCAGTCTTTGATCTCAGCTTACGAGCCGTACTGCTTCTTCCAGGACACGATGCTAAGAGGGCGATTCAAGAGCTTTCAGCACGATCATCGATTTGCAGATCGCGAAGACGGCACAGTTCTGCTGCAGGACGAGTTGCGATTTTCCTTGCCTTTCGGCGTTGCTGGGCAGATGTTTGCCCGATCTGTGATGGCGCCGCATATTGCTGGACTGCTGCGGCGGCGCTTCCGTTTGCTGAAGGAGATTGCAGAAGGGGAAGCATGGCGGGGGTATCTTTTGGACTCTGGACCTCTGCTTGGCTGAGGAACCGAGGTTTTCCCCTCTGGAGCTTTCGCCAGCTTGGTTCTGGGCTGCTGTTCTGGGCTCAGCTCCGCATCAAAGATTCTTGAGGACTGGCGCTGAAAGCGAGGGCGGACGGATGAAAGCGGTTATGCTGCACAAGTATGGCGGACCGGAGCAGCTGAAGTTGGAGGAGGTCTCGGATCCGCAGGTTGGGCTGGGCGAGGTACTGGTGCGCCTCACGGCGACGAGCGTCAATCCAGTGGATTACAAGCTGCGCAGCGGGTCTTTGCAGGATCGTATGCCCCTTACGCTGCCTGCGATCCTCGGGCACGATGTCTCGGGTGTTGTCGAGCGCTTGGGCGTGGGTGCGACCGGGTACTCGCCGGGCGATGCTGTGCTTGCGCTGGCCACAAAGACGTATGCCGAGCTGGTTGTGGTGCCGGCCAAGGATCTTGCGATGGTTCCGTCCGGCCTGGATGTTGTTGCGGCGGGAGCACTTCCTTTGGTGACGCTCACGGGCGAGCAGCTGATTTCGCGAGGGGCAAAGGTCGGAAAGGGGGAAAGAATCTTGATTGCGGGCGCGGTCGGCGGGGTGGGCCGGTCGGCGGTGCTGGCGGCCAGGAAGGCTGGAGCGTGGGTGATTGCAGGCGTTCGGCGGAAGCAGATGGAAGAGGCGCAGAGCTTAGGCGCGGATGAGGTAGTTGCGCTCGATGACGAATCGTCGATGACCAAGCTTGCGGACCTGGATGCGGTTGCAGATACAGTCGGGCAAACTACGGCTGAGTTTCTGCTGAGCAAGGTGCGTCCTGGCGGCGTCTTTGCGTCTGTGCTTGGGCCACCTGCGAATGCGGCTGCGTGTCCGAAGGTACGTATAGAAAGCGTGCGTACGCAACCGGACAGCCGGATGCTGCGTATACTCGCCGAAGATGTTTTGGCTGGCCGACTGACGATTCCTGTTGACCGTGTGCTTCCTCTGATCGAGGCAGGAGCGGGCCAAGCAGCTGCTGAGAAGGGTGGCATCGGAAAGGTGCTGCTGCGCGGATAGGTCGAGCGATTCTGGTGGAGACTGTACGACTGACGACGATGATCAACGCACCGGTGGAGCGCTGCTTTCGGCTCGCAATCAGTGTTGACGTACAGCTTTGCGCGGCCGGCAAGGCGGCCCGGGTGGAGCGCGGCCTCAGCTCAGGTCTGCTGGGTCCGGGGGGCGAGGTGAGCTATCGCGGTCTGCAGGTGGGCCGGCGGTATACGATTCTGATCGATGAGTGGAGGCCGTACACGTATTTCAGCGATGTGCGACTGGATGGGGCTTTTGTGAGATTTGAGCACAAGCATCACTTCTCGACGATGGACGACGGTACGTGGATGCGGGAGGAGATCCGGTTTACTCTTCGGTTTTCCTTGTTTCGCAAGGGGCGTGAGCGGCTTGCCCGTAAGCGGGTTGCGAGGTTTCTGGCGGCTCGGGGAGCGGTGATGAAGCAAGCGGCCGAGAGCGATGGGTGGAGGGAGTTTTTAGAGGGTCAGCCCGCGATCGATCTGAAGCCGAGGATGCGGTGATGCGATTGGAGGAGATCTGGAGGGGGCTTCGTGGAATGCGGCCGCCGCCGATCAAGATCTTGGACGAAATCGGTCGCGTATCTTGGCGGCTCTGAGATCGGTTTTCGGCGGAGCTTGTACGGGTTTGATGTGGGGCGCGGGGGAAGGCCCAACGTTTGTTGACTTGTCTGGATAGAGGACGACCCAGCGGCGAGGATGCTCTCCGGAGGAAGAGGTTGGGAGCCCGGAGCCGGCGAGGGTGAGGTGGAGGAGCCGACGCTCACGGGAGTTCATGGGCGGAAACGCATAGGGTCGACCGGTGGAGCGGACGGCCCGGACGGCTTGTTCGGCGGCGATCTGGAGCTCCTTTTTGCGGGCTGCCCGAGATCCATTGACGTCGAAATCGATGCGGTCATTGGATTCGGGTTCGAGCCGGAGGATGGCTGCGGCCACTTGTTCGATCGCGTAGAGGAGTTCGGCGTTTCTCGCTGTTAGGACCGCTGAGTCGGCGCCGTGCAGATTTACCCGGACGGAGGGGTTCTGCCCGGCAGGAAGGGCATCCTGGTCGGGGCAGCTTATCTCGTACTCGAACGACAGGCCGGCGTGGGTTCTGAGCGTCTCGAGAAGATTTGAGATTGTAAGAACTTCGACGTTGCTCACGCTTGGGATAGTCAAAGGATCCACCCTCAGCAAGGGTACGCTTTAACGCCTTCCCTGGATGGTTGTTCCACGATTTGGCGCGGCGGCGACTTTGCGGCGGGCGCGGCGGGCGGCGATTTCGCGCATTTCGCGACCGAGGGAGGTACGGTTCATGACGGCCTGCTGCGCGATGCCGATGAGGTTGCCGACGGACCAATAGAGCGCCAGGCCGGAGGCGTAGTTCCACGTCATGTACCCGGAGACGGCGGGCATCATGAAGGCCATCATCTTCTGCTGTTGTGGGTCGACTCCCGGTGAGGGCGTGTAGAACTGCACGAGAAACTGGCTGACCACCATGATGATCGGAAGGATGTGGTAGGGATCGGCAGCGGTGAGGTCGGGCAGCCAGGCCCAGTGCGCTTGACGGAGTTCGACGACCTTGGGGAGCATGCCGAAGAAGGCGAAGAGCAGAGGCAATTGAATGAGTGTCGGGATGCAGCCGCCCAACATCTTAACACACTTGTACCTCTGCAGCTGAATCATCTAAAAGTTCATTTCGTTACGTTTCGGGTCGGTAGCCTTGAGACCTTTGTACTTGGCCTTGATAGCGTCCATCTGGGGCTGGATGCGCTGCATCTTGAGGCCGCTCTGCATGGTTTTGATCCGCAGAGGAAGAATGACGAGGTTGATGAGGATGGTGAGGATGATGATGGACCAGCCCCAGTTTGGGGCTAGATGGGCGTGAATGAACTGCAGGGCGAGAAAGAGGTATTTGCCGATAATGCCGAAGAAGCCGAAGTCGAGTAGCGGTGCGAGGGTGACTCCGGGGGTGGCGGAGTGGATTGTCTTCAGGATGTTGACGGCTTTGGGGCCGACGTAGATGCCGGTAGAAGTGCCGCCGGCGGTGCTGCCGATCGCGGTACCGAGGATGGGCACTTTGATGGTGGCGCCTTTGCTGCTGCCGGAGGCTGGGACGCCTTGGCCGACGCCGTTCCTGCGAGCGTCTTTGGCGACTTCGAGTTCGTCGTGAAAGAGGGCCAGGGTGGCAGAGCTTGGCTGATCCGGGAGGAAGATGGCGGCGAAGTACATATCGCTGACGCCGGCCCAGTCGAAGGGCCCGTTTCGGGTGTCTCCGCCGGCGACATTTTTTGCGCTGAGGTGTTTTTCCGATCCGTTCTGGCTGAGGTCGACCTGGGCGCCGGTGTAGGCTTGTGCGCTTTCCTGATCTCCGAAGCCGCCTGGCCAGCTGAGGAGTGCGCGGACGGGTGCGCCGTTCCGGGTGACCTGTATGTCGGCGCGCACGACGTACTTTTCGTCGAAGGAAAACGTCTTTCGGACTTCGGTGGTTCCGTCGGAGTAGGTAAAGCTCAGGGTTCCAGGCACAGACAGGGCGCCGGTGGCCGAGGGGACATAGAGGGCCTGGCGGAGGCCGGCGGTTAGGCCCGGATCGTAGGTGTAGAGCGAGAGCGGATATCCGAAATGCTGGGCTGCGTCCCCGTTCACGAGGTCCAGCGGTCCACCCTGATTATTCTTGAAGTTGGAGTTCGGGGCGTCGGGGCGTCGCTTAAGAATCCAGCTTCTGACCTCTGCGCCGCGGTTCGAAAAGGTGATGCGGTAAAGCTCGTTTTCGACGACGGTGGTGGCTTCAGCGGCGGCCTGGACGGTGCTGACATTGGTCTGGCCGGGATGGGCGGAGCCTGCGGCGGCGAGCGAGGCGGGCGACGGCTGCGCAATGTTGGAAGCGGTTTGTACGCTTTGCGTCGCGCTGTTTGGAGGCGCCGTCTGAGGATTGCGTTTCGCGCGAAAGTACTGAAGGCCGAAGAAGACGGCGATCATGACGAGCATGATCGTCAGCAGTGAGCTATTGTCCTGTCCGCTTCCGCCCTGTTGATTGGGGTTCTTAAACTCTGCCAAGAGACGACTTCCTATCTGGACCTACGCTTGCGGGTGTCAGCGACTTCCTCTCTCATGGTAAACGGTCCGGTCCGGCGAGGAAGGAGGGACGGGGTCGAAGCCACCTTTCGCGAGGGGGTGACAGCGCAGCAGACGGCGCAAGGCCAGCCAGGACCCTTGGACTGGACCGAAGCGGGACCAGGCCACATAGGCGTACTCCGAGCAGGTGGGCAGATAGAGGCACTGGGTTGGACTGAGCGTGTGGAGTACAGGGGAGAGAAGCGCTTTGTAGAGGCTGAGCGCTGTCGTACGTGGACGGGATCGTGAGATTGGTGAGAGCGGTCTAGAGCAGACCGGGCGGGGTCTTGGGCGCTGTGGGTGATCGGTTGCTGTGGCAGGAGCTTTCACTGGCCGGCGGAGAGCACAGGCGGCGCACTGTGCGGTTTGCTCTTTGCGGGCGATCGAGCAACCGAGCGGAAGATGGTGGCTATCTCCCGATCGAGGGCGGCGAATTCTAGGTCGTGAACGGATCGGCGC
>CAXUIB010000025.1:0-11081 GCA_964250945.1 uncultured Acidobacteriaceae bacterium
TGTAGGCCAGCCATTGAGCCGCGAAAGCTATATCTCAGTTCAGGGTGCCGACGCCATCAGCGTGGCGGAAGGCAACACGGACGGGCGCGATCTTGCGAGTGCCCGGACGACCCTGCATCCCGGACTGTCAGGAACTCTTGCAGGTGGAAGCCCGGCGCTTGCTGGCCTTGCTGGACGGTCTCAGTAAGAAGAATGCGGGAGAGCACCGGTTCACTGCCGAAGAAGCAGTAATGATGCTCAAAGATGCTGAGCATTTTCTCCTGATATGTCTCCCAGGACCGCGGCGCCGCTAGAGAAACCTCTGTTGCAACGCAGACTTCTTTATTGAAGATCAAGTAGATCAGATCGCGCTTGTCTTTGACGTAGTTGAACAGTGTTCCGACGCCGAGACCGGCCTTGATAGCCACCTGTCTCGTCGTCGTGGCATCGTACCCTTGCTCAGTGAGCAATCGACGCGCGGTCACGATGTTGCGGTCTATTGTTTCCAGGCGAGAGCGTTCCCGCGCACCCATCGGCTTTTGCGGGGATCGCGACTGGTCCGTGTTCGCCGGTGTCTTGATCGATTTCCTTGACTTAGAGTGCAAGAATCTCCCCGGAACCAGTGTTTCGCCTGAGTTGGAATCCGGGATGAGATTCACGGACTCAGGGTGAGGGTTGGTCGCGTGCTTGTTCCATTCGTTCTGAAATTTGGCAATTGATCCGCCTCCCAAACCACGCCGTCCAAGCCCACGCACGACGGTCTAGAACAGGAAGCGCTGCTACCCGCTAGACCGCGCTTGGGGCGGAAACCGGCCGCGAACGTCTTGGGCCGCGCTGCGAATCATAGATTGATCGGACCCACTGATGAACAAGGATGCGGCCTGCCGGATAAACGGAGCGGCCTCATCGACGCTGCCGACGTACAGCATCACACGTCTCCCAATGTTCTTGCACGTGTCGAGCACTTTGCTGACTGCTGCGACAACCTCCGGCGCCTGTGTCGAGTCGGCGCCCATAGCGACGGCAAGATCCGCGCGCCCAATGAGAATGGCGTCGATCCCTTCCACACGTGCAATGGCTTCTGCCGCATCTACGGCTAAGGTATCTTCAATCATTGCGATCACAGTGGTCGAAGCGTCGGAGTCCTGGATATGATCCCGCATGCTCTTGGCTCCGTATGCACCGGCCCGGGAAGAGGCTGAGTAGCCTCTGTGGCCGGTTGCATAGTGACACGCAGCTACGATGGCTTTTGCGTCTTCCGGAGTTGAGATATGCGGAACGATCACTCCCGCAAAGCCCATGTCGAGGACGGCGAGGATTCTCGATGGCGCGGCGTCCGCCACGCGAACCAGGGATGCGATGCCGCCCGCATGGGAGGCGAGCGCCAATTGGTCTAAGCTCGTCATGTCGAATGGAGCGTGTTCCTGGTCGATCACTAGGAAATCGAACCCGACCGCAGCCAGAATCTCTGTTGCATGGACGGTTGGAGTTTTTACCATGGAGCCCAGCAGCAGATCTCCTCGGAGCAGGCGATTGCGAAAGCGCGCTCCCGCTTGCGGGCCGTAGAAGCGGTCGCCTCCACTCTCCCACGGTTGAGCGGAACTCATGCGTTTGACCCTTCCATTGCGACTGCCAGATATTCTTCTCGCCGGGGCTCGAAGACATCGATCAGAACGGCATCCTTTCCACCAAGCGCGCGGGTATGCCCGTGCTCAATACCGGCGTGAATGCGGCAGACGTCCCCAGATGAAAGAACAAGTAAATCCGCTCCAACCATCGTCTCGACCGATCCCTCAATCACGATCGTGAACTGTTCGTGTACATCGTGAGAATGGAGACCGGTGCGCTCGGCGCCGGATGCGATCACCCAGCGGACAAGGGTGATGTTCTCTCCTTCGATGACTGTTCCTCGCAGATCGGGCCGGATCTGATGCCGGCCCCTCTCGTCGTTGCGCGAAACTATCTTCATACAGATTCCTCGTCGCGGCTCAGGGTTGTTGGGCCTAAGCTATCTTGTCCCAGCCTCGCTCGATGCCAATGCGATCTTTAACTCTCTTTTTTCAAGGCTTCCAGCGTCTCCTTGGGGTAATACTTGCCTGCTCGGATCGCGGCGCTAACAGCGTTGAGCAAGAGCTCCTCGTGCCGAGACCGCCCCCACTGCAGAAGCAAACAGGAGTTGGCGGAGCGCGATCCACGAACTGGATCTCCCGCCATTCCGGACTGTACTGAATGTGCTCAGTCTCATTCTATTGCTCCAAGATCTTCGAAAAGACGACTGCGCTCACGCTGGCATTGCGTTTCGTTAAGGCCACTTGTCAAGTACTCGTCAGCAGATGATTGCATTGTATCTTCAGGATGCAAGGATGTACTAAGTGCTGGAGGACGCGATGTTAGTCGCGGCAAGTACGAGGACTCACGAATACGTGCTGGACGAGCGATCCATCATTCAAGGATTGTAAGCGCTCATTCTTTCGAGTCGCTCCGTGTTTCTTCATGACGTTTTATCCTGCTCAGGAGGAGTTCCTATGAACTCGCCTATCTGCCAGTCACGAAGGCCGCACGGCCGGATCTGGCCAGGATAGATCAAGTTTGAGGGCCGTAGGTCTTGCGCGGCGGGAGCCTGAATGGGTGAAGCACGCATGAGGAGGAGTGAGTCGAATGACAGTGGAGGAGCGTGAAGATCGCAGCGCAATCCGTGATCTGGTAGAAAACTGGGCCATCTGGAGGGATGCCGGCGATTGGGACCGTCTGCGGACCGTCTGGCACCCTGACGGGGTGATGGTCGCCACGTGGTTCCAGGGGCCGGCGGAGGAGTTCATCCAGGCGAGCCAGGCGGGCTGGCAGCGGGGCGTGGCCGTGCTGCATTTTCTGGGAGGGTGTTCGGTGGACCTCGCCCGCGATCGGGCCATCGCGCAAACCAAGACGACGATTTCACAACGGGCAGAGGTGGCGGGGGTGCTTTGTGATTGCGTTTGCACAGGACGTTTTTACGACTTTTTCGAGCGCCGCGACCGAGCGTGGGGTCTCGTCCGGCGGCAGCCCATCTATGAGAAGGACCGCCTGGACCCAGTAGACCCCATGGCTTCGCTCTCTCTGGATCGCGAGCGGCTTGCTGCGTTGCCGGCCGGCTACCGGCATCTGGCTTACCTGCAAACGGCGATTGGGATGAAGGTCGATCTCTCGATGCCGGGCCTTCAAGGGCCCGCGGTCGAAGCTCTGTATGCAAGCGGGGCGCGTTGGCTGGAGGGTGGTGGGTCAGGAGCAATTCAGGCGCCTCTAAGCGGACCACCAAGCCGACCCCAGAAGAACGGGGTGAGGCAGATGGATCAGACAGCTCGCTCATGAGACACTCGCAAAACGTTCCGCTGCGGCCTTATCGACCACAATGTCATCGACGCCCGCAATGCGGGGGCGTCCCTTGGCCATTGCGCGATAGAACTCGCCTTTCGATACGGGCGCAACCTCCGCTATCATCGTCCAGCGATCGCCACCGTCACGGCTTTCAAACACTTGTCCGTCGGTGTCTACAGCAAAGACTTGGAAATCCCGACCGTACGCGTGCATGGAGAGTGCACTGTAGAGCGATCGCTGTCCGTCCGGTAAACCGCCGAGCAGGCGTTCCCATGTGCCTCCGCCGTCGGTGCTGCGGGCTATCCTTCCCTGCGCGCGTCTCTTCTTGTACCAAGTCGGCGGCCAACCGAAGCCGGCTGCCAGAAATAGCAGGTCGGGCCGATCCGGGTGCATGACGAAGGCATCCGGGTATTCCATATTTGACAAGATTGGATCGCGCGTCCAATGCTCTCCACCATCCTCCGTTCGCATCAATCCAACCAGGCCAACGGCCGCTATCATCTTTTCTGGGTCGTGAGGATTGATTAAGAGACGATGCATATCGCATTCTCGGGGATCGGGATCTATATGCATATCTTTAAATGTTCTTCCAAAGTCGCGCGAGACCAGAAGGGCACCGACCTCTATACCAACGAAAAGGCTGTCGCCGTGGATCACGATCTCCTTGATATGCCCAAGTCTCGGGGGTGGGGGGAAAAACCACTTCGAGAAGCTGGGAACTTCTCGGAGCGCGGGCAAAGCTCTCCACGTCTTTCCGTCGTCCTCGGTCAGTGCGAGGTGTGCGGGCATGGAGCCTACGAGAGCAACATCGCGATTGTGGAGGAGGCCGGATCGTGCCGACCATAGATCGAAGTGCTCCAAGCCGGTGTTCGACCAATCCCACGTTTCTCCGTCATCTATGCTGCGCGCGACACCGAGGCCGTGAGTGGCAGCGAGCAACGTGCCCGACTCCAGTCTGGTGACAGCGCTGACAAAGCAACCCTCCAATCCCCTGCGGCTGATCGACCACTCATTTACGTCCTGCGTGAGGACAAAGATGCCGTCGACGGTGCCTATGATCAGGCGGGTACAAGCGCGTTCACCTCGGAAGACATTTGCGCCGCCATTTGAGAGTAAGACACATCCACTCATTCTCGGTCCTCTGTGGTACCAGGATGGTATTCGTCAGAAGCGAAGTAGGTAGCGATCACGCGGTCATCAATATTCGGTTTGAATTGAGTAGCAACAAAATGCTCGTGACGATCACTCTTCAGATAATTGTGAAGCTCCTCTGCCCTCTCGAACTCCATAGTCATAACGTAGGTAAAGGTCTTATCCCGCTCACTTACATTTTCACCCAGGCCGAACCTCTTCATGGCTGGATAGTGAGACGGCAGATCCTTGAGTGACCTGAGTACCCGAGCCTTGGTTGCGGCGTCTATGTTTTGCCTAAATCTGAATAAGAGCATGTGTCGCATCATTGGCGGGTCATCCAGGATTGATCATCGGTGCGACCCAGGCGCGCCCGGCAGAGGGGAGGATGCGGTGGTTGCTCGAAGCCAACTAGTAGTTCAAACGGAGCGAGAATTGGAAAGATCGCGGTTGATTGACCTGAGTGGTCAGGTCGCCAAAGGCGGCGCTGGAGTTGGTGAGAAGCGGATCGCCAAACTGCACGCGATTGGTGACATTGAATGCCTCCGCACGGAAGACGAAATTGAGTGCTTCGTGAATCGGGATGGTTTTGCCGACGGAAAAGTCCCAATTGTCCACGCCCTGCGCGCGCAGTTGACCATCTGTGCGAGGCTGGTTTCCAAAGCTGGTGGGTCCCGGCGTTGTGAAGCAGGCAGAGTTAAGGACGGGCCGCTGCGTCTCTGCCGCTTGTACGTAGCCTATGCTGATCTTCTTATTGCAACCGGGGACTACATTGGGACGGATGGTACCAGCCCCATAAGCACCGGAGAGGGCATTGGTTGTAGACACGATGGCGAGGGGAAAGCCGCTTTCGAAGATATTGATACCGCTTGCATCCCAACCTGAAACAATCCCATTCACTACGTTGCTTGTAGCTCCGAGGAATCGCTTTCCGCGACCGAAAGGAAGGTCGAGGATATAACTGACTACAAGATGTTGCGGCACATCAAAGCTAAGGTAGGATCTCTCGCCGCGCAGGTTATTGTAATTCTGGATGACGCCTTGGCTGTGGCTTTCCACCTGAGCGTTGGTCGATTCACTATTTCCCGTGAACTTCGACCAACTGTAGTTAGCCAAAATGGTTCCCCCACTAGCAAAGTTTTTTGTAAGTGTTGCTTGGAGTGAGTGATAGTACGAATCACCGACATACGGTGAGTAGATGTTGACATTCTGGAACAGTGGATACGGACGTTGCGATTGGCTGAGGGCCGAGGGCGACTCACCGACATACTTGTCTGGCAGCTGGTTGATATCGATGCTGCCGTAGATAGGAAGATGGTCTCCACGCGCTCCTAGATAGGCGAGTTGCACGGCAGCGCTTGCGCCAAACGCCTGCTGCAGATTTGCGTTCCACTGTTGCAGGTAGGGGAAGCTTGAGTATGGCTCACGGCCGCTGATCGACTGACCGTAGAAGAGGGACGGCTGGTTGCCGTACCTTCGTTGAGGTGGCTGAATGATAGTCGTTGTGGCAGATCCGTTGGACTGAAGTCCAAGTGGAGCGCTGAGCAGATAGGAAGGTGGAACAAAGGTCGTCGGCGTGTTGACGGAAGAACCGTAGGGGCCCGCGTTATAAACGGTATCCATGGGGAGATAGGCTAGGCTATATCCGGCCCGCACGGTGGTGCCAGGGTAGGGGGCGAAGGACGCTCCGACACGCGGCGAAAACAAGGTAAGGTGGTTTTCTAGGTCGCTTCGACTGGAATAAGCGGAAGAGTTCACCAGAACCAGAGGGTTCGCGAGTTGCGGAAGGATCACCGCATTATTGTCATGCTTTTCTATATAGCCGCCAGGAAGCTCGTACCGGAGACCCGCGGTGATGGTCAGACGAGGCGATACGGAAAAGGTGTCGGTCGCGAACATACCGGCATAGTGGTTGATGGTGCTCGGCTTATCGGTGGTCTGAAATCCAACCGGTGCTGCCGTGAACTGACCTGAGAGGAAGTCGGCGATGGGAGTTTCGCCTGATCCCGGGATGACCGGTGGTCCGCTGCAGCTCTTGCTGAGCACGGTGCGAGTGGCATCCTTGAATGTAACCGTCGTAGGTGTCGCACTCGGGATGCAGGAGGTGTTCGTTCCCGCGAAGACAAAGAAGCCCGAGGTGAATGGGAGGTTCTGAAAATATTGCTCCTGTTGGCGAACCTCGCCGCCGAAGCTCAGCAAGTGTTTTCCTAACACCTTTGAGAACGTGCCGGACAAGGTGTAGACGTTCATCGGCTGTTGCGCATATTGATCCACGCCGATATAGGGATAAGGTACGTTGTTTGTGATGGAGATGGCGGGGAAGTATGGAGGTATTTCTGATGCAGCTGCCGCCCAGAAGCCTGCAGGGTTTCCATTGTCCAATCCGGCCAGGTTCACGTTTTGATTCACGGGAACCAGATAGGCAAAGAAGCGCATCGCGGATAGCCGAAGATCGAGGACCGAAGTCTGATTCAGGGTGACGGTATCTCCCAGCACGTACTGATTCACAGTTGCGCCGACGGCGGTTGTGCTCGAAGGTCCGACAAGGTTGTTGAAGAACTGCGTGCCTTGTTGAGCCCGATCGAAGCGAGTGTATCGAGCGAATACTTTGTTTTTTGTGTTCAAGCTATAGTCGAACCGAACCGTGTATTGATTGGTGTGCGCCGCAGCTCTGCCGTTCTGCGAATAGTTAAAAGCCGGCCCGGCGTTTTGAGTATTGGGAAGCGGGAAGTAGTGCAGCGTATTCGCCAGATAAACTGCTGTAGGATCGGCCACTGCATCGCCCGGATTGACGGGGGCGCCGATACAGAACTTATTGAGCACACCCCCGCATTGCGCTTGTTTGTAGGTGGCGGAAGCGTAGACGCCGGGAGCGATCATCGGTCCAAGCACTGGGACAGGATTGATCACCTTTGGATCAGCCGTGAAATCACCACCCAACTCCGCGGGGGTTGGAACCCGACCAAGGTTCGCTACACCTTGCGCCTGCCGGAAGCCCTCGTAGGAGATGAAGAAGAACGCCTTATCTTTGATAACCGGCCCACCGACCGTTGCGCCGAACTGATTCTGGATGTACTGGGGGCGGGGTTGATGGACGTTGTTTAGGAAAAACGTGTTTGCGTCGAAGATAGTGTTTCGCAGATACTCATACACTGTGCCATGAAGCTTGTTAGAACCCGACTTTGTTCCAAAAGAGATAACGCCGCCGGAAAAGTCTCCATACTGCGGGTTGACGACGCTGGACTCAACGCGGAACTCCTGGATTGAATCTTGTGTAACGACAAACGCAAGCAAGTTACCTTGAAAGGTGTTCATAGGAGCTCCATCTAAGTAGACCGCCCCTTGGTTGGCGAGACCGCCGGCGATGGAGTAGTTGCCGAAGCTGAACGAGTTAGTAAATCCACCACCAAGTACGTTGTTGCTGGCCGCACCCTGGGTTCCGCCCTGAGCCACCACGCCTGGCGTAAGAGCCACGAGGTTCATCGTGTTCCGCCCGTTGAGCGGCGTGTCCTGCACCTGCCGACCTTCAATGACCTGACTCACAGTTGGGGACTGCGTCTCGAGGATCGAGGAATCGGCGTGGACCGTCACGCTCTCGCTAGCAGAGCCGACCTCTAAGGTGTAATTGACGGAGACCTGCTCTTCAATCTGGAGATCGATTCCCTCCTTTACCTCTGTTTTGAAACCGTTGCTAGCCACTGTTGCCTTATATGTGCCGGCCGATAGACCGGAGATTCTATATAGCCCATCGCCATTGGTCGTTGCCGTACCGGAGAGGTCTGTTGCTACGTTGGTATACGTCACGAGGGCGCCGGGGAGTTTGGCGCCTGACGAATCGGTGACAAAGCCGCTCACCACGGCTGATGTGCCCTGTGCCATCGAGATCGCAGGAAAGGTTAGGACGAGCCAGCCCAGCAGTAAGGCAACGGAGGCGCACAGCAAACGTTTCATCATGATGTTCGGCTCGGCTCTTTCCTCTCCAGACGATCCGGCTGGAGAGACAGCAATTTATGAGCGGATTCACATTCGTCGGAATCCGCGCGGTTTGTCGTGGCTTGGTTTCTGACCTTCGCAAGGCGGAAAGCCTCTGGCATCGTGCCCAACACAGCCCGGTCGTGAGATCGCAGGACGGCTTGCGAGAAGAGGCAATCTGGCACATTGGCACAAAACGGGACATCGTAGGCCAGGACTCGAGTGCAGGGTGCGTACATTGGCCGAAACGTGAACATGTTTGCGAGAAAAGCCTGCGCGTTCTGCGGATGGCTTGTCAAGGGACATTTTTGGAAACGTTTCCTCGTGGCGGAAACAGCGCCGTTGCGTTGGCCATCGGTGTTCTGCTCGGGCGTCGTCCGGCCGGGGCAACTCTCGCAGCTCGGTGCACGTTGCTACACCGCGTTCGGTTCGTTGGCGCTGTACCGGGGCATCGCTGAAACGACGACGGCGGCGGCGGCGAACAAACACGCAAACAGAAGCAGGCCGGATTTGTAACCGCCCAAGTGGTCGAAGCTGATGCCGAGCAACAAGGGGCCGGTTCCCGAGCCGAGGATGAACAAGCCGAAGGCGATGCCATACAGCCGGCCGAACGCAACTGGCCCGAAGTAGCGCCGGACGAGATAGGCGACGAAGTCGACCTCGGCCCCGACTACAAGACCGAGCAGAAGCGCCGCGGCGTAGCTGGGCAGCGGTGTCCGGCCGTAGCCGAGCAGGAGGGCCGCACCGGCGCCGACGCCGCAGACGCCGACGAAGACACGCGGAGCGAAGAGTCGATCGAGCAGGAAACCGAGGCCGCCGCGAGCGACGATCGCCGCCATTCCCGTGATGGCGGCCAGGCTGGCTGCGGCAGGCGGTGCAAAGCCGCGATCGATCATCATGGGAACCAGATGCGCCAGCATGCCGACGCTGGCCAGGCCTGCCAGAGCAAAGGCGACGCACATGAGGATGAACGCTCGGGTGCGCAGGAGCGGCAGAATGGAGGCAAACGTCGCCCGACGGCGCGCTGCAGCCGGTCTGCGCGTATGGCGGCTGGCAATGGCTGCCGACGGAAGCGTCAAAAGGAGCGTGAGCCCGCCCAGGACGGCATAGGCAGACCGCCACCCGAGATGACCGACAAGAGCCTGTGCGAGCGGCGAAAGCAGGGTCGCGCCGAGTCCGACCCCCATCAGCGCCAGGCCCAGCGCCAGGCCCAGCCGGCGCTCAAAGCGACGCACCAGAATTGCGCCATACCCCAGCGGGGAGGCTCCTCCGCCGATCACTGGGATCAGCGCGAAGGTCAGATAAAAGTGCCAAAGGTGCGGGGTCAACCACGCCAGGGAGGCCACACCGAGCGCGAGTCCCACCACGGATGGAAGCACGATCCTGCGCGGGCCAAAGCGGTCCGCCAGCATGCCCCAGAAGGGCGAGGTGAGCGCAAAAGCATATTGGCCTATGGTGACGGCGCCGGAGATCTGCGTCCGGTTCCAGCCGAAGGTATGCGCCAAAGGCCATACAAAGACGCCAAAGGAGTAGAGCAGGATGGTGCCGACAGAAAAGACAAGGCAAACCGCTGAAGCAGCCACCGCGGGCCAGTCGTGATCGATGCCAGGGTCGAGGCCGAGGTCAGCGTCGTCCTCAGCAGGGATGGATCCCGCGAGCCCTGTGGCTTGTGCCATGATTTTCCCCTCTTGTGCTCGACGAAACGGAGGCGCGGACGGTATGCTCCGCCACATAGACGCGTGCGCCGTTCGCTCGCCCGCGTGGTTGGACCGCCCAGATCGGGCGAACGTGTTCACTATAGCCATTCACCTGAAAGGCCGTCAAAGCTGGGCAGCTATGCTGGAGGCTCGGAGGCCTGGGATGTTGCGATCTGTCTCGCTGAAAGAGCAGAGGTGTAAGTTCAGCTTGACAGGCTTCTCTCGATCCGTCATCGTGCTTTGGTGAACAAGCTCAGATTTTTCGCACTACAGGACGGGGAGGCGAAGGTCCTGCATCCCTTTGTACGCAGGCTACGCACAGCTACGCTCCGGAGGTTTCTTGCCATGGCGCTTTCTGCCGCACCGTTTGCCCACGCCCAGCCGCTCACCGTCGACAACGGCCTTGTGCTGAAGGGGGTAACGGTGGTGAACACGCACACCGGCGCCCTTTCCCCGGATATGGCGGTTGTGATCGAGGGCGGAAAGATCAGCCGCATTGTTCCCACGGGGCAGATTTCTCAGACCGGCTCCGCGCAGGTGATCGAGGCGCATGGACGGTACATCGTTCCCGGCTTTCTGGACATGCACATGCATGCGCTTGATGACGCGCATGCGGAAGACAGCTTGGCGCTGATGCTGGCGTATGGGATTACGGGGGTGCGGCAGATGTCTGGCTCGCCGAGGCTGCTTGCATTGCGCAAGGAAGGCAAGCTGATGCCGCCTTCGGATGCACCCGAGCTGCTCGAGATGCCAGGGCAGATTCTGACGCGCGCCAACGCTGGAACAGCGGATGCGGCCAAGGCCGAGGTGGCCCGGCAAAAGGCCGAGGGCGCGGACTTCATCAAGACCATCGATGTGACGCCGGAGGTGTTCTTTGTTGCGCTCGAAGCCGCTACGAAGCAGGGTCTGACCTATGCTGGGCACATCTCCCCCGGGGTGGGCCCGGCGGCC
>CAXUIB010000025.1:11091-20832 GCA_964250945.1 uncultured Acidobacteriaceae bacterium
CCCCCGCTACCCCGCCGGTCCGCACCTCGCGGGGCCACCCCGCCCGGGGGGGGCCGCGGGGCCCGCCCCCAAGGCGGGGATGCGGGCGATCGAGCATCTCGGCCCCGCCGATATGCAGCTGATCAGCTGCTCGGTCGCGGAGACGCAGATTCGCGAGGCGATGGCCCACCAGCCGCCGCCGCCCCAGATGCCGCCCGAGGCCGTGGCTAAGATGGGTCGGCTGATGATTGCAAGCCCGACGCTTGGCCGCGTGATGGCCAACCCGGAGGCGTTAAGCCGCACGCAAAAGTTGCTCGATACCTACAACGAGGGCAAGTGCAAGGCGCTGGCGCAGGTGTTTGTGACCAACAACACATGGCAGGTACCGACCCTGATCCGGCTCGAGACCATGCAGCAGGCCGACGACGCCAGGTTCACGCAAGCGCCGGAGCTCGAGTATATCCCGCGCGATGTTCGCGGCTATTGGACGGGCGTGGCGCAGCAGTTTACGGCGAAGGTCACACCGGAGATGCGCGGCACCCTGAAGCAGCTGCTGGCGGCGGAGCTGCGCATGACCAAGACCTTCGACGAGGCGGGAGTTTCCATGCTGGCCGGGAGCGACTACGGCGGCATATGGGTGATTCCGGGGGTGTCTCTGCACCAGGAGTTCGATCTGTTGGACCAGGCGGGTTTATCGCCGCTCCGTGTGCTGCAGATGACCACGCTCGATGGCGCGAGGTTCTTGCACCATGAGGCGACGGCGGGCACGGTGGAAGAAGGCAAAGCGGCCAACCTGGTTTTGCTGGAGAAGAATCCGCTCGAACGCGTGGCCAATCTGCACACGGTGGACGCGGTCGTGCGCGGCGGAAGGTACTACGCCAAGGGCGATCTGGAAGGCTTGAAAAAACGGGTCGCCTCGCATGTGGCGGCGGAGCCGGCCATCTCACATCCGCATGGGAACGCTACCCCTTAAGCCTCGGGCGCCAAGCCTGGGGCGTCGCGGGCGCGTAGGCTGGAAGCAGAAGAATCATCGGAATCGGGAAAAGATGACGTTTGTGAACAAGCTTCACCCCAGCGCGGCCGCGGCGCTTTCTGACGTGGTGCGTGACGGCATGACTTTGGCCATCGGCGGCTTCGGTCTGTGCGGCATCCCGGAGATGCTGATCATGGGTCTGCACGAGATCGGCGTACGTGACCTAACCGTTGCCAGCAACAATGCCGGGATCGATGGCGTGGGTCTGGGCGTGCTGCTGGGAACGCGTCAGGTCCGCAAGATGATCTCGAGCTATGTCGGGGAGAACGCCGAGTTCGAACGCCAGTATCTCGTGGGCGAGCTTGACGTGGAGTTCTGCCCCCAGGGGACGCTGGCCGAACGCATGCGCGCCGGTGGAGCCGGCATCCCGGCGTTTTACACCCGCACCGGTGTGGGCACGGTCGTGGCGGAGGGCAAGGAGCAGAAGGAGTTCGACGGCAAGATGTACCTGCTGGAGCGAGCCATTCGCGCCGACGTCGCGCTGGTTAGGGCATGGAAGGCCGACACGCATGGCAACCTGATCTACCGGTACACCGCGCGGAACTTTAACCCTAACGTAGCCATGTGCGGCAGGGTGACGGTGGCCGAAGCCGAGATCCTGGTTGAGGCGGGGGAACTTGACCCTGACGAGATCCATACGCCGGGCATCTTTGTGCAGCGTCTGGTGCACAATCCCGCGCCCGGGCGGCACATAGAAAAAGTCACAACAAGGGAGGGGTAGCGCCATGGCCTGGACCCGCCAACAGATGGCCCAACGCGCGGCCGGAGAGCTGCGCGACGGCTTCTATGTCAACCTCGGCATCGGCATGCCGACGCAGGTCGCCAACTACATCCCGGCCGGCATGGTGGTAACGCTGCAGTCGGAGAACGGTCTGCTGGGGCTGGGGCCGTACCCTCTGCCAGACGCGGTCGACGCCGATCTGATCAACGCCGGCAAGGAGACCGTGACGTATCTGCCCGGGGCAGCGACGTTCTCCAGCGCCGATTCGTTTGCCATGATCCGTGGCGGGCACATCGATCTTGCCATCCTGGGCGCGATGCAGGTCGCCGAAACAGGGGACCTTGCCAATTGGGTGATCCCCGGCAAGCGCGTCAAGGGCATGGGGGGCGCGATGGATCTGGTGTCCGGCGTGCGCCGCGTCGTTGTGCTGATGGAACATACGGCTCCGGGCGGCGCCCCCAAGCTGCTCCGCCGCTGCAGCCTCCCGTTGACGGGCGAGGCAGTCGTCCATCGGGTGATCACCGATTTGTGTGTGC
This sequence comes from uncultured Acidobacteriaceae bacterium, assembly GCA_964250945.1. GTDB lineage: Bacteria > Acidobacteriota > Terriglobia > Terriglobales > Acidobacteriaceae > Edaphobacter. The sequence goes on from CAXUIB010000025.1 coordinate 13,361, forward strand.
TCGATGTAACCGATGCCGGTTTCGCGCTCGTGGAGCTTGCCCCGGGCGTGACCCGCGAGCAGGTGGAGGCAGCGACGGAAGCCTCCATCGCGTAGTTTCAAACTCAAGGTGTGTTTTATGAAGATCGTCATTGTTTCTGCACGACGCACGCCCATCGGCTCCTTTTTGGGAGCTTTTAAGGACATCTCTGCCGTCACGCTGGCAACGGCGGTGGTGAAGGAGGTATTGCGTGGCCTGCCGGCAGATGATGTCAGCGATGTGCTGCTGGGCAGCGTTTTGCAGGCAGGACAAGGCATGAACCCCGCGCGCCAGGTGGCTTTGGCGAGCGGTCTGCCAGACCATGTGCCGGGCCAGACCGTGAACCGGGTCTGCGGCAGTGGCCTGCAGGCCATCGTCAGCGCCGTGCAGGCCATGCGCGCGGGGGACGAAGAGCTGTACGTTGCGGGCGGCATGGAGGCTATGTCGCGGGCCCCGTTCCTAATCGAAGGCATGCGCGCCGGGCATAAGTTCGGCAACACCGGCCTCCTCGACAGCATGTTGCACGATGGTCTCACCGATCCTACCCACCACTACCACATGGGCATCACCGCGGAAAATGTTGCCGCGAAGTACGGGATCGGTCGCGAGGAGCAGGACGCGTTTGCTCTCGAGAGCCATCAGCGTGCCGCGCAGGCGCAACGGGACGGCACCTTCGCCGCGGAGATTGTGCCGGTGACGGTGCCGTCGCGCAAAGGTCCTGTTCTGGTGGACAAAGACGAAGGCGTGCGGTCCGACACCAGTCTTGAAGCGCTCGCACGTTTAAGGCCGGCGTTCACGCCCGAAGGCACCGTAACGGCCGGCAACGCGAGCTGTTTGAGCGATGGCGCGGTGGCGGTCGCGCTCTGCACGGAGGCGTACGCCGCGACGCATGGGCTGACGCCGTTGGCCGAGATCGTGAGCCATGCCACGGTCGGCGTGGATCCGGCGGTGATGGGTCTGGGACCGAGTGCCGCTGTCCCCGCGGCTCTGCGGCGCGCCGGTCTGGCGATCGGCGACGTCGACCTATTTGAGTTGAATGAAGCGTTTGCCGCACAGTCGATCGCTGTCTGCCGCGATCTGGCGCTGCCCGCGGCAAAGGTGAATCCTGCCGGTGGAGCGATCGCTCTGGGCCATCCCATCGGAGCGTCCGGTGCGCGCGTGGTGGTGAGCCTTCTCTATGCGCTGCGCTCCCGAGGCAAGCGGTACGGCGTGGCCAGTCTCTGCATCGGTGGCGGCATGGGGATGGCCGTGGTGCTGCGCGCCGAGCCTCCAGCGTAGACTAGAGGCTTCCGAGGAGATCCTGTGCCGATAGCCCCACCGGAGCCACCCGCGCAGCGCAAGCAGCAACCCAAAGAAGCCGGTGTCCGTGCGCGCTCCAAGCTGGAACGGCAGGACCGCATCATGCTGGCGGCGCGCCAACTGTTTGCCGAGCAGGGCTACGACGCTACGACCCTGCGGCAGATCGCCTCATCTGCCGGCCTGGGTCTTGGCACGCTGTTCAATTACATCAGCGACAAGCGCGATCTGATCTACCTGATCTTCAACGAAGAGATGGATTCGGTCACGGAAAAAGCTCTGGCCGCGCCGCGGACCTGGCAGAGCTTCGACGCGAAGATTCTCAGCGTCACAGAGCCGCACTACCGTTTGTTCGCGGGCGAACCCGTACTAGCCCGCATCCTGCTCAGCGAGATTCTGCTGCAAAGCCCGGGCATGCACCTGGAGCGATATCAGGGCATTCGCGGTCGCTTGCTTTGTGGGCTCGAAGAGATGGTGCGGGCGGCGCAGAGGAGCGGGGAGGTTGGCTCCGCCGAAGGCGCAGAGGTGATCGCGCAGCATATCTTCTTCTCGTTTTCCGGGGCGTTGCGATGGTGGCTGGCATCGGCCGAACATCCGGATTGGCGCACGGGACAGCGCGACTTCGAGCGCATTTTGAGGCTGCAGATGGAGGGTTTGAAGGGGCGCCGGACGTAGGGGGAGCCGCTGCGCCGGTAGAGGCGGCTCACAAAAACGGCAGCGCTTTCGGTGCCGAACGTCTGCTTCGGAGGTAAGCACCCAACCGGTTGTGCGCATTGAAGATCGATCTTGACAACCATGTACCCACACGCGCAGGCTTTATCTGCGAACGTGTTCGGTTTCTGCTCGCGCGAGAAGCTGGCTCGCGAGAGCCGTGCGGCTCCTGTCCTGGCCTGTCTTGGGCTCGTTTCGGGCTCGACCGGCAAACCGCACGTCTTTCATCACGAGCCCTGGAGTGAAGCTTTGCGATTTGTGTCTTACCGGCGGAACGGCGTGTCTGCGCTGGGTGCTTTGAAAGATGGCGAGCTCTTTGGGAGCACATCGGCTCAGAGTGAGCCTGTGCCCGATCTTGCATCTCTGCTTGTCGGGGAACAGGACGCGTTGCGGCGGACGTCGGATCGCTTGCTGGGGGGCGAACGGATCGATCCGGCGGAGATTGAGTACCTGCCGCCGTTTGCTCAGCCGGAGAAGATCGTCTGCGTAGGCCTGAACTACAAGGATCACGCGGCAGAGAGTGGATTTCAGGCGCCGGGTTACCCCGCCCTGTTCAGCCGCTTTGCGTCGAGTCTGATCGGGCATGGAGCGCGCATCGTCCGACCCGATGTCTCCAACGACCTGGACTTTGAGGGCGAGTTGGTGGCCATCATCGGCAAGCCGGGCAGAACCATTGCCCGGGAGCGCGCGCTGGAGCACGTGGCCGGCTACTCCATCTTCAACGATGCGTCCATCCGCGACTATCAGTTCAAGTCCGCGCAGTGGACCATCGGCAAGAACTTCGATGCAACGGGTGCGTTTGGCCCGGCGTTTGTCACGGCGGACGAGCTTCCGTCGGGGGCGCGAGGCCTTCATCTGACGACGCGGCTCAACGGTGAGGTGGTGCAGAGCGCCTCCACCGAGGACATGATCTTCGATGTGGCGACCCTGGTCTCGCTGCTCAGCGACGCCATGCTGCTCAAGCCGGGAGACGTGATCGTCACGGGAACGCCGAGCGGTGTGGGCGTCGCACGCAACCCCAAACTCTTCATGAAGCCCGGCGATGTATGCGAGGTGGAAATCGAAGGCATTGGGCTTCTGCGAAACCCCATTCAACAGCAGGAAACGTCGAAATCGACGGCGATCTAAGCCGTCTTCGAGGAGGTGCGTCATGACCATGATCCGAAGCTTCACCCCGGCCCCCAAGCGCGCAGGCGAACTTGGTGTCCATTCGCTCGATCACTTCAGCATTACCGTGCCGAAGATGAGCTTGGCGGAGGACTTTTACGCGGCCTTTGGGCTGGATCTCAAAGCGGACGGCAACCAGCTCGGCCTCACCACGTTCGGCAACCCGCACCGCTGGGGCATGCTGACCGAAGGGGCTTCCAAGAAGCTGAAGTACATCTCCTTCGGCGCCTTCGAGGAGGATCTCGATCCGCTGCGTCGCCGCGTTGAGTCGCAGGGCATCGGCTTGCTGGACCCGCCGCCCGGTTTCGCCTCGGACGGCTTCTGGTTCGCCGATCCGGACAACATCCTGATCGAGGTCAAGGTGGCCCAAAAGTCTTCCCCCGACCAAAAGATGAGCTTCGAGATGGCATCCGTTCCGGGCGGTGTGCGGGGCGCGCCGTACCGTCGTTTGGCCGAACAGGTGCAACCTCGCCGCATGGCTCACATTCTGCTTTTCTCGACAGACGTCCGTCGCGCGATCGACTTTTACGGACGCACGCTCGGACTTCGGCTTTCGGACCGATCGGGGGACGGCATCGCCTTCCTGCACGGCATCCATGGCAGCGACCACCACATGATCGCGCTCGCGAAATCCTCGGCGCCCGGCTTTCATCACGTCAGCTGGGATCTGGCGAACGTCCATCTGGTCGGTCTTGGCGCCATGCAGATGGCGGACAAGGGCTTCAGCGCCGGTTGGGGTCTGGGACGCCATGTGCTCGGGTCCAACTACTTCCACTATGTTCGCGATCCCTGGGGCAGCTACTGCGAGTACTCGTCCGACATCGACTACATCCCGGTCACGTGCGACTGGGACGCCGGCGATCACCCGGCCGAGGACTCGCTCTATGTCTGGGGCCCGGACGTGCCCAAGGACTTCGTCATGAACTACGAGGCCGAGAACCCTGCGGCGGAACTCGCGGCCGATCTGGTCGCGGCCTCGTAAGCGACCCCCAAGGAAGCGCGTGGCGATGGCGGAACTTCGACATGTAGATGTGCTGATCGTCGGCGCGGGCCCGGTTGGGCTATCGCTTGCGATCGAGTTGGGCAGCCGCGGCGTCGGCTGCCTGGTGGTCGAGCAGAACGATCGCGTGGGCCTGAATCCGCGGGCAAAGACCACCAACGTCCGGACGCGCGAACAGCTGCGCCGCTGGGGCATCGCCGAGAACCTGCGCGCTGCTTCTAAGCTCCCCCTGGAATACCCTGCGGACGTCATCTTTGCGACGCGCCTGAACGGTCCTCAGCTGACCAAGATCGAGAACGCGTTCAACTGCGCTCCGGAGCGCAACGACTTGTACTCGGAGTCGGCGCAGTGGATCCCGCAATATGTGCTGGAAGAGGTGCTGCGCGCGCATGCGGTGACGCTGCCCGGGGTCAAGATATGCTTCAATACCACATTTCTCAGCGGTCACCAGGATGAAGACGGCGTTTCCACCACCGTGCGGGACCGCCTCACCGGCGAGGACACCACCTACCGAAGCGCGTACCTGGTCGGCTCCGACGGCTCTCGCAGCGCCGTGCGCGATCTGATCGGCGCGACCATGGAAGGCAAGCGCAATCTTGCCCAGAACTACAACGTGCAGTTTCGCGCGCCCGAGTTGGCCAAACTGCATCACCACGGGCCCGCGATCATGTACTGGATGATCAACGGCGAGGCGCCTTCCCTGCTCGGACCCATGGAGGGTCTGGATCTTTGGTACTTCATTGCGACGAGGATCGATGGCAAGCCCGAGGACATCGACCCGAAGGCGCTGATCCGGCGCGCCACCGGTCTGAACTTCGAGATGGAGATCCTGGGCACCTCGCCCTGGATCGCGCACAGCCTGATCGCCGACAGGTATGCGAAGGGCCGTATTTTTCTCGCCGGTGACGCCTGTCACCTCCATCCGCCGTTTGGCGGCTACGGCATGAACATGGGCATTGCGGACGCGGTGGATCTGGGCTGGAAGATGGCCGCAACGCTGGGCGGCTGGGGCGGCCCGGATCTGCTGGCAAGCTATGAGCCGGAGCGCCGCCCGGTACACCAGTGGATCATCGAAGAAGCCGTTGCCAACTATGGGGCGCTGGGCAATCATCTCGCACTTCCCGGACTCGAAGAGCCTGGTCCGACAGGCGATGCGACCCGGCGTGAAGCGGGCGACGTCATCTTCGCGGCCAAGCTGCGAGAGTTCAAGACGCTCGGCGCCGTGCTTGGCTACCGCTATGCCGATTCGCCCGTTCTCATCCCCGACGAAGGCACACCGGCGCCAGCTGCGAATGCGATGATCTATCGGCCTTCCGCGTACCCGGGATGCGTGGCGCCACACCTCTGGTTAGGCGACGGCACCTCTCTCTACGATCACTTCGGCGAGGGCTTCACGCTGCTTATCCTCGGCCCGGAAGTTCAACACGACGTAACAAACGCCCAGGCAACCGCGACCTCGCTGGGTTTGCCGCTGCGGATTTTGCCTTTGAATGACTACCGTTTGCGGCCGCGGTACCAGGCAAGATTTACGCTGATTCGCCCTGATCAGCATGTGGCCTGGCGCAATGACGTCCTGCCGGAAGACTTCGCCTCCGTTCTGACAAAGGTCAGCGGCAGCCTCCCTCGGCTGTCCGAAAGAGGGGATGACGATGCACGTGGGGCAGAGTTGGATACTGTGTCCGTATTGAACTCGTAGATATTTCGCTCTGCTCGAAGGCAATGGAGCTAAATGCTCTTCAAGAAAGTCAACGTTGGCTGACGTTCGAGAGGCTTCGAGAGCACCATGCTGGTCGTCGGACTTCCGTACGGAAGCAGACTTTCAATGAGCGTCTCCAACTCGGCCGTGGACGTTAGCATCACCTTCAAGAGGAACGCGTCACCGCCGGTCGGGTGATGGCATTCATGCACGGCTTGGAGCGAGGGTAGGAATTTGAGGAACTGCCTGTAACGGTTCCCCTCGCACGTGAGGCGGACAAAGGCAGTAATGGCGTAGCCAAGCGCCGCTGTCGGCCTGCACTCAGCGGAATGGGGAACCTACCTCTACTGTGATCCGCGGCGATTTTCATCCAGTCTGCCGCCGCTGTCGTAATCTGTCACGGCTTTGGGCTTCCCCTCTCGTCGCCGCTCGATCTCGCCGCGTGGTACTCGACGCATTGCGCCTCGTGCGGCTACCTGTTCCCCGACGCCGACCCTAACCTTTTGCTTTTCACAATGCGTGACGTATTCTTCTCACGCTGTTTGGCGTATACCTGTGCCGAGGCGTCAGGAGCGATCTACTGTTAGCTTGGCCTGGGTGGATTGAAAGCGCCCGGCGGCAGCGGTGCACTCACCGAGGGTCAGGGCCTGCTGAAACAGATGGTGCTGGTTCAGTGACGTCGCTGAAAACTTGCCGTACCTATGCGCTCGCTTTGGATGAACTATTCGCCTTTTCGGGGTCTTTGGAACAATTGGACGGAAAGTCCGCTTAGTGGGTCTGGGCCTTTGCGGAAGCCAGGATTCGATAGACGGTGGCTTCGCCGACGCCGAGCTGGGCGGCGATGGCGGCTCATGTGGAATGCTCGAACGGCAACGGGAGGGAATCGCCAAGGCCAAATCCGAAGGCCGCTACAAGGGCCGCAAACCCATCGAGGCTCAACGCAGAAACAGCGTCCTCAAGCTAGCCGCCGAAGGTATGTTCGCGAGAACGACATCTTCGTGGTTGCCAAGCTGGACCGGCTCGCCCGTTCCGTGCCCGACTTGATGACCATCCTTCAGGCCTTGGAACTCAAGCGGGTCGGCGTCCGCATCCTCAACCTCGGCATGGACACTCAGACGCCCACCGGCAAACTCATGCTCACGGTGCTCGGCGCCATCGCTCAATTTGAGCGGGAGATGATCAGTGATAGGAGTTTGGATGGCTCCGGCTCCCCCTCGCTGGAGCTTGCCCTATTGAGAGAGGCCGAGCTTCACCCCGCCCGACCGTCATGCCGATCAGCTTTCTCACCCCGTCTCAGCGGGAGAACTATGGGCGGTATGGCACCTCACCGACACCCGACCAACTGAGCCGCTTCTTTCATCTGAGCGATGACGACCTTAGCGAGGTCAGGAGTTGCCGTGGCGAGCACAACCGTCTTGGATTTGCTCTGCAACTGTCGACCGTCCGGTACTTGGGGACCTTCCTCGACGATCCGGTGGCGTTCTCACCGCCACAGGCCATGCTCCTTTTCACCGGGGTCTCGGGGCGTCGCGGTTCCCGCCGAGGTGGTGCAGACGCTTGCTCACCAACTGAACATCGTCGATC
>CAXUIB010000026.1:0-20507 GCA_964250945.1 uncultured Acidobacteriaceae bacterium
ACGCCACCCCGGCCTCCTCTGGGTCGCGCTCGTCCTCGTCGTCGCCCTCCTCGGCGTCGTTGCGCTCCGGTCGCCAAAGTCGCTCTAACCCGAGCCGCCGTCTTCGAGCAAGACCCATCGATGCCACGCAACTTCAAACTCGGCGCCCTCCTGATCTCTGCCCTTTGCGCGGTCTTCTTTCTCTTCTTCGAGAACAGCAAGCACGACCCACTCTTCCGCCCCTTGAACCCCTTCGGCGAGGACCCCTACGATGCCACCGGCTCCTTCGCGATCCAGGCCGCGCTCTTCCTGGCCGCCCTCATCCTCTTTCGCGCGTTCAGGTCGTATGCTCCGCCTGGCCCCTCCGAAACTGACAGAGCCCTCTTGCTCCGCGCAGAGATGATCGCCACCCTTGCCATCGCCATCACAACCGCCGCGGACTGGGTCGCCATGCTCAGGCACCAGTCCCTCTGGGCCGGGTTCGCCGCCGGACATCTGCTCCTACGCCATCTCGCACTCATGACTGCAGTCTCCGCAGCGGCTGGGGCCGCCATCTACCGCGCCGGCTGCACGCTCGCTCTGCCCACTGTCCCGCGACTCTGGCCTCGCGCCTGGCTCATCTCGCTCGCCGCTCTCGCTATGTTTCTCTTCTACCCGGAGCAGCTCCGGCGCACCCTCCCCGGGGAGCTCTTCACCGTCTTCGTGGGCATCGTTCTCCTGTTTGCGCCCATGGGTTGGTTAGGCGCTGCTCTCATCCCGCACCGCTTCGTCGAAGCGGCCTCGAGCTCTGACGGGTTTCCCTCCCGCACCCTGCGCCGCTTCCGCATACCCTTGGTTCTCTCGGTCGCTCTCGCCGCTGGACTCGCCCTTGTCTGGCGCGAACTGACCGACGGCGGCGCTTCGCCCCGGGCCAACAGCCGCATGCTCCTCGTCGTCGCCGTCTACGTCGGCATCGAGACCACCGGCGTCCTCACGGGCTACCTTTTTCTCCGCAAGCCACTCGGCCTCTTTCGCGAGCAGGCGCGCCCTAGCGAATAACCTCGTCCATCTCCTTCAGCCAGTTCGCCGGCTTCAACAGCTCGCGCGGCTTCGACCCATCCGCCGGCCCCACCAAACCGTCACGATGCATCAGGTCGATCAGGTGCGCCGCTCGGCCGTATCCGATACGTAACCGTCGCTGTAACAGACTTGTGCTTGCCTTGCCGAACTCAAAGACCAGGCGCACGGCGTCGTCAAACATCGGATCGTTCGCGTCGCCGTCGGTCGTCTCCGTTTCTCCCTCGGCGGCTTCGTCCTTCGGGCCTTCGAGGAAGCCCTGGACATACTCGGCCTCGCCCTGCGCCTTCCAGAACTCGGTGACCGCGTTGATCTCTTTTTCGGTTACAAATGGCGCGTGCACACGCTGGACGCGGCTGGTGCCTGGGGGGAGGTAGAGCATATCGCCGCGGCCCAGCAAGCTTTCGGCGCCATTGGAATCGATGATCGTGCGCGAATCTACCTTGGTCGCGAGACGGAAGCTCATGCGCGTCGGCACATTGGCCTTGATGAGGCCGGTGATCACGTCCACGCTCGGGCGCTGCGTGGCCAGCACCAGGTGGATGCCGACGGCGCGCGCCATCTGGGCAAGGCGCGTGATCGATTCCTCCACATTGGAGCGGTCGAGCATCATCAAGTCCGCGAGCTCGTCGATGATGATCATGATGTACGGCAGCGGCTCCTGTTCGGCCGGATCCTCGAACATGTCGGCCGTCGCGTTCTCGGTCATTTTGTTGTACTGGTCGATGTTGCGGACATGGTGGCGGGCCAGCAGTTTGAGACGCCGCTCCATCTCGCGCACGGCGTTGCGCAAGGCGTTTGCGGCCAGCTTCGCCTCCGTGATGATGGGCGTAAACAGGTGCGGGATGCCTTCGTACATTCCGAGTTCGACGCGCTTCGGGTCGACCAGGATCATGCGCACCTGCTCGGGCGTCGACTTGAAGAGCACGCTCATGATCATGGCGTTGATCGCGACCGATTTACCCGATCCCGTCGATCCGGCGATCAGGACGTGCGGCATGGACGCAAGGTCGGCGGTGACGATGCGGCCGTTGATGTCTTTGCCGAGCGCAATCGCCAGCCGGCTCTTCGACTGTGCAAAGCTCTCGCACTCGACCACATCGCGCAGCCAGATGGTCTCGCGTTCGGAGTTCGGCACCTGGATGCCGACTGTGGATTTACCCGGCATCCGCTCGATCAGAATGGACTCGGCCGCCATCGCGAGGCAGAGATCGTCGGCCAGGCCGGTCACGCGCGAATACTTCACGCCCGCGTCGGGCTTGAACTCAAACGTTGTCACGACCGGTCCAGGGTTGATCTGTGTCACCTGCCCATCGACGTCGAACTCGCCGCATTTTTGCACCAGGATGCGTGCCTCTTCGCGCAGGGCGTCTTCTCGCACGGACGCATGCTCCTCGCTGTGGTAGAGGAGCGAGGACGGCGGCAGCTTGTAGCCGCGAACGCTTTTGGGAACGATCGCGACGGCGACCTGGTCGGAGTCGGCGCGCTTGCCGAACGAGATTGCGTTCGGCTCGGGGGCGGCAGGGATGGGGAGCGGCTCGGGAGCGGGAGCCGCCAGAGGAGGGGACGCGGCGGATCTGGATTTCACGGCGGCCGGCTTGCCGGCGGTCTGAGCCTCCAGTCGAGCGGACAAGAACTCTGCGGCTTGCTGTTCTGCCTTTGGGCTGGCCGGTACTTTCTCCGGCGGCCGATGGGGGAGGTCTGCAATCTCCTCCGGCGCAGGCTCTGACGCGAAGTTGGACAGGTCTTCGAGGGCGCGTTTGGGGGCCGCCCGGCGGGCCAGTTCCTCTGTAAAGGGCAGGGCAGCGGCGGTGGCGGTGGCAAGCGCGGTCGGCTCCGGCGCGTCGACCAGGGTGCGCGGCATCGCCTCCCACATGGACACCGGCTCAGGTGCGGCAGCGGCGTCCGGCTCGGGCGTCGGTACGACGGGAGGCTGGGGTGCGCGGCGTCGGCTCAGCCAGCCGAACAGACCGGACAACAGCGTTGTATTCGACGGAGCTGCAGCGGACTTCGCGGCCGGCTCGGCATTTTGCCGGCGCACGGCACGTTCGCGCTTGCTCGCAAATCCGTCCGTCTCGGCGAGTTCCGACGTTTGCCGCCGACGATTTCGCCAGCGCGACCACCGCGCCTGGAGTTTCTGTACAAAGCCGAACCGCGCGCCAAACCAGGTGTTTGCCGTCCCAAAGCTGAAGGTGGTGAGGAGATAGAGCGAGATGGCGGCAAACAGGGCGACGACCAGAGCGGCGCCGGGAGGATTCAGCAGATGGACGAGTTGATCGGCAACGATGCTGCCTGCGGCGCCCCCGAGCGGAAGACCTCGCCAGAAGAAGCCGTGCGCGACCATGCAGACGGCGGCCGGGGCAAACGCCACCCAGAGCAAGAGGCCGAGCAGCTTCGCGACCGGCGATCCAGCGGCTTTTGACAGGAGCCACGAGATTCCTAAACGGAGGAGCAGCAGAGGCAAAAGGAAGGCGGCGACGCCTATCGCCTGAAGCATGGCGTCCGCGGTATATGCGCCAAAGATGCCTGCCCAGTTATGTGCCGCTCTGCCGGCCGCGTCACCGCCGGCCGTGTCGAGGGAGGGGTCTGTCGGGGCATAGCTGAGCATCGCCAGGAGGGCGAGGGCAGCGGCCCCGAGAACGAGGAGACCGAGCAGCTCGTTGAGACGGCGGCTCTGGGTAGGCGCGAGATGGAGCCGAAAGCTCTTCATAGGGTCCGGATCGTGCTCGTCGGGCTGACGGACTTCGCGAATGGAGTTTGCCGAGCAGAGCTGATTATTTCAGAGAGCGGGCGGCTTCCGGCGCATTTCAGAAGCTTGGAATCAGGATGCAAACCCATTGCCCTGACCTGCATCTATCGGCTTACAACCTGCCGCCGGTGGGCCAAACCGGCGGACCTTAGGAATGTGGAATGGTTGGCAGGGGCGTGGGATTTTCGCGATTTCTCCTGCTTGCCGCCGGCGAAGGAGAATCGCAGACAGCCGGTGGACCCTGCTCCAACCTTTTTTACCGAAATCCGGAAACATACAAGAAACTCTGAGGAACACACGCACCATGGCAACCGAAACAAAGCCGTCCGGCTCCGTGAAACATAAGGCGATGGAAGAGACATTGCTGTCTGTCATCAAGACGCTGCAGGACAGCCAGAAGGGTTTTGCCGATATTGGCGAGCACCTCCAGGACGACACGCTGAAGCGCTTTTTTCTGGCCGAGTCGCTGAAGCGCGCGACGTTTCGAGCCGAGTTGGAGAACGAATTGCACCGGCAGGGAATGGCCGATGTCCACGAGTCAGGCAGCGCCGTTGCCGTGGCGCACCGCATCTGGGGCGACCTGAAGGCGAAGCTTGGCGGCGGCGATCTGACCTTGCTTGAGACGTCCGAGCAGGGCGAAGATGAAGCCAAACAGACGTACCAGAAGGCGCTCGATCAGCCGGACCTCCCCCATCCCGTGCGCGAGATGCTCACGGCGCAGCAGGCCCACGTGAACATTTCGCACGACTACGTGAAGCGCGCTCGCGACGAACGCAAGAAGTAGACGGCGGCGAAGATTCGAAACACCACCCTGAGGACGGCCGGTTCCCACCTGCCGTCCCCGTCGCATCTGGGACTCTCGCGCACCGGTGTTGGACCGATGGTCATGGGTGTTTTCTACCTGGCCGCCGGTCTGCTGCACTTCCTCGCCACTCCGACGTACATGCGCATGATGCCCGCGTACCTGCCGGCGCACCGCGAGCTTGTGTTTGTCAGCGGCGCGGCTGAGATGGTGGGCGGGCTTGGCGTCGTTCTCCCGGCCACTCGGCGCGTGGCCGCATGGGGGCTGGTGCTTCTGCTGATTGCGGTTTTTCCCGCCAACCTCACGATGGTCACCGATCCCGGACGATTTCCGCGGGTGCCGATCTGGGCCGCATGGCTGCGTTTGCCGTTGCAGCTTCCGCTTCTGTGGTGGTCCTGGCGGTATACCCGTTCAGAGGCGCATGGGACCCCAGTGCAGGTAGGCGACCGCCGCTGACGCCAGCAGGCAGTAGATTCCGAAGAGGTACCAACGTCCGGCCTCCAGCCACGAGCTAAGCCAGCGCAGAGCGAGGAGGCCCGCCAGAAAGGCGAAGACGGCGCCGAGCAGGCTCCCGACGACCGCCCCATGCAGATCGAGCGAGGTGCCGTTGGCTGCAGCCGAGCGCGACGCGTGGTGGAGCCGGAGAGCCTCGCGCAAGACGACCGGCGGTGTCAGGATGACGGCTAGAGCGAAGGAAAACCGCTCGGCTCGCTCCCGCGCCGCGCCCAGCAGCATGCCTGTCGAGATGGTCGCGCCGGACCGCGAAAATCCTCGAAAGGGCAGGCAAAGCCCCTGCACCGCACCGATCCATCCTGCCTGCCGCATGGTGACGGTGGTGCGGAAATCCTCGGCCTCGCCGCGTGCCTCGACGCGCACGGAGCGCCGCTCGCGCAGGCCGGCGATGAGGATCAGGAGTCCCACGCACAAGAGCGCCGGCGCAATCAGGTCCAGCCGCCCAAAGAGTTCCTCGATCTCCGCCTTGGGAGCGCCGCGAAAGGCCGTCTTCTCGATGACTTTGACGAGCAGCTCGCCCAGGATCCCGGTGAGGAGCGTCGCCCACACCAGACGGATGGCCACGCGCTTGAACGCGTCCGAGTTCGCGAAGTACGTCCGCTTCCACGTCGCCCAGAAGTATGCGATGACGGCAAACATGGTGCCGGTGTGCAGCATGACGAGGAGCAGCGTCATGGCGGGCGACGTTGGATCGAGGCCCATCAGTTTCTCTGCGACGACGACGTGGGCGGAGCTCGAAACAGGCAGAAGTTCGGCAAGGCCTTGCACAATCGCAAGAGCAATCACCTTCAGGATCGGCATACCGTCATCCTAAACGACGGTCGCCAACCGGCCGTCAACCTGTCTGAGCTCCGTTCGGTACCCCAGTCACAGTACCGAGTCCCGCTTTGGCACCGATCCCGAATCAATCCCGATCTGTCCCGTAGATCGCGATGCCCTGCCGCACGCGAAACGCGATGCTCACCGCTCGTGCCGTGTAGTCGGATTGTGGGAATCGCGCTCGCATCTCGGCCGCCAGCGCCTCGGTGCGGGCTGCCGCTCCCTCCGCCCGCTTCGCGTTCTCCTCGACCGTATACATCGTGACCACCACGCCCTCGCGATAGGTCGCGTTGTACAAGGCCTCGGCCGTGCGCGGTCCGTCGGGATACTGCTTGGCGTATTTTTCGTACATCCCGGCCTCCATCTCGGGACATTTCGGCAGACCCTGCCAGTCGCCGCACAGCTTGTTGTCGAGCATGTCGTACGCTGCCATCGCCGCATATTTCGTGCCCGGGTACGACTTCATGATCCGGCGCATCTCCGTCTCGGGGATCTGCGGCCGGAGGTACGCCTCCTGCTCCTTCGCCGAAGGCAGCGAACTCGCATCGCGTCGCTCGATCTGCCAGCGTACATCGGCCGCGCGCCACGCCGCCTCGGCCGTGAGCGGCGATTGCGGGAAGTACTCGGCCACTCGGCGATACAACAGATGCGCCGCGGCGGCCGCACCTACCGGAGCATGCGGAGCGGCGGCCTCGTCCTCCAGATTTGCGGCCATCCCAAACAGCACCACATCCCCGTTTGGCGTTGCAGGCGAAACCACACCCTTGTCCCGGATCCACCCGGACGACGGCGTGACATGCTCCTCCTCGCCGAAGGACGCCGTCTCCTCGGTCGCGTTTCGGTCCTGCGCGTCGGTGTTCGCGAATACCTTTAGCCAGGGACCGCTGTGCTCGACCACAACGACTTCGTGGCCCGGTGTCACATCCGACACCTTCTGCGACCCGGCGTCGGCCGAGAGGTAGACATTTGCCGTGTGGATGATGGTGGCGCGTGCCGCCTTGCTGTAGCCGGCGCGGGTCTCCGGTGGGGCCTGCGCGTGGGCAGGCAATGAAAAGAAGATTATGGACGCCGCTGCGCACAGAAACGCCTGAAAAGGAGAGCGGACAAACGATCGAAAGAGAGACATAGCAATCCGTTAGACGCGGAGCGACGCGTACGGCTCAGCCTCACCCTGATTCCGGATCTCGTCCCGCATCTCAGCCAGCAGCGCCGGATCGATATTTCCGCCGCTCACCACGGCCACGACCTTTTCCGCTCGGGGGAGACCTGCCGCGCCAAACACCGCAGCGGCGGTTGTCGCGGCGCCGCTCGGCTCGGCTACCAGGCCGGTGGCGCTCAGGATCAGCCGGGTCGCGGCGAGGATCTGGACCTCGCTCACCGTGACGATTCCGTCGACATACTGCAAGGTATGCTCAAAGTTCAGGGCGCCCAGCGATTGCGTGCGCAGGCCATCGGCGATGGTGCGGGAGGTCATCGCCGCGGGCCACTCGACCAGTGTGCGCGTCCGAAAACTTTCAGCCGCGTCTGCGGCCAGCTCCGGTTCTACGCCCCACACCTGAACGCCAGGCCGAGTCAGCCCACCGTCGTGCAGCAGCTTCACCGCCGTCGCGATGCCACTCAGGAGACCTCCGCCGCTCACGGGCGAAAGCAGGAGATCGACCTCGGGCAGCTGCTCGATGACCTCCAGCCCGCATGTCGCTTGACCCGCGATAATCGCAGGATCGTCATATGGCGGAACGATTGTGTAACCGTGGCGATCTGCGAGCTCCTGGGCCTTTTCGCGACGCTCCGAGCTTGCAACCCCGACCGTTACAATTTCTGCTCCAAGCGCCAGTGTCGCGGCCCGCTTCACCTCCGGCGCATTGCTTGGCATCACAATGACCGCCTTGCCCCCGAGCGCGCGCGCCGCATACGCCACCCCCTGTGCGTGATTGCCGCTCGAATATGTAATCACCCCACGCCCGCGCTCCTCGGCCGTCAGCTGCGCGATTCGGTTGTACGCGCCGCGCAGCTTGAAGCTCCCGATCGGCTGCTCGCTTTCGAGCTTCAGATACAGTTCAAATGGCGGCGGCGCTACACCCGCAGCGCGCAGCCGCTCCGGATCGACGCGCACGAGAGGCGTCCGCGTCGCCACGCCGGCGATGCGCTTCGCCGTGGCTCGGATCTCGCCTAATGTAACCAACTCCGGCACAAACTCCCCCACTCCTGCTCCAGCCGCGTCAGATTTCCAGGATCACGGGCAAAATCAGTGGACGGCGGCTGGTCTCCTTTTGAATATATCGCTTCAGCTCCGTGCGGATCTTCTCCTTCATCACGCCGTAATCCGCCTTCTCCTCATGGTTTGAACCGTCGATCAGACGTTGCACCACCTGCTTCGCCTCGGCGACCAGCGCCTGATCCTCGCCCGCAAACCCGCGCATCACGATCTCCGGCGCATTCTCGAGCTTTCCGGTGTGTTGATTGATCGCGACGATCGGGATCACAAAACCGTCCTCGCTGAGGTGCTTGCGATCCTTGATCATCATTTCCTCGACCACGTCGCTCGCGGACCCGCCCGAATCGATGCAAACGCGGCCTACGGTCACTTTGCCGTTCTTGCGCGCGCTGCCCTTGTCGAGCTCCAGGATGTCGCCGTCTTCGAGCAGAAACGTCTTTTCGACCACACCCAGACCCTGCGCCAGCTCGGCGTGCCGCTTCAGGTGGCGATAGTCGCCGTGCACCGGAATAAAGAACTTCGGTCGCACCAGGTTGATCATGAGTCGCAGCTCTTCCTGCGACCCGTGGCCGCTCACGTGGATCAGCCCCGACGCTCCATCGTCGTAGACCACCTTGGCGTCGCGTCGCTCCAGGTGGTCGATCACGCGATAGATCGCCTTTTCATTGCCCGGAATCACCCGCGAACTCAGCACCACGGTGTCGCCCGGATCGACCTTGGCGAACTTGTGGTTGTTTACCGCCGCCCGGCTCAGCGCGCTCATCGGCTCGCCCTGCGTTCCGCTGATCATCAGGCACAGCTTTTCCGCCGGGAAGTCCCGAATCTGGCCTGGATGAATGATCAAGCCTTGAGGTATGTCGAGGTAGCCCAGATCCTGCGCGATCTCGGTCGAGTTATCCATCGAACGGCCGATGATCACAACCTTGCGACCGTGCGCCTTGGCCAACTCCAGAGCAATGCGGATGCGGTGGATCGACGATGAAAAGCAGGAGAAGAAGAGCTTCTTCCGCGTCCGGGCGAAGATGTTGTCGAGCGCCGGTCGAACTGCCTTCTCTCCCGGCGTGTATCCCGGCCGGTCGACGTTGGTCGAGTCTTGCAGAAGCGCCAGCACGCCCTGTTTGCCCAGCTCTGCGAACGCCTGCAGATCGAACGATTTGCCGTCCGGCGACGACAGATCGATCTTGAAGTCACCCGTGTGGACGACGACGCCGACCGGCGTGTGGATCGCCAGCGCCACGCAGTCGACCAACGAGTGCGTCACATGGATCGGCATCACCGAAAACGGACCTATCGTGATCCGTTGTCCGGGAATCATCTCGATCAGGTCGGCGTCTTCGAGCAGCCGATGCTCCTCGAGTTTGCCCTCCACATACGCCAGCGTAAACTCCGTGCCGTACACCGGCACATTCAGCTCGGACAAGATCCACGGCAGACCGCCGATATGATCCTCATGCCCGTGCGTCAAAAAGATGCCACGTACCTTGGACCGGTTTTCGATCAGATAGCTGATGTCCGGGACCACGATGTCGACGCCCAGCAGCTCGTCCTCGGGAAACATGAGGCCGGCGTCGATCACAAGGATGTCGTCGCCATAGCGAATCACGGCGCAGTTCATGCCGAACTCGCCCAGCCCGCCAAGCGGGATTATTTGCAATTTTTCCTGTGTCATCCACCTCTTATCCTATCAGGGCAGAGCCTGCGCTCTCGCCGGGACCGAGGTTAGCGCAGCATCTCTTCGAGCACGAGCGAAAGCTCTGTCTTCTCGTCGCGATACTTCACGATGACCGGGGTTGCCAAGCTGAGGCCCCACTCTGCGCCTTTTCCCGCGCTCACTGCGCGCGACCCCGGAACGACGACCGCCGCCTCCGGAATGATCAGCGGCCGGTCCACGGTTGCCTTGTAGATCTCTCCCCGTACGAGGTCATAGACCGGCGTTCCGCGCGTCAGCACTGTTCCTGCGGCCAGCACTGCGCGCCGCCGCACGATTGTGCCTTCGTAGACGCCGGTGTTGCCGCCCACCAGAACACCGTCCTCGATAATGACCGGACTTGCGTTCACTGGCTCGAGGACGCCGCCGATCTGCGCCGCCGCGCTCAGGTGCACGCCCTTGCCGATCTGCGCGCAGCTGCCCACCAAGGCGTGCGAATCCACCATTGTTCCTTCGTCGACGAATGCGCCTACGTTGACGTACGCCGGCGGCATCACGACCACGCCGCGCGCGAGAAACGCCCCGGCCCGGACCGACGTTCCGCCGGGCACCAGCCGCACCCCATCCTCGGCCGAAAATCGCCGCGCGGGATACGTGCCTTTATCGACAAACGAGAGCGCCGTCCCGCTCATCTCCGTCAGCGCTCCCAGGCGAAACCCGAGCAGAATTCCGCGCTTTACCCAAGCATTCACCCGCCACCCCAAGGGGCTCGCGCTCGCCGGCTCCGCCGCTCGCAGACGACCTGCTTCCAGGCCATCGCGCAACTCGGTAAACGCCGCCTGAGCCTCCGCGCTGCCGACGGCATCGGCACCACAAGCGAACCAATGCTCGATCCGTTGTTTCAAGGTTTCCGAGCCGTCTGTTTTCACGGTTTGCCGACCAATCCCAAATTTTCGAGCATACCGCGCAGCCGCCCACGCAGGGCATCGCTGACGGGAACCATGGGCAGGCGCAACGTCTCCTCGCACCGTCCCAGCATCTGGAGCACGGCCTTGATCGGCGCCGGGCTCGTCTCGGCAAAGTGCGCCTGCATCAGCCGGAAGAATCGGAGATTGACCGCCTGCGCCGCCGCCCAGTCGCCGGCCAGCGCCGACCGCACCATGCCGCCCACCTCGCCTGGCAACGCATTCGAGGCGACAGAAATCAGACCCGAGCCACCGAGCGCGATCACCGGCAGCGCCATTGCATCGTCCCCGGCCAGAACGCTGAACCCCGGCGGCACGGACAGCAAGACCTCTGTGATCTGCATTACGCTTCCGCTCGACTCTTTGACCCCAACGATGTTGGGGATCTCCGCCAGGCGCGCCACCGTCGCCGGCTCGAGATTGGTCCCCGTTCGCGAAGGTATGTTGTAGAGCAGAACGGGGAGATCGACCGCCTCCGCGATCGCCCGAAAGTGTTGATACTGTCCCTCCTGCCCGGGCCGGCTGTAGTACGGATTGGCTGTCAGGATTCCGGTCAAGCCCGGCACCCCCGCCAGCTTCTTCGCCCGTGCTACCGCCTCGGCCGTCGAGTTGTGCGTGCATCCGCCAAACACCTCCGCCCGACCGGCGGCTGTTTCGACCACCAGTTCGACTGCCCGAAGCCACTCCGCCTCGGAGAGCGTCGACGCCTCGCCTGTCGTCCCACACGGCACCAAGAGCTCGATTCCGCTCGCGATCTGCCACTCGACCAGAGCGCACAGCGCCGCCCGATCGACCGCACCCGCGCGATCGAACGGTGTGACCAGCGCCGTCCCACATCCCTGCAATCGCATCGTGCCTTCAGTTTACGCCGACGCCTCGCGACCAGAGCTCCCGGTCGAGGCTGCAGATTTCCTTTGCTGTCCCGCACACCTGCGCAGGCCGGCCCGCCTCCATCACAGCTCCGGCCGCCGCTCTTTCCCTGTCCGGTCGGTGCACCCAAGCTCCCCGGTCTGCGGCGGCCGAAGCCACATCAACGCGACCACAGCTATCAATCCAAGCGAAGCCACGGGCCTCCACCACGCCAGCGGAATGGCCGCAAGATACATCCCGACCGAGAGTGCCTCGCGCGTCGGCATCCCGGGCAACATTGCTCCTGCACGTCGCCGAACCGTCCCCGATAGGATGCTGTACGCGATGCCCGGAAGAGCACACGTCGCGGCATACAGCGCCGTGGCAAAGGAAGTCAGCCCCTTCAGTCCCAGCCACGCCGTTGCAAACGGAATCAGCGACAAGCAAAACAGAAACGCCAGATTTGCCCAAAGGAGGCCATGACCGACCGTCTCGACCTCGTCGATGAGGTAGTGATGGTTGACCCAGTAGATCCCCGTCTGGACGAAGCTCAGCAGGTAGACCAGAGCCATTGGAAGGACCTCGCGGAGGCCCGCAAAACCGTCGGACGCGGGCACCTTCAGTTCGAGGACCATGACGGTGATGATGACTGCGATGACGCCGTCCGAGAAGGCCTCCAACCGCGCTGGGGTCAGACCGTCACCCGCTACCATGGTCGCCTCCCTTTAGAGCGGTTCTCCTGTTGCGGTGAGTTGAATAGAGTGTGGAGTGCCGTTTTCATTGGGGAAAACGGCCACAAGACCTGTGGTTTCGCTATACACCCACAGGAGAACCGCTTTAGACCCACTCTCCGCGACGCATCAGCGGCTCCGTGGACCCATCGTCCCGGACCCCGTCCACATCCATTTCGGCCGAACCGATCATCCAGTCCACGTGGATCAGACTCGAGTTTGCCCCGAGTCGCGCCAGATCGTCGTCCGACATCTTCTCGCCGTCCTTTAGGCACGTCGAGTACGCCTGCCCCAGCGCGATATGGCTGGCCGCATTCTCATCGAACAGCGTGTTCCAGAACAGGATCCCGCTCTGCGCAATGGGGGACGAGTGGGGCACCAGGGCTACCTCGCCCAGCCGCCGCGCCCCATCGTCGGTCGAGATCAAACGGTTCAGGACATCCTCTCCGGCGGTGGCGTGCGCCCTGACGATTTGTCCTGCCTCGAACCGCACCGAGATATTCTCGATGAGGGTCCCCTGGTGCGACAGCGGCTTTGATGCTCGCACCACACCGTCCACACGATCCTTGTGCGGCGTCGTAAAGCACTCTTCGGTCGGGACATTGGGCTGACAGAGCACGCCGTTGCCCGCCACGGTCCCACCGCCGGCCCAGATGTGATCGTCGGCCAGGCCGACCCGAAGATCGGTTCCGCCGTCCGCGCTCTGGAAGTGTAGAGCGTGGTAGCACTTTGCATTCAGGATGTCGACCCGCTCCTTGAGGCGCGCGCCGTGCTCGACCCACTGCGTCACGGGGTCATCGGCGTCGATGCGCGAGGCCTTGTAGATCGCCTCCCAAAGGCGCTCGGTCGCCCGCTCGGTCGGCTCCCCTGGGAAGACCAGCCGCGCCCACTCCGGAGTTGCGCTCGCAACGATGGTCCAGTTGATCTCGTGCCGGGTGATCAGTTCCATCACCGGCTTGGCGGCCTTGGAAGCCGCGACATTTGCCCGCGCCACTTTTGCCGGATCCTGGCCCGCCAACAAAGCCGGGTTTGCGCCCGCGATCGCGAGCCTCGCCGCACCGTTGCGAAACGCGGTCGCGATCGCGTCCTGCAACCACACCGGAGCGTAGTCGAAACTTCTGTCCGGAGCGTGGGCGAAGCGCGCCAGCACCGCCTGATCATCCGTGTAAAACGTCGTCACCAAGACCGCGCCGGCACGGTAGGCCTGCTCGGTTATTCGCCGAGCCAGAGGCATTGCCTCGACCGGGGCCGAGATCACGAGCTCCTGCCCAGGCTGGAGATTTAGGCCTACCCGCACCGCTACCTCGGCCAGCCGATCCATCCGCCGGTCCGCCGTCAGATCGGCGAAGCTCGTCGACTCCCTCATGTCCAGAACGGTTCCTGCGGCCATCGCTCTAACTCTCCCCTAAAACTTTACGCCCGCTCCCTGTACGATGCCAGGGGACTACGCGGAGATTTTTTTGTAGACGTCCTTGAAGTCAAAACATCCGCTCGGCTGCCCGACGATCCACTCCGCCGACCGTACTGCGCCCTCTGCAAAGCTCTTTCGCGACGACGCCTCATGGGTCAACAAGATCCGCTCCGCCGAGTTTCGCGCCTCGAGCACATGCAACCCTGACGCATCGCCTTCCCGCACCGACGCGATCTCCACGTGCGGTATGCCGGCCGCCCGCTCTACCACGTGCGCCAGTGTCTGCGCGGTTCCGCTCGGAGCGTCGAGCTTGGTTGCGTGGTGCGTCTCCTCGATCCGAAAGCTATAGCCCGCACCGGCCAGCGTCGACCCCATCTGTTCGGCCAGATGCAACATCGCTTGAACGCCCACCGAGAAATTCGTTCCGTACAGCAGGCTCCCGCCCTTGCGTTCCGCCAGAGATCGCATGTCGGCGAGCTTTGCATACCATCCTGTCGTCCCAATCACCATCCGGGCTCCGGTGGCCAGACACGCACGCATGTTTTGCAACACCGCCTCGGGCGTCGTGAAGTCGATTACTGCGTCAAAGCCCGCCACGAACGGCGGCGTCAACGCGGCCGCATGGCGATTTTCCTTGGCGTCAAGCACATGCACGCCGTGGCCGTGCTCGGCTGCCACCTCGGCCACCAGCTTGCCTGTCTTTCCATGTCCCAACACCAGAACTCGCATCGACTTTTCCTTTTCCCGACCAGATCGGCTCTAACGCCCATGTAGATCTGCAAGCTGCAGTTGCTTTTCCTAACTCACTCTATCTATATTCCGACTTAGAATATTTCCTTGACTTACTCCGAACCACCTACAACTCTTTTTTCGTTGTAACTACGTCCGCAGATCGTTTTCCTTGCACCGCTAACTCGACGGGCACCGGGACATCAAAGACGCTCTTGTCCGGATCGCGGAAGAAGTGCCGGTGGAGGCTTCGCACCGCCTCCTCCACGTCCTCCTCATCGATCATGAAACTCATATTGATTTCGCTGGCGCCTTGCGAGATCATCCGCAGATTGATGTGACTGACCGCCGAGAACACCTGCCCCGCGATGCCTCGCTGCCCGCGAATATCTTCGCCTACAAGACACACCAGGGCCTTTCGCCCCTCGTACTTTACGTCCGCGATCTTGCTTAGATCCGCGCAGATCTCGGGCAGACGCTCGTTCGAGTCTACTGTCAACGAGATACTCACCTCGCTGGTGGAAACCATGTCGATTGCGCATCGATATTTGTCAAACACATCGAACACAGCCTTTAGATACCCGTGCGACATCAGCATCCGGCTCGCGACGACATCGATAATGGTCAGACGCTTTTTTGCGGCGATGCTCTTGAATGGACTGGCGCAGTGGGGCGCGACCGCCATAATTTTTGTACCTTCGTTGGTTGCATCGCGCGAGTTCAGCACCCACACCGGAATGGACTTCTGCACTGCCGGCAAGATGGTTGCCGGATGCAAGACTTTTGCGCCGAAGTATGCGAGTTCCGCCGCTTCCTCGAAGGAGATGGTCTTGACCCGCAGAGCCTCCGGGCAGATGCGCGGATCGGTGGTCATGATCCCGTTCACGTCCGTCCATATTTCGATAGCCCCGGCATAGAGGCCGCCGCCGACCAGAGCCGCCGTATAATCGCTGCCACCGCGTCCCAAGGTCGTCGTCACGCCGGCTTCGGTGGACCCGATGAACCCGCCCATCACCGGGGTCTGGCCCGCCTCGATCAGGGGCAACACGAGCTCGGTCAACTTCTGCTCGATCGCTGCCTCGTTTGGGGCCGCCTTGCCGAAGTGCTCGTCGGTAATGATGCAGGTGCGCGCGTCCACATGCACACCGTCGAGTCCGCGCTGCGCGAATCCCTCCGCAACCATGCGGCTCGAAAGGCGCTCGCCGAAGCTCACCACGCGGTCTTCCGAGCGCGGCGTAAGCTCGCCCACGGCCGCGACCCCGCGCAGCAGATCATCGAGCGCGTCGAACTCTGCGAGAAGCACCGGGAGCATCGCCGCGCAGCGTCCCTCGTCCAAGAGCGCCGCCGCCGTATCCATGTGCCGATGCCTGAGCCGCGCGCTGATCGCGAGCGCCCCCACTTTGTCACCGCGGGCTGCCGCGGCCGATGCAGCTAGGAGTTGGTCGGTCACCTTGGCCATCGCGGACACGACAACCACTGCGCGCAGACCAACCTTGCGGCGTCCGGCCACGATTGCCGCCGTTCGATCCATCGCCTTCGCATCTTCCACCGAAGTTCCGCCGAACTTCATGACGACAAGGTCTCTGCGCGCACTCAGCAAGCCTGAACCACCTCCGGCCGCCGCGTCGCCGCACTGCCGCCCACCACCCGGAGCTTGTCGAACTTGCCCAACCTCGCCAGGACCTCCGCGTTCAACACTGCCGCTCCTGCGGCTCCGCGAATGGTGTTGTGGGAAAGCACCACAAACTTCCAGTCGAGGAGCGAACACGGCCGCAGCCGTCCCACCGTCGCCGCCATGCCTCGGCCGCGCATCCGGTCGAGCCGCGGCTGCGGTCGATCGATCCCCTCCTCAAACTCGACCGGCTGCTCGGGCGCGCTCGGCAGATGCAACCCCGCGAGGGGCTGAAACTCGCTCCAGGCCGCCAGCACCTCTTCGCGTGTCGCCGGCCGCGAAAGCTTCACGCTGACGCACTCCGTGTGCCCGTCCTCGACCGCCACCCGATTGCAATGCGCGCTCACCTTCGCCCCTAGCCGCTCCACATGCGATCCTGACATCCGCCCCAGGAGCTTGCCGCATTCCTCTTCCAGCTTTTCTTCCTCGTTTTTGATAAACGGCACCACGTTGCCCAGGATGTCGAGCGACGGCACGCCTGGGTACCCGGCGCCGCTGACGGCCTGCATGGTCGAGACAAACAAGCTCTCCATCCCGAAGCGCTCCTCGATCGGCTTGAGAGCCATGACCAGACCGATGGCGCAGCAGTTCGGATTGGTCACCACATACCCGCCGCGGCCGCCGTTCTCCGATCGCCACGTCTGCCGTTCGATCAGTTCCAGATGATCCGCATTCACCTCCGGGACGACGAGAGGAACATCCGACGTCATGCGGAAGGCGCTTGAGTTGGACACCACCGCGCAACCGGCTGCGGCAAACTTCGGCTCCAGATCGCGCGCGATCTCCGCATCGAGCGCGGCAAAGATAATGGGCGGCAGATCGCCGACCGCAAGCTCCGGAACGTTGGGTTGCATCCGCATGGCCGCGATCTCGGCGGGCATTGGGGTCTCGAGCTTCCATCGGCAGGCCTCGCCATAGGTCTTTCCGGCGCTGCGATCGCTTGCCGCCAGCCAGCCGATCTCAAACCAGGGGTGGCCGGCGAGCATCTGGACGAATCTCTGGCCCACTGTCCCGGTGGCGCCCAGGATGCCTACCTTGCGTCGTTCCATAATTCTTCCAGCATAACGCGCGGTGTCGGGGGCGTCATTCCCTGTCCGGGGCAGAACCTGCCGCATCGCTCGACGGACGATCTAGTCATCGTACCGAGAGCTGCGCCGCCGGGCGCGATATCCGCCTGTGCCGCCCCACACCAGCAACGCCGCCAACAGATGGATGCCGAACCACAAGCTTAGTCCCTGGTCCGTATAGATCAAAAAGAGAATCAGCACCCGCGGCAACAGGATGCCGATCACGAGCGGCACCACCGTATGGAGATGAAACGGCGCCAACACGCCCTCTAGCCACGCCAGCGCCAGCGCAACCCGCGGCAGAAACAACGAAAAGACCAAGAACCAGAGCGGCAAAGCATGTGTCACGAAGAGATCATGCGCGGTCATCGGTTTGCTTTCTATGCTCCTCTTTTGGACTACTTGTCGGTAAACGTGAACTGCGACGCGGCCGACTTCTGCGGCTCCACGGTCACCGTCGCGGTTTGCTCGCCCAACTTCTCGTGCACTGCGCCGAGCGTGTACGTTCCTGGCGGAAGACCCGTAATCCTGAAGCGACCCTCTCCGTCCGAGACTGCGAAAAACGGTGTATCGGAGACATTGAGGAACGCATTCATCCAGGGATGGTTGTTGCAGCGCACCGGAAGCATCGTCTCGGCGGTTGGGAATTTGCGATCCACCGGCGCGCCCCTCGGTCCCTGTGACACATCGATGGTCTCGTTGCCCACCACCGTCGGCATGGTGTGGATGTTGTGCATGGTTGCATCCGAGTTGCGAAACTCCACGGTTCCTCCGCGCGCGATCGCAAGCACGTGCGGCACATACCGGCAGCCCTTCTGGTCCAGCACTCCCGGCGGACTCGCAGGCGCTGCCGCCGCCGCCGACATCGCCGCCGGCGGGCCGCTCTTCACATACACATACACATTTGCGAGGCCGCCGTTATGCACCACATACTGCTCGGTGAGGTTTTCGCCGGACGCGAGCGAGCACACCGGATCCTGACTCATATCGATGCGGACCCGCTCCGGGGGCTTGCCTGCGAAGTGCACCGTCCCGGAAATCGTGCCCAGCGTCTGCGGATCGGTCGGGGGGAGCTTGTTGGGAGCCGCAGAGCCGAGAGCTGCGTTGGAGGCTGCGGTCGCCTCTGTGCCGGAGCGCCCCTTGCACCCGGCGATCCCCACAGCAGCCACCACCGCAAGCAACAGACCCGCCCCACGCTGCCTCAAACGCGCGCCGCCTCACTCTGCCGCGTCCCATCGACCGACTCGACCGCCATGTTGTCTGGCTCCTCCAGCGCCCTGAGCAGAGCATCCTTGAACGCACCCGTACCGCTGGTTCCGCCCACATCCCGGGTCAGCGACTTTGCTTCGGCATAGACCTGGTCGAGCGCCCGCTGGATCCGGTCGGCAGCCGCCGCCTCCTCCAGATGCCGGAGCATGAGGACCGCGCTCTGCAGCACCGCCGTCGGGTTTGCCACACCCTTGCCCGCGATGTCCGGCGCCGACCCATGGACCGCCTCAAAGATGGCGCAGTCGGCCCCCAGGTTTGCCCCCGGAACCAGTCCCAGACCACCCACCAGAGCACTGCACAGATCGCTCAAAATATCGCCATACAGGTTTTCCGTCACGATCACGTCGTACTGGTACGGATTCAGCACCATCTGCATTGCCGTGTTGTCGACGATGTGCTCCCCGTAGGCGATCTCCGGGAACGCCTGGCTCACCTCGCGCGCGCACCGCAAGAACAGGCCGTCGCTCAACTTCATGATGTTGGCCTTGTGGATCGCATGCACCTTTTTGCGGCCGTGCTCTCGCGCATACTCGAATGCGAACCTGGCGATGCGGGTCGAACCTTTCTCGGTGATGACTTTGAGGGCCTGTACCACGCCCGGCACAATCTCCAACTCGAAGCCGGCGTACAGGCCTTCCATGTTCTCGCGCACGATCAACAGATCCAGACCTGGGTAGTTGGTTTTCAGACCTGGCAGGCTCTTTACCGGACGAAAATTTGCGTACAGCTCGAAGTGCCTGCGCAGATGGACGTTGATCGACGAGAATCCGCCGCCGACCGGCGTCCCCACCGGACCCTTCAGCGCCACGCGCGTCGTCGCGATCGACTCGTACAGATCCTTTGGGATGTACTCGCCCGTCGCCCTGAACGCGTCGGCTCCCGCCGCATGGGTTTGCCAGTCGAATCGCGCCCCCGTCAGCCGCCCCGCCGCCTCGACGACCTCCACCGCCGCCGACGTAACCTCCGGCCCAATCCCATCGCCCGGAATCAACGTCGCCTTGTGTGTCCGCATCTCTGCCATACGCTCCTTGCTGCCGTTTCCTGTTCTGGACTTCCTGTTCTTGTGTCTTTCCGGTTCCCTCTTGCCTGTTTCCATCCGACCTACCGCCGCGTCCGATCGTCCCGCGGCCTGCCGCTCCCGCTCAGTTCCTCGATCTCCGCCTTGAACTCGCGCACATCCTTGAAGTCCCGGTAGACACTTGCAAACCGGATATACGCCACTGTATCGATGTCCTTGAGCCGCGCCATGATCATCTCGCCGACCTCGCTGGTTGACCGCTCGCGCTCCGGCGAATCCACCACAAAGCTTTCCACCTCATCTACCATTTGTTGCAGCAACAGCGCTGAAACGGGCCTCTTCTCGCAGGCATGGAGAAGACCGCTCAGAAGCTTCTGCCGGTCGAACTTCTCGCGCCGGCCGTCCTTTTTGACCACCATGTAGGGAATCTCGTCGATGCGCTCGTACGTTGTGAAGCGCTTGTTGCAAGCTTCGCACTCACGCCGCCGCCGGATGGAATCGGCTTCCTTGCTCTCGCGCGAGTCCACCACTCGATCCTGAGCATGACCACAATACGGACATTTCATCGCGATACCGCTATTCTACCAGCGTGGATCATTGCCGACCCTGCTCCTCGCCTGCAGCAATCCGGGACCGCACCAACCGCCGATCCACGACCGCTCCGACCCGGATTGCCAACCGGTACGCCACGATGTGCCACGGCGAAAAGATCCGGCCCAACCGCAGAACGCCAAGGAGCGTGTGCCACCGCCTTCGCCTCGCTCCTGTGCTCAGGCTCACGCGGTCTCGGCTGCTTTGCTTTCCCGCGCCAAACCGCGCAGACTCACGCCCTCGATGGACGCGAAGGCCAGACCTGGGGGCACGATACTCAACGTCGTCGCGAGCAGAAGGAGCGCCGCACACGCCGTTGCCGCCTCGATCGGCGCACCGTACAAGCCTCGCATTGCCGCCGCCAGCGCCGCAATCTGCGTGAACCACCCCACCCCTGGCAACTGCACCAGCGACCCACCCAGGC
>CAXUIB010000027.1:0-18578 GCA_964250945.1 uncultured Acidobacteriaceae bacterium
GGGGTTTGGGGAGTCTCTCGTGTGTGGTTAGAGAGGCACGCTCGCCCGCCTGGCCGCTGGTGGCCACCAGTAACCGTAGGTAAATCGGGCGGAGATGCGGGCTGTGTTCATCCTGGGAGTGAGAGTACAACGGAGTGCGAGGCTTTACAAGCGAATTCTTGCGAGGTGGATCTGTGTGTCCGGGCTTACGGGACGGATGTGGGCGAGCTACTCGAGATCGTCTCCGGGTTCGGAGCCGGAGGCGGCGAGGCGGAGTTTGCTTTGGATACTGTTCCAGACGGCGTCGCTGGGCTCTTCAACGGGCCGAAGCAAATCGCGAGCTACGTCGGCGATGTATTCGAGATCGCGGACAAGGGCAGCACAGTCCGGATTGGCGGAAAGGAAGCGGGCGTACTTGGGGTCGTCGCTGATCCGGCCGTTGCCGGTGGAAAAGAACTCGGGGAGGTGCTCTTCGAAGTCTGCGCGCGTCATGGTGTTGGGGTCGAGGACGGAGCGGGGGTCGCTCATACGGCGACCTCTTTCAGCAGATGTGCGGCGACGTCGGCGTGCTCGGGCTCGCGCAGGAGCTCGCGCAGTTTGAGGCGGGCTTTGTGGAGCTGCGATTTGCTGTTGCCGGTGGAGCACTCGAGCATGGTGGCGATCTCGTTGTGCTCGAAGCCTTCGACATCGTGGAGGACGAAGACCATGCGATATCCAGGGGGAAGGGAGGTGACGGCGCGCTCGAGGGCGACCCGATCGACGGAGCCGGCGAGTTGTGGGTCGCGCGATCCGAAGTCCCGTTTTGGCGCGTCTTCCTCGGACGGGTTGATGGTCTCCTCAAGCGAGACCAGGTTTAGGCCCTTTTTCCTGAGGTGCATCAGGACGAGGTTGACAGTAAGTCGGTGCAACCAGGTGGAAAACGCGGATTCGCCGCGGAAGGAACCGATCTTGCGGAAGAGATGCAGAAAGGCTTCCTGGGTCATGTCTTCGGCCTCGGAGACGTTTCCGAGCATGCGCAGACAAAGCGTGTAGACGCGGCGTTTGTGCAGGGCGTAGAGCTTGGAAAAGGCTTCGGCGTCGCCCGCTTTCGCGCTTTCGATGGCTTCTGCTTCGCCGATGATGGGTGGATTTCGCTTGAACAGGCCAGGAGTGGAGTTCGTTTGTGTCATAGATGTCAGAACCTTCGTGTCCCAAGGGCGGATCTAGGGGGCTTGCGCTCGTAACGTACGTCCGCTTTCACCCAGATTATCGCAAGTGCGGCGCTTCGGTCTTTTGATCTCACGGCTTCTGGGTACGATAGTGCGCTCTAATTGGATTCTTCTACATGTGCGACTTCGCTGGGCTCGGCTGTTCAGGCGAGCTTATGTGCCGATGTAGCGGGCATAGAGGGAGCGGGCCAGTACGGGGTCGGTGGTGCCCTGAATGATGGCTCGGCCGTCGCTGAAGAGGCTGAGGGTGTGGGATCCGCGACGAAATCGCAGAAGCAGGCTGTTGGCGCGGAGATCGCTGATCTCAGGGACGGTGCAGAGGCGGCGGTGCATGGCGGCGAGATCGAGAGGCCGATGATGTTCGTGGATCTGGACGGAGTTGCGGCCGCACAGGGTGATGTGCGGCCGGCCCGCGCCGTTAAGATGATGGAACTGGCGTTCTCGGCAGACGGTGCAGAGGGAATCGGGCGTGCCGGTCGAGATTTCGGAGCGATCGAAGGGGCTCCCGTCGAGGTCTGGCCAGAGGTCGAATGAGAGCAGACTCCGGCGCATCCGGTGAGGCTGACCGGTGAGAAATTTGAGAGCTTCGGTGACCTGGATGGAGGCGGCGAGGTGGACGGCCGTGGCGAGAATGCCCGCTGTGTCGCAGGTTTCGGCCGGTCCAGACGGAGGTTTTGGGAAGACACAGGCGAGGCAGGCGGTGGGAGCGAATTTTGGGCTAAAGTTTTCGCCGGAGTTGCCGATAAGAGATGTGAGGTTTGTTTGGTGCGGCTCTGGATGCGTATGTAGATACGTTTCTGGATCAGTCTTTGGGGATCGGGGAAGGATGTTCATGGTTGCCGCGTACGCCCCGATAGCGGCAGCATAGATCCAAGGCTTGCCTTGCTGGACGCTGTAGTCGTTGAGCAAAAAGCGGGTTTCGAAGTTGTCGGTGCCGTCGAGGATGAGGCTGGCGGGCTGGAGGAGGTTGTGGATATTCGCTGGGGTGAGGTCGGCGACGTGCGCCTGAACTGCAATCTTGGAGTTGAAGAGCCGGATTTTGCGACGGGCGGCTTCGGCCTTGGGCAGGGCCTCCTCGGCATCGGCCTCGTCGAAGAGCGACTGCCGCTGGAGATTGGAGGTTTCGACGAAGTCGCGATCGATCAAGTGGAGCGTTCCGACACCGGCGCGAGCGAGAAGGCCGGCGGCCGCCGCTCCGGTCGCGCCGCAGCCGACGATGGCGACGTGTGCCTCGGCAAGCAATCTTTGGCCCGTCTGGCCGATGGGAGGGAAGAGAATCTGTCGGGAGTAGCGGTCGTTGAGCTCGTTCGAATTGTCGCCCTTGCCTTGTGCCGGCGTGGCCGGTACAGAACCCTGGGGATCTCCCGGAATCGATCTCGGGGCCGCCTGGGAGGCACTGGCCGGGTTTGCCCAGATTGGGCTCAGTGTTGCGCGTCGGGATACTGCGGTGCGCTGGGGCATAGGGACCTTAGTAGTATAGAGACTGTGGCTGCTCTGGCAGGGGTGTGGGCTCGGCCTTTTTGAGGCGCCGCCCGCAAACATCTTCCGGAACTGTTTGTCCGTATGGAGAGCAGGCGATGCGTGTTGTTATGTCTGTCCGGGGCAGAGGACGCCGGCTCCGACGGAGAAGACAAGAGGTGGGATGTTGAGTGTTAGGCTTCGATCCGGGCACGTCCGGCCTAGGCTGATCCGGTCAGAGGTCGGAGGACATGGGCATCGCGCTCGGAGCGCCGGCTCGAGATGGGCGCGGCACGTTCTCTCCTTTTTGCTGTTTGTGGCCGTGCTTTGGTGTGGCTCGCAGTGTGGGACAGCGAGGTTGGAGGCGCAGACGCCGCCATCGCCGACCCAGTCTACGCCGGCGCCTTCGCCGAGCACGGGCGGCGTGAACCCGGGGTTGGGCGGAGCGGTTCCCCAAGCGTCACAGACGGTGGCGCCGAACGCAGCTGGGGCGGCGGCGAGTGGGACGTCGGCGCCCCTAAAAATCGGTCCGCCGCTGCCGAATTCGATCTTCCAGTGGAGGGGTTTGCGGGTCGATAGTATCCAGTTCGAGGGGGTCAGATTTGACGACACATCCGCGCTTCCGAAGGAGCTTGCGCAGAAGTCTGGACAGCCGCTCGACCCGGACAAGGTGCGCGAGAGCACGCGCCGCCTGTTCAGCAGTGGGCGGTACCGTGACATCGCGGTGCGGGGCGTTCGAACAGCCGGAGGTGTGACTCTGATCTTCGCCGGCAGCCCGCAGTTTTACGTGGGACGGGTTGCGATCGTGGGCGTCAAGAGTGAGCGTCTGAGTTCGCTTCTTGAGTACGCGACGAAGCTCGATCCGGGAACGGCGTTCAGCGAGGCTCTGGTTCCGGCGGGAACCAAGGGGATCGTGCAATCGCTGGCGCAGAACGGTTTTTACGAACCGAAAGTGGCCCCGAGTATGACCCGGGACGAGGTGGGCCACCAGGTGAATGTGACGTACACCGTGAATACCGGACCGCAGGCGCGAGTGGGTGCGGTGACGGTTACCGGGACCGACCCGGGTTTGACCGAGAAGGACTTTCGCAAGAAAGGGAAGCTCAAGCTGAAGTCCAAGGTGACGCGGGAGACGACGAGCACAGCGCTCGATAATCTGCGCGCGGTGTACCAGAAGAAGGATCGTCTGGAAGGCACGATTACGCTTGAGAAGCAGGTGTATGACCCGCAGACTGACCGGTTGAACTACACCTTTCGGGCGAATCAAGGGCCCAAGGTGAAGGTGCTGATCGAGGGGATCAAGGTATCCGAGAGCCGCCTGAAGCTTCTGGTGCCAATCTTTGAGGAAGGTGCCGTCGACAACGATCTTTTGAATGAAGGCAAGACCCACATTCAAGACTTCGTGGAGCAGCAGGGCTACTTCGACGCGGAGGTGGACTACCACGTGATTGGCGAGAACACGCCGGAAGAGCGGGTGGTCTACACGGTCGATCGAAAGATGCGACACAAGGTGATTGCGGTCAATTTCAGCGGAAACAAGTACTTGTCGGACAGCATTCTTCGAGAGCATGTACAGGTGCAGAAAGCGGACGCCTACATTCGCAACGGACGGTACAGCACGGCTCTGGTGCGGCAGGATGTGAGTTCGATCGAGGCGATCTATCGTGCAAACGGGTTTAGCGCGGTAAAAGTGACTGCAGGGACCAAGGACGTGGACGAAAAGCCGAATGGAAAGCCGTTGAAGGAAGCCGCAATCAGCGTTACTTATACGATCGACCAAGGTCCGCAGCAAAAGTTCGGAGCGGTGAAAATTGAGGGCGTGGATGCGTCTCGTCGCGCCGTCCTTGCGGGATTGATCAACGCGCAGACGGGCCAGCCGTACTCGCTGATCACGCTTTCCGGCGACCGGGACGCGGTTCTGGGATACCTTGTGAGCCACGGTTTCGATCAGGCCAAGGTGGAGATCAAGCAGGACAAGGAGACCGCCGATCCGACGCGTACGGACGTTGCGCTGGATATTACGGAAGGTCAGCGGGTGACGATTCACCATGTGCTCGAATCGGGTTTAGGCACGACGAAGCAGAAGGTTGTAAATCAGCAGGTTCTGGTGCATGCCGGTGACCCTTTGGACCAGAGCGCGCTTTTGGAGACGCAGCGCAATCTGTACAATCTGGCGCTCTTCAACGAGGTGGTTGCGGCTGTGCAGAATCCGACGGGGGATGCCCCTGAAAAGAACGTCCTGCTGCAACTGACCGAGGCCAGACGTTGGGACGTGACTTACGGTTTTGGGTTTGAGGCGGAGACTGGAATTCCCAAGCGGGGGCAAATTTCGGAGGCGTCGGCGATCCTGCTCGGCATTCCGCCTTCCGAGACGTCTCAGTATTCGCAGAACGGAAAGGCCGGAGTAAGTCCGAGAGTTTCAGTGGACGTGTCGCGCATCAACTTTCGCGGAACCCAGCAGTCGCTGACGCTTCATGGCACTTACGGCTTGCTGGAGGAGGTGGCGACGGCCAGCTTCAACAACCCAGACCTGCTGGGAAGTCCGAAGTTGACGGCGATTATCTCCGGCGGGTATACCAATGTGCAGAACATCAGTACATTTGCCGCGTCGACGCTGCAGGCCGACTTCCGTGTGACCCAGAAGGTGAAGCGCGCAGACACCTTTATCTACGATTTTCAGTACCGTAGGGTGAAGGTGAATCCGAACAGTCTGCAGATTTCAGCGAACCTGATTCCGCTGTTGAGCCAACCCGTCCGCGTCGGCGGTCCTGGGATGACGTGGTTTCACGATACCCGGTCCCCGAGTCCGCTCGATGCAGTTAAGGGATCTTACACTTCGATGCAGGAGTTTTATGCCGACCCGCGGGTTGGATCTCAGACCAACTTCAATCGGTTTGACGGGACAAACTCGACGTATTACCAGTTTGGCAAGAGCGATCACAAGTATGTTTTTGCGCGCAATCTCCGGATCGGCTTCGAAAATGTCTTTGGACCGAATCCGAACGCAAACGCAACTGGCAATGTGATTAGCGGGAATCCATGCGCCGGTGTGCTTCTGAACACGAACCCGAGTTGCACAGCCGTGCCGCTTCCGGAGCGGTTGTATGCAGGCGGCGCCACGTCGCTTCGAGGCTTCTCGATCAACGGAGCGGGACCGCGCGATCTGCAGACCGGTTATCCGGTGGGCGGAACCGCCGTGGTGGTGAACACCATTGAGCTGCGCATGCCGCCGCCGACGCTTCCTGTGGTCGGAACCAGCGTGAGCTTTGTTTTGTTTCACGATATGGGAAACGTCTTTCAGAACGGAAGAAAGCTGTTTCCCAGTATTGGCCGGTTTCACCAGCCGGATTCCGAGACTTGCCGGGACGTTTCAAGTGCGGCGGTGGTTGCCTCACACGTAGGTACATGCGACTTCAACTACTTTTCGCATGATATCGGTATAGGTGTACGCTACAGCACGCCTGTAGGTCCGATTCGCGGCGACTTCAGTTACAACCTCAACCCACCCATCTACCCCGTGATCTACGACTTCAACGGCAGCGTGCCGCACGTCGGGCAGGTCGGTCACTTCAACTTCTTCTTCAGCATTGGACAGAGTTTCTAGATGATTCAACCAGACCAAAACGGGCTTGTGCGGGTGATGTTGGCCGGCTTCGCACTTCTGCTGGCTGCGAGATCTCTGCCGGCCCAGGCCGGTCCGGGAGTGGGTTCGGGAGGGGCGACGGTTCCAGGGCCGGACACAACTTCGAACGCGAGCTCTGGACAGGGTTCTGGATCGGGACAGGGGGTGATGCTTGACCGAATGGTTGCCGTGGTGAATTCCGATGCGGTGCTTGAAAGCGATATTGACGAGGAGCGGCGATTTGCGGCATTTCAGCCGCCGGCCTCTGGAACTTCGAACGAAGGTTTTTCGCGGGAGCGCGCAGTCGAGCGGCTGATCAACCGCGACCTGATTCTCGAGCAGGCCAGGCTGCAGCCCCAGCCTCCGATCACGGACAAAGAGGTGGACCAGCAGCTGGACCAGTTGCGAAAAGACAGCCCGAAGTGCCGCGCCTACCACTGCGAGACCGACGCCGGGTGGGCGAAGTTTGTCGCCGACCAGGGCTTCACGATGCAGGAGCTGCGGGCCCGCTGGCGGCAACGCATGGAAGCTTTGCGGTTTATTGAGATTCGATTTCGCAGTGGCATTCAGATCTCGAATGCAGAGATCCAGGATTACTACGACAAGACGCTGTTGCCGGAGTACGCGCGGCAGAAGGTGCGGCCTGCCAAGCTGGCCGATGTTTCCGACCAGATTCGGGAGGTGCTGTTGCAGCAGCAGGTGAACAATCTGCTGGGCGACTGGTTGAAGAGCCTTCGCGCGCAGGGATCGGTGCGGGTGATTCAGCCGGACGGGGTGATGACTCGGTGATCGGAGGCCGAGAGCACGTGCCGGAGACGCCCGCGAGCCCGGGGGACGAAACTTCTGTGCCGAAGAGGCGCCTTGGTGGCCGGTTTGTGCGCGGGTTGCTGTGGACTATGGCAGGCCTGGTGCTGCTGGTCGCAGTGCTTCTGGTCGGTGTGACCTGGTATACCCGGACGCGTGATTTTCAGCAGCGGGTCGGCAAGGAAGTTGTTTCGGTTCTGGAGAACTCGACCGGCGGCAAGGTTGATCTGGGCGGGATTCGATTCGATTTGTGGCACCTGGCGATCGAGGTGGACGGTCTGGTGATTCATGGGCTGGAGGGGCCGGGCGAGGCTCCTTACGTTTCAGTCCGGCGCATTCTGATTCGGCTCAGGATCAACACGTTTATCTCCCACACGATCGGGCGGGGCGCGCAGTCGCATCTTGGTCTGAACTACCTGCGCGCCGAACAGCCCGAGGTGCATCTGATCATCACCAAGGATGGGAAGACGAATCAGCCGGTGCCGAAGCACCCGAGTACGAGCAAGACACCGATCCAGGACACGTTGCTCGACCTCCAGGCCAAGGACGTGGAGCTGGTAAACGGTGTGGCTCTGGTGAACGATCGGGCAATCCCGTTCGACGTTGCGGCGCGAGATCTCCAGGCGCGCGTGACCTATCTGGCTACGGTAGACCGGTACGGCGCCACGATCGACTTGAACGACCTGCGAACACGCATGGCAGCCGAGCCGGAAGCGCAATCGAAGATGCACCTGGAGGCGGAGCTGGGACGGGATCTCGCGGAGATCAAAAATCTGGACGTGCACTCGGGGCCGGCCTCGGATCTGCATGCGTCGGCGTCGCTGAAGCACTTCGCCAAGCCGGAGTGGGAGGGGGCGGTCGACGGTTCGCTTGAGCTGAAGCAGATATCCGTGCTGGGGGGTGTTTCGGGCCTGAACGCGGGAGCTCTGGAGCTGCACGTGAAAGGCCACAACTGTTACACGCCGCCGGCCGAGGCGCAGAAGCAGCCGCGGTTCTCCCAGCAGCGCCGCCCGGCGGACGCTGCGGCCCTGAATACAAAGGTGCTTCCGCCTGACCCGGACTGCCAGGCTGGGTATCTGGTGGTGGGGGATTTGAAGCTACACAACGCCGGATACGCGGACCAGAATGTGCGGGTGCATGACATCAACGGGGGTGCTCAACTGCACGTCACTCCGACTGAGCTCCTGTTTACGGCGCTGACGGGGTATCTGCCTGGGGGCGGAAGCGCGGCGGGGGATCTGCGGATCTCGAACTGGCTGGGAGAGGTGCCGGAAAACACAGCTGAGAAGTCGCCGACGACGGTGGCCGCCGCGAAGACAGCGAATACGACCGCTGTGGGTGTCGGGGCGAAGCCGCCGGTGGATTCGGTGGCGATCTCTCCGGTTCAGCGGGCGCACGCTTTCTTGAAGGTGACCACGAACCGGATCCCGCTGCGAACCATCATGGATATCGCGGCGCCGAAGGGGTATGGCGACCTGGGTTTTGACACCGCGATCTCGGGTCCGGTCACGGCCGAGTGGGGCGGACCGGCGAGCGAGATCATCGATACAGTCGATGTCGACGCAAATCTCCGTTTGGCGCCGACGGGGGTTCGACGGCCGGGCGCCCGATCAAACGTGCCCGTACGCGGGGAGTTGATTGCGCAGTTCATCGGCAAGACGCAGGTCGTGAAGCTCGAGCGTGTGCGTCTGGAGACGCTGGCCTCCACGCTGGAAGCCAGCGGGGTTCTGGGCATAAACAAAGGAGATCCTCTGACCAATCTGCGATTGAATGCGCAGGCGCAGGACCTGGGCGAGTACGACCAGATGCTCGAGACGCTCGGATTTGCGGCGAACGGGAAGAAGGGCTCGGCGGCGCTCCCTGTAGTGCTGCATGGATCCGCTGGTTTTGATGGTACGGCGCGGGGAGCGTTGCGGGCGCTTGACGTCAAAGGCCATGTGCAGGCGAACGATCTCCAGGTGCGGTTGGGCACGCAGGCCGACGTGCACATCGATTCGTTGGTGGCAGACGCCGAGTACACGCCGGCCGGACTTGCGGTCGCGAGTTCGACGATCAAGCGCGGGACGGCGGTGCTAGACGTGTCGGGTGCGTTCAAGCCGCGGCGTGTGGTTTCGCGTCGAGGCGTAGTCAGTTCTGTGTGGGACGACCGGACCAGCGTGGACGCAAAGGTACAGCTGACCCGAGCGCAGGTCGCGGACGTGCTTGAGATCGCAGGACAAAAGGGCAAATACGATATCTCCGGCACGATGGACGTGAACGTGCAAGCGAGCGGGACCTTGAAGGATCTGTCCGGAACGGGGCAGGTTTCGCTCGCAAATGGCGTGGCCTACGGGGAGCCGTATGAGAGTGCGGTTGTGCAGGCAACCATCGCGGGGAAGCAGATCGAGGCGAAAAGCTTCGTCTTGCGGCTGCATGGGATGCAGATCACCGGCAATGGGGCGTACAACTTAGCGACTGAACGTGTACGCGCTCACATCGTGGGCAACAATCTCCAGCTTTCGAAGTTTGCACTTGTGCAGAAAGAGAACCTGAACGCGGATGCTGTGCTGAGCGTAGTTGCGGACGCCAACGGAACCCTCAGCGAGCCCGGCCTGAAGGCGCATCTCGCTCTAGCGAAGATCGAGATGGACGGAAAAGGCCTGGGGCAATTGACGGCCGACGTTCACAGCGAAGGCAAGACGTTGTTTTACAACGCGAACTCGATGCTGGTCGGAGCGTCGATCGACGCTGTGGGGCAGACCTCGCTCGCGGGCAACCTGGAAACGCAGGCAAAGCTTACGCTGCGAGGTTTGGACGTGGCAAAGGTGCTGCCCATCGTCTCGCCGACAAACACGATCAAGGCGACATCTGCAATTGCGGGCGTCGTGGCGGTGAGCGGGCCTCTGAAGACGCCCACCGGGCTGAGTGGAACGGCCGTACTCGATCCGGTGAGCGTGACGGTGCAGGGAGTGGAGCTGAAGGCGGAGCAGCCGTTGCGGGTGAGTCTGCGGAATGGGGTTGTGGCGCTCGACCAGGTGCGGATCTCGGGGCCGGATACGATTTTGACCGCAGGTGGTACGGCGCAGGTGTTTGGCGTGACGGATCCGAAGGGCGGAGCTCTGAATGTCCAATCGAACGGGAGCGTGAATACGACCCTGCTGCACACCTTTGACCGCGACCTGACATCCAAGGGCAAGGTTCAGTTTCAGGTAACGGCCGGCGGCCGGTTGAAGGCTCCGGCGCTCGCCGGAAACGTTCGTTTTGAAGGCGTGGACCTGGCAATGAACGGCATCCCGAACGGTCTGACGAACCTCCAGGGGACACTGGTCTTCAACGAGGACCGGCTGGTGGTGCAACAGCTTACGGCAACGACGGGCGGCGGCTTGGTCAAGGTGGGCGGTTTTCTCACGTATCACAATGGGTTCTACGCTGATTTGACAGCCTCAGGGAAGGCGAACCGCCTGCGGTACAACGGCCTGAGCGCGACGATCGACACAAATCTAGCGCTGCGCGGGGGCATCAACAATTTGTTGCTGAGCGGAGACGTCGTGCTGACGCGATTCGGCATTGGCCCGGATGTCGATTTCGCGGCATTCGCTGGTTCGGGAGGTGTGAGTGCCCCGCCCGATCCGAGCTCGTTTACGAATAACGTCCAGCTCGACATCCATATAGCGAGCTCGCCGCAGCTGGATTTCCAAAACTCTTACGCGAAGCTGGCGGGGATGGTGGACCTGACGGTGCGGGGAACGCTTGCGGCGCCTGCGGTGCTTGGGCGC
Source organism: uncultured Acidobacteriaceae bacterium (assembly GCA_964250945.1). GTDB lineage: Bacteria > Acidobacteriota > Terriglobia > Terriglobales > Acidobacteriaceae > Edaphobacter. The sequence goes on from CAXUIB010000027.1 coordinate 10,827, forward strand.
ATCCAGATCACCGACGGAAGCGCCACCTTTGCGGGAACCAAGTACCAGGTGCAGCGCGGCAGCATCTACTTCTCCAATCCGGTGCGCATCGACCCTCTGATCGATCTGGATGTGACGACGCGGGTGGAGAACTACGACATAACGATCAGTTTGCAAGGCACGCCTACCAGCCTGAAGCCGACCTACCGGTCGGAGCCGCCGCTGAGCGAGGCCGACGTATTCAACCTGCTGGCCCTCGGACGCACGCAGGAGGAGGCGCAACTGTATCAGGAGCAGCAGGTGCAGGCCGGCACGGATCCGACCACGAGCGCCCTTCTGGGCGGGGCTCTGAACGCGACGGTCAGCAGCCGGGTTTCAAAGCTGTTCGGGGGGGGCAGCGTGAAGATCGACCCGGCCTTTGTCGGCACGCTCGGAAACTCGTCGGCACGCATCACCGTGCAGCAGCAGATATCGCGTCAGCTGGCGGTGACCTTTGCAACCAACGTCAACTCTTCGGCACAGCAGCTGATCCAGTTGACCTACGCCTTCAGCGAGAACCAGTCGATCGTGGCCACGCGCGACGAAACGGGCGTTTTCAGCATTGTTTACAAGCTGCGAAAGCGGTATCGCTAGGTGCAGTTCTCCTGAATGTGAGTAAGCCGAGGTCTGATCGTGCCAGCTTTCCTCAAGAAAACTGACATTCCGCAACTTCGTCCTTAAGTCACATCATCAGGAGATCTGCTCTAGGAGCCGGTCGCAAGGTCATTGCATCCAATACAACTGAAGTCTGCTGGCGGAAATAGATGGCTCGATGCACCGTCGAAGCAGACCTGGGGGAGATTGCGATGGCTACGTACGTGGGACGTGGAACGGTCGCGAGGACACTGGTTCTCGCCGGCGGCTTGTACTTCGGAGCGGTCCTTGGCATCGGAACTAGCTTTGCGCAAGCGACATCCAGCGGGGTTGGGACGGGACAAAACGACCAGCAGGTGCAGGCGGAGGTACTGAAGGCGCTCGACAAGAAGCAATTCAAGAATGTAAAGGTCGACGTCAAGCAGGGTGTCGTCACGTTGACGGGAACAGTCGATCTCTACAGCCAAAAGGAGGATGCTGATCGCAAGGTTCGCCACCGCAAAGATGTGAAAGGTGTGCAGGATCTGATCGAAGTGGCTGGACCGCAGGTGGAGGACACGACGCTGCGCAATAAACTGGCAGAGCAGCTGGCCTACTATCGCGTCGGCTACGGCACCACTGCGTTCAATGCCCTGACGATCGGCGTTGAAAACGGCGTGGTGACCTTGGGCGGCGTAGCCTACGGACCGACGGACAAGGCCGCCGCGGTTAGCCTGGTAGAGAATACGCCGGGAGTGCGCGATGTGATCGACGACATCGAGGTGGCGCCGACTTCGCCGTTCGACGACCAGATTCGCCTGGCCGAGGCGCGCGCGATTTACGGTGCGCCGCAGTTGAACAAATATGCGCTCGATCCGGCGAAGCCGATCCGGATTACTGTGATCAATGGAAATGTGACGCTTTCGGGTGTCGTTGACAGCCAGGCGGATAAAGATGTTGCCGGCATCCGCGCAAACGGCGTACCAAATGTCTTCAAGGTCACCAACAATCTTCAGGTAGCTGGACAATCCAGCCAGAGCAGAGGGAGATAGTGCAGAAATCTCTCTGAGCTCGCGATCGCCTCCCTGACTCCGCTGTGAAAGGGCGGACTGCATCCCCCATCGTGGGGAGGTTGGTTCTGCGATCTCGCACTCAGCATGCGTGAACCTATGAAGACTCTTTGGAAGAGCACTGCCAACACGCTCGAAATGATCAAGTGGGAGCACTCAATCTTTGCTCTGCCGTTTGCGTTGACGGGTGCCGTGCTGGCGGCGCACGGGTGGCCGCCGGTGCGTGTGCTGGGATGGATTGTGGTGTGCATGGTGGCTGCGCGGTCGGCGGCGATGGCCTTCAATCGCCTGGTCGATGCGGAGATTGACGCAGTGAACCCGCGTACGGCTATGAGAGCACTTCCTGCAGGGTTAATCAGCAGAAGATTTGTGCTCGGCTTTACGGTTGTCGCGTGTCTGGTCTTTCTGGCTGGAGCCGCGATGCTGAACCGGCTGACGCTGGTGCTTGCGCCCGTGGCCTTGCTGGTTGTGCTGGCGTACAGCTACATGAAGCGGCTGACCCGCTGGTCTCACCTGGTGCTGGGCCTGGCGCTGGGCATAGCGCCGTCGGCCGCGTGGATTGCGGTGCGCGGAACTTTGGATCCGCGGATTGTCGTGCTCACGCTGGCTGTGTTGCTCTGGGTGGGCGGCTTTGATGTGTTGTACGCATGTCAGGATTATGCGCACGACCGATCTGCTGGTTTGCGGAGTGTTCCCCAGTCCTTCGGTCTGGAGAGAGCCTTCCTTCTCGCGCGCGCGATGCATGTGGGCATGCTCGGGCTTCTGCTTTGGCTGTCCTTTCTCTTTCATCTTGGGCCTATTTCAATGCTGGGCATTGCCCTGGTGGCGGCTCTGCTCTGGTATGAGCACAGCATCGTTGCGCCAGACGATCTCGGGCGGATGAACGCTGCATTTTTTACCCTTAACGGAGTGATTTCGGTGCTGTTCTTTGCATCCGTAGCGACAGATGTCCTGCTGCACCGATAAAGAAGAGCCCACCTTTCTGGGGTGGGCTCTATAACGTCTGTGCTAACCGATAACTGGAGGCGTCTAGCGATCGCCTTTGAGTTCGTCAAGCTTGTTGGAGATTTTGGCTTTCGCGTCGTCCGCGCCGGTGGTGATCTTTTCGCGCATCGACTCGCCGTTGGTTGCGATGTTCTGGTTCAGGCTCGTCGACCGTGTGTCGGCGTTGCCCCGGGCGTTGCCGGTGAGGCTGGAGGCGGTGTCTTTGACGTTGCCCCAAGTCTCTTTGGTGTCGCCTTTGACCTGGTCGGCAGCGCCGGAGTTGGCCAGCTTTTCATTGCCTACAGCATTTCCGACCGCCTCTTTTACCTTGCCTGCAGCCTGGTCGAACTTTCCGGAAACTGTACTTTCGTTCATAACGTACTCCCGTTTCGTGCGTCTGTTGCTTGGTTATGCGTCCGCATAGATGCGATGCCATAAGCGCTCTCTGGGGAGGCTTACGGCGATCTAGAGCGCGCGCCGTCCAGATAGCAGGTTGAAGATCAGAACGATGATGGCCAGCACAAGCAGGATGTAGATCCAACCACCGAACGTGTGGCTGCTGACCAGACCGACTAGCCAAAGTACGAAAAGAATGATTGTGATGGTCCAGAGCATTCCGATCTCCTCTGAGCGACCTTATGAAAAGCCGCTCGCTTAAGTTGATGCCCACATAGGGCCTCCCGTGGTATGAGGCCGGGCGTACGGGCGGGGTTGTCTTGAGTTGTCTTGCCGGTGCGAGATCTGGAGTTCGGGGCGACGGATTACACTCGTGCCTGTCGGGTTTTGTCTGGTCGGCGGAGCGGATTGCGAGGTCCTATTCGGTTAGCGATTCAAGGAGAACGCGGTTCCAACAGCCACATGGCGGCTCTCGAGCTCTTTCCCGAGGGCGAAATTGTGTCGTGCGCGATCTCGGGCGAGGTGTTCCGGCAGGTGGTCGAAGCCGAGGTGGACGGGGCGGTTCTGCCGATTGAAAACAGCCTGCATGGGTCGGTCGCTGAGCACTACGATCTTCTGCTCGCCCAGCCGGTGCGGATTGTCGGCGAGAGCCTCATGCGCATCAAGCACAATCTGATCGTCGCGCCGGGTGCGCGCGCTCTGCAACTGCGGCGGGTCTTGTCGCATCCGGTCGCGCTGGCGCAATGCAGATCGTTTCTGGGGCGTCACCCGGAGCTCGATGCGGTGCCGTTTTACGACACGGCCGGCAGCGTTAAGTATCTGATGAGCGAGCGGCAGACCGACACCGCGGCGATTGCGCCCGAGTTGGCCGCGCTGGTGTACAGGGCGGAAGTCTTGGAGCGCGGCATCGAGGATCACGCCGAGAACTACACGCGCTTTCACGTGCTCGGACGGGACTGCGAAGACGGGTTGCCGGGGTTGGGTGGACTGGCGATCAACGGCGAGACGGAGACCGCTGCCAACAAGCTGACTCTGGGCTTCTCGATCGACCATCGGCCGGGGACGCTGGTGCGCGCTCTCAGTTTGCTCGCCCGGCATGGTCTCAATCTGACGAAGATCGAGTCGCGACCTGTGCCGGGCAAGCCGTGGAAGTATGTATTTTTCGTGGATTTGCGGTTTAGCGATGCGGGGATCGCGGACATGGCCATCGATGAGCTTCGCGGCGAGTGCGTGTTTGTAAAGGAGATGGGGCGGTATCGGGCTGCGGTGGACCGGCCGGGAACGAGACCGTCCCAGCAGTGACGGTGTCTCAGGCGAGCACGACGGTCTGCCGTCCAGCGCTTGCGCTCTCTCCCTGCCAGATGACCTTTGCGGCAAGCGTGATGAGAGCGACCCAGAAAAGGTCGGCGCCGAGGAGGTGCAGGAGTTGTAGCCACACGGGGGCGAGCAGAAGGACGTCGGCGATGCCGAGGACGAATTGCATGGCCAAGAGAAGGACGATGGTGCGGACCAGCTTTGTCGCGGTGCCTCTTTGCCGGGCGCGACGGACGAGCCAGAGGACAAAGATGGCGGCGACCAGCGCGCTGACCGGGTGCACCCAGCGGACGCGGATGAGCCAGGGCGAGCCGGTGGCGAAGTCGGCGGCTACAGCCGAGCGCAGAGAGGCGGAAGGGAAGAGCGTGTCGCCGAGGGCGGCGAGACTACCGCTGACGCCGACCACCAGAGTCGAGAGGAGGCCGGCCGCGGCCCAGACTGCAGAGGAGCGATGGATCGGAGACCCGCGCCAGCGCTGTCCGGTTCCCAGCAAGTAAGCGGTCAGGGTGAGAGCACCGAGAAGAAGCAGGGTATTGCTGAGATGGACGCTGAGCATGACGACACGGCCGATGCTCTGGTTGGTGGTGACGTACCCGAGCTTAACGAGCAGCGCACCGAGGAGGGCCTCGTTGACCAGAAGCACGGTGGAAAGGACGGCCAGGGCGCGGGCGGGCTGGCCTTTGGTGGTGGAGCGAAAGGTCCACCAGAGGAGCGCGAGGACGGCAAAGGCTGCGCCGCCCGTCATGGAGCGGTGGGTGAACTCAATTAGGGTGTGGAGTCCAGGCGAGACGGGGATGACGACGCCGTTGCAGAGCGGCCAGTGGTTGCCGCAGCCGGCGCCCGAACCGGTGGCGCGGACGAGCGCGCCCCAGACGATGACGAGGATGTTGTACCCGACGACGGCCCAGCTGTAGCGCGCGGCGAGCAGGCGGGAGCGCGACCATCCGGTTTGGTGTGAGTCGGCCAGGGCTCCTGTCGCGGTCGCCATGAGAGATATTCTACGAGCTTGTTGGGCGAGAATGTGCTGGCGCAGAGCGGCGAGGCCGAGATCAATGTACGCTCCTCCTGATGCGTATCGCATCGCTCCAGCCTTCCGTCACGGTGGCGGCGATCTGGAACTCTGGCGTGCCCGTACTGGCGCTGGCTCCGCGCACGCTGGAGGATGTGTCATCGACATCCGGGTCTGGTAACTGGCGCGACAAGCGCCGAGATTGTGCATCGCGTCGATGACCGGTACGCGGACCTACACGAGGACCTCGACGACGCGGCCTCTGGTGTACTGCGAGAGTGGGGCAAAGCCGCTGATACGATACCAGGCGTGGGCGGCGGAGCTGGTGAAGGCGGCGAACGGGCGGTTTCTGGGGACGCCGGGCTCGCACACCACGGAGGAACTGGCGGCGGCCTACCCCGATGTGCTCGTGTTTGCGAAGGCACAAATGCTATGGACTTTTTCTCAATGAAAACGGCACTCCCACACTCTGTCCGGCTCACAGAAACAGGGGAGATGCTCTAGCATGGCGGATGTTCGCGCTAGCATGGCTGTATGTTTCAGATCCGAGCGATCACCGAGGCGTCGAGTGCCGCGGACAGGCTTGCCGCGCAGCAAGTGTTTCGCGCTTACGCCTGCTTTCTTCGGCAGGTCAGGTGCGAGGGCTTCCACTTTGAGCGCTTCGAGGAGGAGGTCACGGCCTTGCCTAGGCCGTACACGGCAGAGGCTGGCGAGGTGCTGGTCGCGTTTGGGCAAGCGGTGACAGGGTTCGGGACACCGCTGGGCGCAATCGCTTACCGGCAGCTCCTGGGCACGGGCGAGGGCACAGGCAAGCACCAAACCTGCGAGATCAAGCGGCTGTTTGTCGCGGAAGCGGGTCGGGGCCAGGGTCTGGGCGAGCTCTTGTTGACAGAGGTACTCGGCCGGGCTCGGGCCCGCGGCTACAGCGTTGCGATGCTGGACACCGATCGGTCGAACATGCAAGCGGCTGAGCGGCTGTATCGCAAGCTTGGATTTCAGGAGACGCGTACGTGGCCCGTGCCCAACACGTCCGCGAGTCATGTGGTGTATTTTCGCCGGGAGCTGGTCTGAGTGGGGCTGGATCGGCCCGTCTGGATGGGCGCAGATCTGAGCTGGATGGGTGGGTGTGCGATTGACCCGGCCGTGCCCGCGCCCGTACACTCCATAGAGGCGGCGAAGAGATCCGCGACCAGACGTCAGATTATCTGTTGCCCCCTCGTTCAATGGTAGGACAGTCGGCTCTGAACCGATCAATCGGGGTTCGAATCCCTGGGGGGCAACCAATCGCGCACCTCGGAACGGCGATCTGCGCCAACGGTGTATCGACATAGAGCCTGAGCCAGTGTGAGCAGCAGGCGATGGCGACGAGCAGCCTGAGCCTTGGCCAGCGCAATGTACTCCAGGGCAAGGCCGGAAGGTTGTAGAAGAGAGGACGCCCTGGCGCTTGGCAATCGTGCCGCCGCCGAGCTTGCCTGCCGCCGCCTCTTCTGCTTCACTCTCGAACTCAGGCGTCATAAAGCGTCCATCGTCTGTGATCCTACCTGCACTGTACGATCTTTCCCGTTGCGGAGCACGCGTCCGACCGGGAGCTCTAGGATCCGACCACTCGCTCCGGCTCGCAAGCAAGCCTTGCCTGACTTGCCAGGCGGACATCGGTCAAAACTAGGCCGACCGTCAGCGAGTACAACAAGTGCCCCAAGCGTGTCTTGGGAGTATGAAACACGATCAGACCCAAGATGGAATCAATCGACAGGCAGCCCCAGAACGGACTCGAAAGTAGACGCCCCGCGTTGGTTCTCGGCCAAAGCAGCACGGCCGCAGGAAAGCCGACCACGATCTCGACGAGCCAAAAAATCCCCGTTGTGATCCCAAGCGGGCCTGAGCGGAGCATCCCCCAAAAGGGTACCCTGACTGGCCATACTGGCCGCCAAAATCAGCGGCGTACCCGACACGGAGAGCAAGATCAATCCAGCAATGATTAAAGGAAGATGCGCATGCAGCTTCCAGTCTAGCCGGACCCCCCACGCTTCTCCCATTTGCCCTCCCCTCCCAGCCTCTCTACAATCACGGGAACCCTCTGGAGATCACGAAACCTCGGCCCCTTCTCCCCGATCAAAGCCCTCCCGCACCCGAAGTCCGGAGCTCACACCCTATGCTCACCCATCCCCTCCCCGAGGCGCTCACCTTCGACGACGTCCTCCTCGTCCCCAGCTTCTCCGAAGTCGTCCCCGCGCAGGTCTCCACCCAAACTCGCCTCACCCGCAACATCACCCTCAACACACCGCTCATCTCGGCCGCTATGGACACCGTCACCGAGTCGCGCCAAGCCAAAGCCCATGCCCAGGGCGGCCGCCACGGCGTCCACCAAACCAAAAAAAACATACACCC
>CAXUIB010000027.1:18588-20406 GCA_964250945.1 uncultured Acidobacteriaceae bacterium
GCGTCCTCCATCGCAATCTCTCCATCGACCAGCAAGCCGGCGAGGTCGACAAGGTCAAACGCTCCGAATCCGGCATGATCGTCGACCCCGTCACCATCACGCCCCAAGAACCCATCTCCGCCGCGCTCGATGTCATGCGACGCTACAAAATCTCCGGCGTCCCCGTCACCCAGAACCGCAAACTCGTCGGCATCCTCACCAATCGCGACCTCCGCTTCGTCTCCGAGACCGGCGTCCCAATCTCCTCCGTCATGACCAAGGACAATCTCATCACCGTGCCCGTCGGCACCACGCTCGAAGAAGCCGAGCACATCCTCCACCAGCACCGCGTGGAAAAACTGCTCGTCGTCAACGATGTCTACGAGCTCAAAGGCCTCATCACCGTCAAAGACATCCAGAAGAAGCTCAAGTACCCCAACGCCTCCAAGGATTCGCAGGGCCGCCTCCGCGTCGCCGCCGCCATCGGCGCCACCGGCGACTTCCTCGAACGCGCCTCTGAACTCTGCCGCGCCCGCGTCGACGCCCTCGCCATCGACTCCGCGCACGGCCACTCTTCGCGCGTCCTCGAAGCCGTCCGAGCGGTCAAGAAGCGCTTCCCCGAGATCGACCTGCTCGCCGGCAACGTCGCCACCTACGAGGGCGCGCTCGCCCTCATCGACGCCGGCGCCGACGCCATCAAGGTCGGCATCGGCCCCGGCTCCATCTGCACCACACGCATGGTCACCGGCGCCGGCATGCCCCAGATCACCGCCATCGCCGAAGCCTTCCGCGCCGGAGCCGAGCGCGACATTCCCTTGATCGCCGACGGCGGCATCAAGTACTCGGGCGACATCACCAAGGCCATCGCGGCCGGCGCCTCCGTCGTCATGATGGGCTCCTTGCTCGCCGGCGTCGACGAGAGCCCGGGCGAAACCATCCTCTTCCAAGGCCGGTCTTTTAAGGCTTACCGGGGCATGGGCAGCCTATCGGCCATGAGCCAGGGCTCCGGCGAACGCTACTTCCAGAGCCGCGACGACCTTATCGAAGGCTCCAGCTCCGAGCGCCCCGCGCTCACCGCCCGCGAAGGCAGCTCACAAAACCGTCTCGCCAAATTCGTCCCCGAAGGCATCGAAGGCCGCGTCCCCCACCGCGGCCCGCTCGACGCCATGCTCTACCAGCTCGTCGGCGGCCTCCGCTCCGGCATGGGCTACCTCGGCTGCTCCACGGTCGCCGAGCTCCAGCAAAACGCCCGCTTCACCCGCATCTCCAACGCCGGCCTCCGCGAGTCCCACGTCCACGACGTCATCATCACCCGCGAAGCCCCCAACTACCACGTCGAATAACCGGTCTGCTCCGTGAGTTCCGCTTGTCCAGTTGTCATTCCCGAAGGGAATCCGCTTCTGCCCTTGCCGTTGCTTGTTTCACGCCGTAGCCCGAAACGCCGTATCCTTTTCCAGATACATCGAGTCGAACCGATGCCGCGTCTGGAAGCCCACATCCTCATACAGCGCCACCGCGCGCCGGTTCTCCTCCGTCACCGTCAAGGTCACCGCCGCGTACCCCGCTCGCCGGAGCTGCTGCATCGCGTGCCGCAGGAGCTTCTCCCCCAGCCGACGCCCGCGAAACGCCGGAGCCACACACAGCTGCGTCACATGCGCCACGTCCTCCGCGATCCGCGAGCACAGGACCAGCCCCCCCAGCCGTCCCGTCGCCGACTCCCGCAACACCCACGAGTGCTGCGCCTCAAACACCCCGCACCCCGGAAATCGCACAATATTGTGCAGAAACCGAAGCGACCCCGCAAGCGACCTGTACTGGTCATTGATCGATGCATCAATA
>CAXUIB010000028.1:0-19730 GCA_964250945.1 uncultured Acidobacteriaceae bacterium
GTAGACGAGCAAAGACCCACCAATAGTTCACGAACTAATGACTCACCACACTAGCGTCTGCGCCCTTACCAGGCAGTGAAGAAGCCATCGCGCTCGGAGATCTGCACCTCGGTCTGAAAGAGATCGGAGAGCCGCGAGGCCGTCAACAGATCGCGCTTCGGCCCGTCCGCCACGATGCGCCCCGACTGCATCAGCAGAATCCGGTCGATCTCCGGGATGATATCCGCCGTGTGATGCGTGATCAAAATGATCGTAATTCCCTGCCCCGCAAGGCGCCGCAGCAGCGTACGCAAATCTCGCTGAGCCGCTAGATCGAGCGCGTTGGACGGCTCGTCCAGCAACAGCATATGGGGGCGTTGCGCTTCGACACCGCCCCGGAGGCTGTTGGCATTGACGCCAACCAGAGCGCGGCCGATCATGATCCGGCGCTGCTCGCCGGCAGACATCTCGCCCACCGGCTTGTCGCGCAGCCCTCGCCCGGGAAGCCCATGGTCGGGATCGACCAGGCGCAGGACCTGCTCCGCGCGATCCCGCATCTCCCCTGTGACGCAAAGATTGGGCCACAACGTCGAGGACGAGAAGAATCCGGTCAGCAAAGCGTCAAATCCGGTAGTCTGGAGCATCGGTCTGCCGGACAGATCGGCAGAGACGACGCCCAGCCGGCGCTTCAACTCCGAGAGCTCCCAACGGCTTCGTCCAAAGATGCTGACCTCTGTCTCCGGCCTGGCAATCGGATAAAGTTCGCAAGTCAACGTCTTCAGCAAGGTCGACTTGCCGCAGCCGTTCGGCCCGAGAATGGCAAGGTGCTCGCCGGAATCGAGCGACATCGAAAGGTCGTGCAAGACGGTCGCCTGCCCGCGCGCAACGTCCACGTGCCGGAGGCGAAAGATCGGTTCGGACATGCCTTTTATGAGAGCATGGTGAGGCGGTTGTCGGCCATAAGCTCGACTCACGACTCCGCAGAGACCCTAAATTGTCATAGTGCAACCATTCTCTCTCGCGATCTAGCTTGGCTCACAAAGCGGCGAAGGCGAGGAAGGAAGCAGAGTCGACCTGAGCCACGAAGCGCGGGTCGCCAGGCATGCCGGAGATAGGATCGAACGAGTATCGGATCAGGCGACGACTGCTCTGCTCGATCGCGGCAAATGAGGCGCCATCCGGCGTAAATGCGAGAGCCTGCAAGCGGCTGCTCCAACGGATGCTGTGCAAGATGGACGAAACGCCGCTGGTGCCATCGATCCCGAGAACGGTAAGGCTGTTGGCACAAGTGATGAGGAGGAACCGCCCGCTCGGGTGCATCGCGATAAGAGCCGGGCCGCCATGTGGCCCACCGGCATACGAATTTTGCAGAGAGATCTTCTTTGTCAAACGGTCATAGCGATATGCGTCAAGAGCACCATCTTCCGAACGGAGCGCGTAAACCCAAGCTCCACATGGAGAGAGGACGATTTGCCGGCGACCCGGGAGGTGAGAACGCCCGCAAAGATCGATCGATTCAGATGTAAGGCTGAATATTGAGAGTGCTTCGAGGCCGTCGTCTAGAGCGATCACACTTTGTCCATCGGGATGGCAAAGGACTTGGATGGGCGATGCGGCACGGAAGTGCTTGCCATCGTGCACGCCGACTTCCTTGCGGATAGCGGATGGCGGCAGAAGCGTACCGTCGACCGAAAGAGGAAGCACGTTGTAGATCGCGCCCGATTGAGCGGCTACCACAAGACGATCGCCCGGAGCTGTGATGGTCCCTTGCGTCGGGTGGGTAGCGGACAGCGAAAGCGGCTGACTATTACAAAGTGTAAGCCTGCCCGAGTTCGGGCAGATCGCAAAGGCGCTGACACCACCGCGAGGGCGGCCGTCCCATAGGCCAACGTTATGGAAGGCATACAGCATCCGCCGGTTGGCGCACAGTTCAAGATGACCGGGTGCGACGGCAGCGAAGGTCTGCACGGCGCGCCAGCGGGAACCGGAGATGTCAAAGACGTGGATCGCGCCGTCGCGCTCTTCCTGACCTTGGCACGCTACATAGGCATAGAAACCTGAAGCATCCACCGGGAGACCGTAGCCCATGGCAGACGAAGCCGTGACGGCTCCGGCGAAAGCGGTGAATTGCCGTCTTGTCCATCGGCCACGCTGATGCTCCATCTCCGCTCTCTCTGATCAGGCGCTCACGCCCGAATCGCCATGCTGTGATGAAAGATATTGTTTGGATCGTACTGTTTTTTCACCGCTTGTAAGAACGGGTACAGGCCCGTCGTTCCGTAGTAGAGCTCCGGCCAGAATGGATATCGAGTCATATCCTGGTCGGGATAGTTGATATAACAACCTTCGTACCGGTCGTTGTGAAACGGAGTCCCTGCGTGTTGCGCGTCCACATGGATCGAGTAAACATCGGTATAGAACTCGTCGAAATATTCTAAGCGCGCTTTATCTTCTTCAGCCTCTTGCCAGTACATCTGGTATTGCAGCTTCATGATGGAACTGCGCTGTGGAATGGCGGTCTCACGGGCAAGCTCCGGTTGATTCATGGCGCCGCCGTAGGAATCCACCGCGACGAAGAACCCGGTGTTGCCGCCAGGAATGTCGCGCGTCAGATGCTTGTACATGCACACCAGCTCTTCCCGCGTGAAATTCTTGCGCATATAGCAGGACTTATATTTGCTGCGCGTGGTGCCGTTTGCGCTTGGACCTCCGCCGCTGGAGATGGTCGCGTCGATCCAGGGCGATGTTGTATAGCGATGCTGACCGGCGATACACGAAGCGACTTCCGGATGGCGATCTTCGGTGAAGGCGTGCGCGCTCACTTGAGGATCGAGGACGGCGCCGACGTCGCCGCACCGGACAAAGCGGTCAAGAAAGTCATCCACAATGTTTGTCTCGGTCTTTCCGTCCATATCGTGCAGAAGTGCCGTGATCGCGATGTGCCCGTTCGGGGAACGGTGGCTGAGCATCATAAAGGTGAACATGCCCCAGGTGTCGGTCTGCTGTCCGCGGTGCTCGAAGTAATCGCCATAGATCTGGACAATCCGTATGAAGTTCTCTTCCGTCATGGTCTCCCAGGAGAAAGTGAGTCCGGCTCTGATGAGGTTGCGCGGAGCCGAGGGCAGAGTGTCGAAGTAGAAGTTGGTGATGATACCGAAGCTCGCGCCTCCGCCGCCGCGCAGGGCGCGAAAAAGGGCAGCGTCGTGATGCCGGTTGACATGGCGGCTCACCACCCTGCCGTTCGCATTGACGGTCAGAATATCGATGGCCGTGATCAGGTCGACTGACAGTCCTTGAAGCCGCGTGAGAAGACCGTAGCCGCCTCCACTGAGATGGCCACCTGCGCCGACAGAGTAGCAACTGCCACCCGGAAGGGTAAGGTTGTACTTGCGATACAGCTGGCTGTACACCGCACCGAGGACGGCTCCCGGCCCGATTTGATAGGGTCCTTTTCCGCCTGCCGCTGAAGAAACCTGATCGAGCAGGCTCACATCGACGATGATGCCATTCGGATTGTTGACCACGAAATCTTCATAGCAGTGACCGCCGGAGCGCACGGTGGGACGTAAACCTGCGTCGACGATACGCTGGAGCGCGCCGGCCGCCTCGGCCGATGTCTCGCACACCTCAATTCTGGCGACCGCGTCCGACGGATGTGACGGGAAACGTGCGTTGTGGCCGCGACACAGCACCGGATAACGCGGGTCCTGCCTGGTGACCGTCGATCCCATGACATCCAGTCCTGACTGATAGATGGATTTTCTTCTTTGATCTTCGGCGGAGCGGTTTGAGGTGTCAATGAGACAAATGTCCTGCCGTCTTGTAGACATGCGGCCCGCAAAATAAAGTGCGCTTCTGTACTGCAAATGGCCTAAGCAAACTCGACGGAGCCACAAGTGCGTGGGATAGAGTTCTGTAAGCGCTCATGAGGTTTGGAATGGGGCACAGACCGTAAGACAGGAGAGGTATGTCGGTTGAGCGCGGTACCCGAGTCAGGCTGTTCCTTGCCTTTTGGCTCTTTGTCATCAGCGGGGTCGCGTTTCTCGATCGAACCAATATCACGATCGCGGCCCTGCAGATCAGCCGCGAGTACGGCCTCGGCAACCAGCGTCTCGGGTGGATCTTTTCCGCTTTTTTGATTGGCTATGCGGGCTTCCAACTGCCGGCGGGCGTTCTGGCGGCGCGCTATGGACCTCGCCGGGTCCTGACGCTCGGCGTCCTGTGGTGGGGCATAGCGACCGCGCTCACGGCGATCCTACCCTCGACCACACCCCATGCGTTGTTTCTTCTGATCGGAATCCGCTTCTTGCTCGGAGCAGGCGAGGCGGTCATCTATCCAGCGGCAAATCAATTTGTTGCGCGCTGGGTGCCGCAGCAGGAACGGGGGTTGGTGAACGGCCTGATCTTCGCCGGAGTGGGAGCCGGAAGCGGCCTCACACCGCCGCTGCTCACCTGGCTCATCGTCGAACATGGCTGGCGATCGGCCTTCTGGTTCAGCTCCGCAGTGGGATTTGCCGCAGGCGCGGTCTGGTGGATCTTCGCGCGCGACACACCGGAAGAACACGCGGGCGTATCACGGGCAGAAATAGCTGAGATTCACGCAGGTCTGGACTTTGCAGCCGGCCCAAACCAGAGTAGCGGACCGGAGAAAAACACCATCTCCTGGAGGTTGATCTTCGCACGTAGAGACCTGCCCGCCCTGATGGCCGGATATTTCAGCTTCGGCTACATTGCCTGGGTATTCTTCAGTTGGTTCTTTCTCTACCTGGCGCAGGTGCGCGGGTTTGACCTGAAGGCTAGCGCACGTTACGCCATGCTGCCGTTTATCTGCATGACCGTCTTCAGTCTGGTGGGCGGCGCGCTTTCTGACCGGCTGACTCGCCTCTACGGTTTGCGTGTCGGACGATGTTATCTCGCCTCGGTCTCGCTGGCCGCCACGGCAGTGTTTCTCGTGCTCGGATCGCAGGTCCGCAGCCCGCAACTCGCGGGTATCATCCTGGCCGGCGGCGCGGGCGCGCTGTATCTCTCGCAAAGCACGTTCTGGTCGGTCTCGGTCGACATCGCGGGGCGCAGCTCGGGCGTATTTTCTTCCCTGGTCAACATGGGAGGTCAGATCGGTGGCGCACTCACAGCCTCACTGACACCGTGGATCGCGCAACGCCTGGGCTGGACCGCCTCCTTCGCCGTCGCAGCGGGCATGGCCATTGTGGGCGCGCTTTGCTGGCTCATCGTACATCCAGAACGCACGCTCGAGACGGCCCACAGCGTATCTGAATCCACTTTTCTGCTTGCAAGCACGGGGAGGAATGTGGTGCCCTAAGAGGCAATGCACCACCATCGAAGATCTCTGCTTCTGCTTTTCGTCTTTTTTAGCTGGGCGGCAGGTGCGCAGACCTACGCACAAGTGGCTCCCCTGAACGACTCCTCCGGGCCCGTGGATGGCTCAGAACTATCGCAGCCACTCCTGTCCCCCGACCAAGCGGCAAAGAATCAGCCCAGAGCGTCCATACTCGGCTGGTCGTTTCGCAGCGAAGTCGACCGGACCGACCTGCGACACGGAAGCGAGGTTGTGCTCGACCCTGGACATCCGGAGATCATCCTCTTGTTCGACGCCGCCGGAGCGGGGGCCGACAAGGCCGAATTCCGTTACCGGCTCGAGGACTACGATTCGGTCTGGACCGTAACTCAAGGCCGTCTGGCTCACTATCGCCGACTCTCCCCTGGCAACTACAAGTTTGAGGTTGAGGCGCGCGCGCCTGGACAGCCTTGGGTTACGAAGCCGGCCGTGCTCGACGTCCAACAACGCCCCTTCTTCTATCAAACGTGGTACGCCTACCTGCTGATCTCGATGGTCCTACTGGCGATCACGGCGCAGCTCATCAGCCAACGCGACCAGTTGCTGAAAGGCCAGATGGGAATGGTGCTTCAGGAGCGAAACCGCATCGCCAGCGAGTGCCACGATACCCTGATGGCCGGATTTGCCGCGATCTCCTGGCAGCTCGAAGCGACCGCGCGGCTGTTTCGCGACGCCGGCGTGCACGCGGAGCCCGCATGGCAATCCTGCGATCTGGCGCGCAGCATGGTGGCCCACTGCCAGGCCGAAGCGCGACGCATCATCTGGGACCTGCGCGACTCCGACGAGATCACCAACAGTCTCTCCCGGGCGCTGGCCGAGGTGACCAGCACCTACCGCTCCCGAGACACACCGCAGACCACCCTGGACATCCAAGGCGACGAGATCCCCATTTCGCCGGGTGCGGTCCACCACCTGGCCTGCATCGTGCAAGAAGCCGTGACCAACGCCTTTCATCACGCTAAGCCGTCCAGCATTCACGTCCAACTGGCCTTTGAAAGCACATCGCTGCGACTTTCGGTGCGCGACGATGGACGGGGCTTTCATGTCTCCGACCGTTCGCTGCGGGCCGGCCACTTCGGCATCGCGGTCATGGAAGAGCGGACGCGCAAGCTCGGCGGCTCGCTGCATCTCATCAGCTCCGCGACCCACGGAACGGAGCTGGCGGTCACCGTGAGCTTTCACACGATCCATCAGCCGGCGAGGCAGCAGCACTACATCGTTCCGTGGATCGGGGTTTAGCTATGCCGATTGCACCGGAGCGCGGAAGTCCGTGGCCATGAGACAAATTCGGGTTCTGCTTATTGAAGACCACTTCCTCGCGCGCATGGCCCTGCACTCCGTCTTCGGCGGCCACTCGCAGATCGTCATCGTAGGCGAAGCGGCGGACGGAGAACAAGGCATTGAGCTCTACCGCACCCTGCTCCCCGACGTTGTGGTTCTGGATCTCCGGTTGCCGCGCGTGAGCGGCTTCGACGTGATCAAGGCGTTGCGGAAAGACCGGCACACAGCGCGCATCGTCGTTCTGTCAAACTACCAGGGTTCTGAAGACATCTACCGCGCGGTGGAGGCCGGCGCCATGGCCTACCTCACGAAAGACGTCAGCGGCGAGGAGGTCATCAATGCCATCCAAAGCGTCTCTCGCGGCCTTCGATATATGCCTCGCATGGCGCTCGACCGCCTTGCCGAAAGCATGCCCTTGGTGCAACTGACGCCGCGGGAACGGGAGGTGTTGGTCTGCATCACGCAGGGGCGCTCCAATCGCGAAATCGCGGAGGAGCTTGGAATCGCCGAGAAGACGGTACGCATTCACGTCTCTTCCATGCTGGACAAGATGGGCGTCCGCGATCGTACCCAAGCGACCATCTACGCTCTCCAGCGCGGCATGGTCCATCTGGAAGGGCCTGTATAGGCTGTTTGCCCCCGGTATAGGCTGTTTGCCCTAGGAACGGCTCCGGCACCGACCCATGGCGCGACCACAACTCTATGTTTCAATCGAGATCAATCAACAAGCACACATTATGTTCCCGGCAATGCTGGGCGCACCTTTGATCAAAATCTTTTCTGGCCGCCGCCAGGTTTACAGGAGACTTCCATGTTCCAGAAGCCGATCCTCTTCTCGATCCTTTTTCTCCTCGTCCTCTCCGGGAACGCACAGATAGCCAACAACACCGCTCTGGTAGGCACCGTCACCGACTCGAGCGGAGCCGTCGTCGCGGGGGCAACAGTGACCGGCATCAATCGTGACACGAAAGTCGAATATCCCGGCACGACAAACGCCGAAGGCTACTACTCCCTCCCTTTTGTGCTTCCAGGTACATACGACGTAGTGGTCGATAAGTCCGGCTTCCGCAAGGTGACTGCGACCGGCGTCAACGTCACGCCGGACCGCGATGTCCGCACCGACGTAACACTCACCGTGGGCTCCACCAATGAGGCTGTGACAGTCTCCGCCGAGACGCCGGCGATCTCCACCGACGACGCCGTGGTCGGCGAAACCATCACCGCCAGACAGGTGGAGAACCTACCGCTCAACAGCCGCCGCGTTCTGGAACTCGCCGCAACGTCCTCCAACATCATCGTCGGCCCGAAGACAAGCTACACCGGAGTCCCACCCGGCGCGGACTTCATCGGCGCCGGCACCCGAGAGGTGACCAATTCCCTCACGCTCGACGGCATCACGATCATGAACTCACTGATTTCGACCTCGCCGGTTACGCCCAACCCGGACGCCGTCTCCGCAGTCCAGACCCAGACGGGCAACTACACGGCGCAATTCGGTGGCTACATGGGTGTCCACATTAACGTGGATACAAGGTCCGGCACCAACCTGATCCACGGCACCGCCTACGACTACGTTCAAAACGATTTCTTCGACGCGAAGAACTTCACCACGCCGGTGGGCGTCCGCACGCCGGTCCTGCGCTTCAACCAGTTCGGCGGCGTGCTCGACGGCCCTATCGTCGTCCCTCACCTCTACAACGGTCGCGATAAGGCTTTCTTTATGGGTTCCTACGAAGGTCTGCGCCAGATCAATCAAAGCTCCACCACGTCCACGGTGATCTCCGCCGCCGAGCGCACCGGCGACTTTTCGGCGATTTGCGGAAGTGTAGGAACGACCGGCCTCTGCACCGGAACGCAACTCTACAACCCGTTCACTCGAGCCCCTTACCCAAACGATCAGATCTCAAACATCTCGCCTATCGCCCAGCAGCTGCTCGCGTACTATCCATCGCCTAACTCGGCGGGCCTGTCGAATAACCTGAACGTCCCTGTATCGAACATCTTCAACAAGAACGAAACGCTTGACCGAGTTGACTACAACATCGGCGAAAAGATAAGGCTCTTCGCCCGCTATACCTATGAGAAGAGCAACGCCGTAAATGGAAGTGTCGTGGCGTCTTCAGCCAGCTACTCTCCCACGATCGACTCCAACGGTGTCGTCGGCTACACCCACATCTTCACGCCAAAGCTGATCAACGATCTGCGCTTGGGTTATAACAAATTTTCCTCCAACCAACTGAACTATTTCTACGTGAACGGTCCGCAAGACGCGGGCACGGCACTCGGTATTCCAGGGTTTACCGCCGACACCACCAACCACAATCCTGGCATTCCCACCATATTGATTTCAAATGTGACGGGCCTGGGCGCAGAGGGAACCAACTGGTTCCAGGACGACCGCACTCTCCACGGCTACGACCAGATCAGCTACACCCTGAACAAACACAACCTGATGGCCGGCGCGGACATCCGCCGCATGACGATCGGCCGGTCCGCGCAGAACCAGAACCGCGGACAGCTGAGCTTCAACGGAACCTACACCGGGAATTCGGCCGCCGACTTCCTCACCGGCGCCGTTTACCAGACCATTACGCCGGTCACGCAGGTGAAAGGCTCAGTTAGCGAGTACCGCGACGGCTTCTTCGTCCAGGACAACTGGCAGGCTTCGCAGAAGCTCACCGTGCTCTACGGATTTCGGTATGAGCTGCCGACCGTGCCTTACAGTCTCAACGGCTACGCCCGCATTCTCAATTCGACCTACACGGCGCTGATCCCACCGAGCACAGCTACGAGCGGTGCAACCTTTGTTCCCACGCCGGGCTTCAAGTTCATCGGCCCCAATCACAATCTCTACTCTCCCCGGCTCGGTTTGGCCTACCGAGCCACAGACAAGATCGTAGTTCGCGCCGGCGGCGGCATCTACTACAACCCGAATCACCTGAACTCGTTTACCCTCGCCACGGGCAACTACCCGCTGGCCGCCTCCGTCGTCTACACCGGCAGCGTCGCCGCACCGGCAACAGCAACCCTGACCTACACCAACCCTACGGGAGGCGTTCAGGGCTCGGCCTCGCCAGTCGCCGGCATCCCAGGCACATACGTCTCCGAGTTCACCGACAACCCGTCCTTGCCGACGCCGCGGCTGTACCAGTGGAACCTCGATACGGGCGTCGAACTCTGGAAGAACGGTGCGTTTGAGATGCAGTATCTCGGTTCGCGCTCGATCCATCTCGATCACTCCCTCTACCCGAACCAGCCGCTTCCCGGGCCTGGCAACGTTAACGCCCGCCGTCCGTATCAGTTGTTTGGCCAGATTCGCCAGATCCAGAACGACGGTCTGGAAACGTACAACGGGCTCACCGCGATCTTCCGCCAACACACCTATCACGGTGTGGACGCCAGCCTGAGTTATACTTGGTCGCATACCCTCGACACCTCCCCCGACGCAAATGGCGGAGGAACTCCCATGATCCAGTACGACCTGAAGGCCGACTACGGCAACGCCAACTGGGATATTCGCAACCGCTTCGTTGCCTCCGTCGTCTACGCTCTGCCGCAGTTCGAGGGCTTCAACAGCGCCGAGCGCGCTGTTCTCGGCGGCTGGCAGGCGAACACCATCGTGACGCTCCAAAGCGGGACGCCCTTCAATGTCTCCATCACCAACGACCGAGCCAACGTCGGGGGCATCGGTACGCAGCGCCCCAACTACGTCCATGCGCCGAAGTCCACCTGCAATGCCAACAGTTACATCAGCGGCGCAAAGATTAGCTGCATCGACGTGACCGCCTATTCCCTGCCTCCGCTCTACACCTTCGGCAACGTCCATCGTAACGATCTGACCGGCCCGGGTCAGATCAACGTCAACTACTCCATGTTCAAGAACTTCCATGTCTTCGAACGTTTGTCCGTGCAGTTCCGCGCGGAAGCCTTCAACCTCTTCAATCATCCCAATCCGTCGAACCCCTCCGCACAGCTGCCTTCCGCGAACGCCGCGGGAGGGTTTACGATCTCGCCATCGACTACGTTTGGGCTGATCAGCTCCGCGCAGAACAATGGCCGCGTCCTGCAACTCGCGGGTAAGATCAACTTCTAGCTATCTGGACCAACGGCTATGCCATCCCATCACAGCCCGAAGGAGATTCGCACCAAGCCATTTCTGCTGATCGCCCTCCTGGTTGTGGGCGGCGCGTTGGCAATCAAACTCCGCGCCGATACTCCAGCCGTGCAAGCCGACTACGAACATAACCCTGCCTTGATGCTCGAAGCCTTTCGGCACGTCGAGGCAGCCTCCGTCTCCGATGCCGAGGAGCAGATGTTGCACCAGAAGCACTATATGTCGCACAGCATGCAGGCCATCTTTCCCACCAAATTCGCGGGGACCGCCCTCACGGTGCTCCTCAAGAAAGAGGAGAACGCCGACCCGGAGGCGCTCGCCGGGATGCTCACCGCGATCGACAGCGGCGGTCCCGGCACAGTCTACGTGATGAAGGTGGAGGACGGCGCAGACATCGCCGGAATGGGCGGCCTGATGGGTACGGCCATGTTCGCTCGCGGATACGCCGGAGCGGTTGTCGATGGCGGCGTCCGCGACCTGCCGCAGCTCAAAAAAATCGGCTTCCCCGTCTATTCTCTCGGTCCGGTACCTTCAACCTCGGTCACGCACTACCGCTTCGCCGGCATGAACCTGCCCATCGAGGTCGGAGGAACGATGGTTGCCGCCAATGACATCATCGTCGCCGATCAGGATGGCGTGGTCGTTGTGCCGCGCACCCACGCCGCCGAGATCCTGATCCGCGCCCAAAAGCTCGACAATAGCGAGCACAGCATGTACCCCTTTATCGAGCGCTACCGCTCCATCGTCGAAGCAGTCAAGAGATTCGGCCGTATCTAGCAGCTAAAAAAAACAGACGAAAGGAGGTTGATTGCACATCATGTCCGGGCATCCGCCAGGCCTCTTCTCGCGCCGCCATTTCGTTCAGCTCACAAGCGTGCTCGCCGCATTCTTTGCAGGCCCTTCAGCACACGCGCAAACAGCGCCCACAGCCACACCGTCAGAGGCCGCTGTCGAGGATTACTACGATAAGCTTGGTGTCGCGAAGATCGTCAACGCCGCCGGAACCTATACGTCGCTTACCGCCGCATGTATGCCGCCCTCAGTCCTGGCCGCCGTGCAGAAAGCCGCGCTTCACCCCGTGAGGCTGAACGACCTCCAGACAAAAGCGGGCAAGTACATCGCCGAACGACTTCGCTGCGAAGGTGCAGTCGTCACCTCGGGCGCGTCCGGCGCTATCAGCCTCGCGACCGCCGCTTGTATGCAGCATGCCAACTCGATCGGGCCACTCGACATGCCGCAGGCGATCGACGGGAGCAAGAACAAGGTCATCGTTCAGCGCGCGCATCGCTACGGCTACGACCACGCCATGTTTCTGTGCGGCGCCCGTGTTGTGGAGGTCGTCACGATTGACGATTACCGGAGAGCCTGCGCCGTTGGCGACGCCGTGATGACCAACTTCTTCAACGCCGCCGAAGACGAAGTTGACAACTCCGCCCAGATTGGGCGCGAAGCCTGGCTTCAGGTCGCGCATGAGCACGGCATCCCTTGTCATCTCGACGCGGCGGCTGATATGCCGCCGATCTCCAATCTTTGGAAGTACACAGGCATGGGCTTCGACCTCGTTTCGTTCTCCGGCGGCAAAGGGATGCGTGGACCGCAGAACGCTGGTCTTCTGCTCGGCCGGAAAATCCTGACCGACCTCGCCGCGCAGAATAACAATCCGGTCGACGGCGTCGGCCGGGGCATGAAGGTCGCCAAGGAGCAGATCGTCGGCATGGTCGCCGCAGTCGATTGGGTGCTCTCACACACCGAGCAGTCTATGCAGGGCGATTATCAGCAACGCCTGGACCTCATCGCAGCGGCTGTTCGTGATATTCCCTCCGTCCGCACCGAGACGGTCATTCCCAGGATCGCCAATCATGTCCCACATCTCCTGATCCGCTTTGATCCAGCAGTGATCGGCAAGACAACACCGGAGATCGTCGCCACACTTCGTGCACAGACCCCCTCCATTGAGCTCAATCCCAACACCGGCCGTCCACCAAACCAGGGCATTTCTTCCGATGCGAACACGCTTGTTGTCGGTGTGTGGATGCTCCAGCCGGGCGAACACACGATCGTCGGAAGCCGCATCCGCGCGGCACTCACCGCAAGAAGTTAAAATCTACGACCGACAAGAACTTAAAATCTTTAAGATCGATAGGAGAAGTGCACTGAAACCAACTACTCGCAGAGGCCTCTTGAAGAACGCAGCGAAGGCCGCCGCAGCGGTCACCGGAGCGGGCGCGCTCGCTTCGGAGGCAGAGGCACAATCGGGCGTCGTATGGCAGAAGAAAGCCATCCACCCTCCATCGGCTGCTCCGGCGCAAGCCGCAACGACGCCAACCGCCGTGAGCCCACCAGCCAAACCACCGCTGTTCAACAGCATCATCACATTCGGCAACCTGGTCTTCATTGCGGGCATCGGAGCGCACTTCCCCGGAACCATCGAGGAGCACACCAAACACGTTCTCGACGAGATCGAAAAGAATTTAGTGCTCGCCGGATCGTCTATGGAGAAGGTGCTCAAGGTCAATGTCTATCTCAGCGATCTGGCGAACTACGCCCGTATGAATACGGCCTATCTCGGCCGCTTCGGCATGGTACCGCCGGTACGGACGACCATCGCCGTCGTGGGCGGCGTTCCCGGCGATTCGCTGGTCGAGATCGACTGCATCGCTTCACTGTAGTTCCTAGCTCACATGAGGTGGATAGGCTAACGCGAGCCGGCAGCACCTGCCGCCTGAAAGCTCTTCACGATCTGCAAGTACTCTCGCGCGGTTCGCGTGATCTTGTCCAGGTTGCCCTCGGCGACGGCCCGCACGTTGACGAGATCGGCTCCCACCCCGAGCGCAAATGCGCCCGCCTCCAGAAACTCACGCGCGGTCGACAGCGACACGCCGCCGGTCGGGATCAGGTCGATCTGCGGCAGCGGAGACTTCAGCGACTTCAGGTAAGCCGGGCCCCCCATCGCCTGCGCCGGAAACACCTTGATCACGTCCCCACCGCACTGCCACGCCGCAATCACCTCCGTCGGCGTCAACGCTCCCGGCAGAACCGCAACGCTATACCGCTGACAGAGCTCCACCGTCTGCTTGTTCAGCGCCGGACTGACGATAAACTGCGCCCCCTCTAAGATGCACATCCGCGCCGTCTCGGGGTCGAGCACCGTCCCTGCCCCCATGACGACATCCGGTCGTTTCGTGGCCAGCCGGCGCAGGAGTCCGATCGCCCCCGGAACGGTCATCGTCACCTCCATCACGGTCAAGCCGCCATCTGCAATCGCCTCCGCCATCGCGAGTGCCTGGACCTCGTTCTCCGCGCGCAACACGGGTACCACGCCAATCTCCCGTATCGCCGCCAGCACCTGTGTCTTCGTCAACATGAACCTGCTTCCTCTATCGAACCGTCGCCGCCGCGGCCCCGCTCATTAAACGCTCGATCTCGTCCAGCGATGCCGCGGACGAATCGCCCGGCGTGGTCATCGCCAACGCGCCGTGAGCGATCCCGCAGTTGAGCGCGTACTGCACGTCCTTACCCGCCAGCAGACCGTAGAGCACACCCGCTACAAAGGAGTCGCCGCCGCCGACTCGATCCAGTATCTCTAGATCGTCGAAGCGTAATCCCTCAACTGTAACTCCCTGGATCGAGCAGAACGCGCTCCAGCTATTGCGATTCGCGGTAAGCGGGCGTCGGAGCGTAGTCGCGATCAGCTTCAAATTCGGAAACTCCGCACTCACCCTTGCCGCCATGGACCCGAAACTCTCAGCCGTATGCCACACGGGCCCCCCTGAGGCCTCGCTCGGTGCTTCCGCCAGATCCCCCTCATGCCCAAACAGCACATCCACATACGGCATCAGGGAGCGATTTACCTCAATAGCTCCCCGCCGTCCCCCGCGAGCCTTCCAAAGCGATGGCCGATAGTTGCAGTCGAAGCTCACCAGGGCTCCATGCCGCCTTGCGGAGACCATCGCCTCGCGCACCAACGCAGTTGACCCCTCGCTCAAGGCCGCCATCACACCGCCCGTATGAAAACACCGAACGCCCTCCTTCTCAAAGATCCGGTCCCAATCTATATCCTCCGCTCGCATCTGCGAGATAGCCGTCGCGCCGCGATCCATTACGCCCAGACCGGAACGCACACCGTAGCCACGCTCGAGAAAATAGATCCCGTTGCGCGCCTGCTGTCCCACACCGTCGAACGCACGCCAAACCAGATGCGATAGATCCACCCCCCCTTGCAGCATCAAGTCCTCGACTAACCGTCCTACGGGATTGTCGACCAGAGCCGTAACGATGGATGTCCTCATTCCAAAGCAACGGCGCAACCCCCGCGCGACGTTATACTCTCCGCCACCCTCCCAAACGCGAAAGCTTCGAGCATTGCTGATGCGCCCTTCACCGGGGTCGAAGCGCAGCATCACCTCGCCCAGCGAGACGACATCCCAACGACAAACAGAGGCCCCGGGAAGGGGGAGCGTGGGAAACTCGATCGTACTCATATGTCGATTATCACCGGCGTCAACAGGTCGTCTTGATTGGTCGGGCAGAGCCACTCAACTCGGGCATTCGGAAGCGGAAAGGAGCTATTCATAACGGCTGATTCGCTCCGAAGTTGATAGAGAGGGCCTAATCGCCACCCACGCGCTTGCACGGCACCAACTCGTCTCAAGCTCGAGACCGCTGAGCAAGCCATGCCCCCTGGCTGCAGAGCAGTTCGGTTCCATTCCATTCCAAGAAGTGGTGAGAGGGTCGCCCTACACGCTCCAACTGGTGGCGGCGGCTTTTTGTGATGCAGACACCCGCACACAGACCGCGACATCTGGTCACCACTGGCCTGTATGCGCGCTTCCGCAACCTCATTTATGTCTTCGCGGAACTCTTTCTTGCGGGCCTCACGGCCGTTCTCAGGTCCTGGTGGCCAACTCTCATCCTCCCAGTCTAGATTTTGGCCGGTGATGAGACACTAAGATCGCGCAGAAAGCCGTCTTAGCCCCCACCGGCCTTATCCCCGCCGGCCTTCTCGACATCGTCCAGCAACAGTTTGCCTTTCATCGCCAGCGTTCGCGCGCCCTCCGCGTCGCCGGAGCGTAGCGCCGATTGCGCCTCGCGGAGGAAGTTTCGCACCTTGTTGATCTGCGCGGCCTGAGCCTTGGCGGTGTCTTTGGGCAGAGCGTTGATTCGCTTTTCAGTTGCGGCGATCAGGTCGGAGGCCTCCTGTCGCGCGCGCGGGCTCTGATCGCCGCCGCCCGGCGTCAAAGCTCCAAGTGCGGCAATGCCCGCTTCGTTCGGCGGTGGCTCGGCGGTGGCCATCTGCGGTCCCGCGCCTGCACCTGCTCCGCCGATTCCTGAGCCCGATCCGCCCGGCGCTGTACCCGCCGCGCCTGCACCCGTCTGTGTTCCAGCCGACTGACCTGTTCCCTGGGCTGTCTGCGCCGCCGGCTTCGGCTTTCGCCGGGGCTTCTTCGGCTTGGTCGCGGCTGCGGCGACCGGAACATCGGGCAGCTTTTGCTTGGGCGCCTCAACCATAGGCGGCTTTGCGGACGTGGGCGGCGTCGCGAGCGCGACCGGCGTCGGCGGCGGCAACACAACCGGTGGCGGCGGCTTTTTGTGATGCAGACACCCGCTCAGACCGCACGCGAAAAGGCAAACGGCCACCTCCGCCGGGAACCTCTGCCATCTCTCGCCAAAGTGCCTCAACTCAAATCTCCCGTGCCTGTCTCCAGCCGCGCCGCAACCAGGCTCGCCGACTTCCGCGCCTCAAGACTCGCCGACATCGCGACCGGCAGCTTCACTGTAAACGTTGTCCCGTGATCCTCAGCCGACGCGTCCGGATTGGACCGCACGTCCAGAGCTCCGCCGTGCATCTGCAGAATTCGGTAGGTCGTTGCCAGGCCGATCCCGCTCCCCTTTTGCTTGGTCGTAAAATATAAGTCGAAGATACGTGGTAACACCTCCGGAGCGATACCCTCTCCCCGGTCGGTCACCTCGACGACGGCAAAGTGTCCGTCGCGCCGCATCGCCACACACATCAGGCCGCCGCCCGGCATCGCCTGCATGCCGTTCAACATCAGGTTCAGGAGCGCCTGCCGCACCAGCTCGGCATCCACACGCACCATCAACGGATCGCGCGGCGCCTCGATCAGCACCTGAACGCCGTTTTCGTGCATCTCGACTCCGGTCAGCTCGACCACCGACGCCACCACCTCGCGCAGGTTGCACTCGGCCAGATGAAGCTCCATCGGCCGGGTGAAGTCCGCGAGTGTCTGCACCACGCGGTCGAGCCGTTGCATCTCGCCCGCCAGAATTTCAACGTGCCTCTGCGCACCGGCGGTGGCTCCGTTCAGCGGTCCGGCTGCGCCGTCGCCCGGTCCGGCCAGCTTGCCTTTGAGGAGCTCCAAGTGCACGACCATCGCGTTGATCGGATTTTTTACCTCATGCCCGACGCCCGCGGTCAAACGTCCGATCGCTGCTAGCCGCCGCGACACCTCCAGCTCCTGCTCCAGCTGCATCGCGCTCTCGGTATCGCGCAACGTGATCATCGTTCCCATGGCGCGACCGCTCTCGTGGCCGTCCTCGATGCGGTCGAGCGACACCTGGACGCGCCGGCCGTCCTCGAGCACCACCGTCTCCGCGCTGACGCCCTCGCCTTCGGCGACCGCTCGCACCACCATGCTGCCCAGCGCAGTGCCGAGATCGAAGACCTCCTCCAGCCGCCGGCCGACTATCTCGGTCTGCTCGCGATTGAGAAACTTGGCGACCGAATCGGACGCCATCACAACCCGCGCATCTGCCGTAAGCAGCAGAACACCGTCGCGCAAGGTGTCGAGCATCTGGTTGAGATTCGTCTGAAGCGCGGTGTATCCTGCCTCGGTCGATCGCATCTGCTCTCCCAGCCGGCTGATCGAGCGCGTCGCCCGCAGAACGGCATCCGTGTGTGGTCGGCGGCGCTGCTCCTCGGCCTCGATCCGCGCATCCTCGACGCGCACACCTTCGGCCCGGGTCAGCTTGTCGAGCTGCCCGCTGATCTGTTCGATCGGCCACAAAGCGGCGTTTGCCAGCACCGCCGCGGCCAGCATCGAGGCAAGCGCCGCCAGGAGCGCAAACGCAAACGCCGCTCGCAGCCAAGGCTCGTACAACGCCCGCAAAAACGTCGACCGCACACCCACATGCACCAAAAGGAACGGCTTTCCATTGCGTTCAAGCGGAGCAGAGAGATTCAGCACGTGCGGCGTGCCGAAGACCTGCTCCGTCTGCGAGAAGACGCTGCCATCCCGCACCTTGTGGAGATCGGTGCGCGCCGGCACGGGCTGGTCAAACGCGTCCGGGTCCGTGCTCACAAGCGTTCGTCCGTTCGCGTCGGCCACGCTGACGTCCTGCACGGTCGGCGAGTAGCGCACGATCGCGCTCATCAGGTCGGCCAGCTCGTCGTTGGTCCGCAGCGCCTCGGCTACGGCGGACCGCAGCTCGCCCTCACTCAGATTGGCCGGCGGCTTGTCGCGCAGCCCCGTCTCGACCGCCTGCCGAGTCACCAGGACCATCTCGTGGGCCAAGACCTCGTTTGACGACACGGTCTGTTCAATCCTCTGCCGCAAAAGTTCGCCAACGAAGATCGTGGACATCAGAAGCACCAGCGCAAACGTAAGCGCCGTCGCCGCCAGCACAAGCTTCGTCTTCAAGCGCATGGCGGCCTACTCGAACCCCACGCGCGACTCCCCCGTTCCGGCGGCGTTCAGATACTCCTTCAGTTTGTTCTGCAGGGTCTTTGAGCTGATGCCCAGGATCTCGGCGGCGCGCGTTTTGTTGTTGTGGGTCGATTTGAGCGTCTTCAGGATGAGCTGGCGCTCGGCTTCATCGACCGTAGTTCCTACCTCGACGCGCACCGAGTTCTCCTCCTTCAGGCTTCGCTCGGCCTCCCATCGCGCTTCGGCCAGACCAGATCCGCCGGCCGAGCCCATCAAGCTCCCATTGCCAAGGCTCGCCGCGGACGGACGTGGCCAGTTCACCGGTGGAGCGAAGCCGGCCTCGCCGAAGTTCGCGGGCAGGTGCTCCACGCCCAGCATGCCGACACCGGCAAGGATGGTGGCGCGCTCGATCGTATTTCGCAGCTCCCGCACGTTTCCTGGCCAATCGTAAGTTTTAAGACGTTCCAGAAGATTATCCTTTACCCCCGTGACGGCACAGTGATGACGCTGGTTCATCTCGAGGATCATCCGCTCGGTCATGGCGGGGACATCTTCGAGATGCTCGCGCAAGGGCGGCATCTGGATGCTGAAGACGTTCAGGCGGTAGTAGAGATCGCCGCGCAGCTGGCCCTCGGCCACCGCCCGCTCGGGGTCCCGGTTGGTGGCCGCGACGACGCGCACATCGACCGGCGTCTCGACCTTGCTGCCCAGCCGCCGGAGCTTGCGATCCTCGAGCACGCGCAGGAGCTTCGCCTGCGTCGCCGCGGGCATCTCGCCGATCTCGTCGAGCAGAAGCGTGCCTTCTTCGGCCAGCTCGAAGCACCCGGCCCGACGTTCGACTGCGCCCGTAAAGGCGCCGCGCTCATGGCCAAAGATCTCGCTCTCGATCAGCGTCTCCGGGATGGCCGCGCAGTTGACGGCGACAAACGGCTTGTTGCGCCGGCCGCTCAGATCGTGGAGACTGCGCGCCACCAGCTCCTTTCCCGTCCCGCTTTCGCCCGTCACAAGCACGCTTACGTTGGAAGGCGCCACCCGCTCGATCAGACGGAAGATCGATCGCATCTGCGGCGACGACCCCACCATCGGGCCCAGCGAGTTGGTCTCCTTCATCTGCCTTCGCGCCGGCTCGAGATCGACCTCCTGCGCCTGCTCGCTCGAGACGTTGCGCAGGATCGACCGCAGACGCGCCGGGTCCACCGGCTTCGGAAGGTAGTCGAACGCGCCCATCCGCATCGCCTCGACCGCGCTCTCGATCGACCCCTGCGCCGTCAGCATCACAACAGCGACGCGCTGCGGCAGATCCGCGATCCGGTTCAGGAGTTCCATCCCGTCCATG
>CAXUIB010000029.1:0-19424 GCA_964250945.1 uncultured Acidobacteriaceae bacterium
CTATATGGGCTCGCCCCCAGACGCGTCATCTCCCGCAACGCCCGCCCCCCTATCTCCGCCACCTCGGGCGCATCGCGGAGCTTCTCCTCAAGCATCGCCGCCAAGGCAGTCGAAACAAGTTGCGGCACATGACTGACGAAAGCGCAGAGCTCATCGTGACGCACAGGATCGATATCGATCGTTTGTGCGCCAAACTTCCGCACCCAGCCCTTCCATGCATCGCTCATCGGAGCCGGCCGTCCATCCCACCGTCCATCCGGCGTGAACAGCCAGACCGCGCCCTCGAACAGATTTGCGCTGCCAAGAGCCGCGCCTCCCCGCTCCTTACCCGCCATCGGATGACCTGCGAGAAACTCGGCCCCACCGTCCGGTGCTCCCTCTGCCTTCCGCGGAAAAAGCCGTCCCGCCGCCTCCGCGATCTGCCGCTTCGTACTTCCCACATCCGTCACTAGTTGACTGGCTGACATCGCGGGCGCTAGACGTTCCATCCAGTGCAGAACGCCCAGCACCGGAGTGGCGAGCACAACCACGTCGCTCTCCTGAGCCGCTCTGTCCGGGTCTTTCGTTACCTCCGACAAAGCGCCACGCCCGAGCGCAATCTCGGCCTCTTCGCCGCGCTTGTCCCAACCCGCGATCTGTCCACGAAACCCGGCGCGCCGCAGAGCGAGACCGATCGAGGTCCCGATCAGGCCCGTGCCCAGAATCGTGACGCGCTCCATCTTCAAGCCGCGATGCTTCTTCCAACTATCGGCGCCAGAAGTCGCAGCTTCTCCACCAACCTCTGTAACTGATCGGGATACAGGCTCTGCGCGCCGTCGCTCATCGCCTTGTCAGGGTTCGGGTGCATCTCCATCAGCAGCCCATCCGCGCCCGCGGCGACACTGGCCAGCGCCATCGGCGGAACTAGATCGCGAATACCCACGCCGTGCGATGGATCCCCAAAGACCGGCAGGTGCGTCAGCTTCTTCAGCACCGGGATCGCCGAGATATCCATCGTGTTCCGCGTGTACGTTTCAAACGTCCGGACGCCGCGTTCACACAACATCAGGTCGTAGTTGCCGCCGCTCAGGATGTACTCCGCGCTCAGGAGTACCTCTTCGATCGTGGCCGAGATACCCCGCTTCATCAGCACAGGCTTTCGTACGTGCCCAAGCTCCCGCAGCAGATTGAAGTTCTGCATGTTGCGCGCACCCACCTGAAAGCAGTCGATGTAGGGCAGCATCAGCTCGATCTGAGAGATCTCCATCACCTCCGTGATGACAAGCAAGCCAGTCTCATCCGACACCTCGCGAAGCAGTTTGAGACCGTCAAGACCCATTCCCTGAAAGGAATACGGAGAAGATCGGGGCTTAAAGGCGCCGCCCCGCAGAAACTGCGCGCCCGACGCAGCAACCTGCTTTGCGCTGGTCAAAATCTGGTCGCGAGACTCGACCGAGCATGGACCCGCCATCAGCACAATCTGCTCGCCGCCAACCACCACGCCGCGCGGAAATCGAACCTGCGTCCCTTCAGGGCGGAATCCCCGACCGGCCAGCTTGTACGGCGACGAAATGCGATACGCGTCGTGAACACCGGCCAGCACCTTGAACTCAGTCACCTCAAAGTGATCGGGCGTCCCTACTCCGGCAAGAATCGTCTGCGCTTCCCCAGTCGTCCGATGGACGTTGAAGCCAAGCTCGACCATCCGCTCAATTACCTGCTGGATGTGTTCTTCGGTCGCTTGATCCTGCATTGCTACAATCATCTTTCTTTCCTTACCCTCTCACCTGTTCCTACCCTGTTGCGCGTCATCTGCTAGTTCCGTCGCTGAAGCGTTCGCATGACATCGATGATTCGCTCGTACACATGCATCATCTCCGCATCGCCGAGCGGTCCCGAGTTGGTCGACCGTACATGGTCAAAGACAGCCTGTTCCCGTTGCGGTTCATATACCGGTAAAGACGCTCTGCGCTTGAGTTCTCCGATGGCCTTGGCCGCCTGCGCGCGCTCGCTGATCAGGCGCACAATCTGCTCATCCAGCTCATCGATCTTTTTTCGCCAATCAGCAATCTCCATCTCTCGTCCTTGAATCGGTGGGCGCGACGTCTGGTCGTCATCTGTGCTCACGCAGCACCATCATACGTTCGTTTCCGCCTTCTTTGGCCGGGCTGTGGCTCCTGCCCCGAGTTGAGCGATGAACTGGCCGATGGCGCGAGCGGCGTCTGCGGGCTCGGTCCGCTCAATCAGGGCGACCAGCGCGCTGCCCACAACGGCGGCGTCGGCGAACTCACCCACGGCACGGACGTGCTCGGCGTTTGAGATGCCGAAGCCGACCGCGATCGGAAGTCTGGTGTAGCGGCGCAGGCGGGCAACGAGCGGAGGTGCGTCGGTGGCGATGGTGTCGCGCGTGCCGGTAATCCCGACGCGCGAGATGGCGTAGACAAAGCCCGTCTTGCCGGTGGACAGCGAGGCCTGGGCGATCGCCTGGAGGCGGGCGTCCGGGCTGGTTGGGGCGGCCAGGAAGATGGGCGCGAGCGCGTTCTCCGTCATGGCGTCGAGGTACTCTGCGGCTTCCTCGACGATCATGTCCGTCAGCAGCACTCCGTCCGCTCCGGCGTCGGCGGCGCGGGCACAGAAATCCGGGATGCCCAGCCGAACAACCGGGTTGAGATAGGAGAACAGCACAAGACCTGCGCCGGGACGAGCCGACCGGATCTCGGCACAAAGGGCAAGGACGTCCGTGAGCCGGACGCCGCGGGCGACAGCTCGCTCGCTCGCCCGCTGGATCACCGGACCATCAGCAAGCGGGTCCGAGAACGGGACGCCGAGCTCGAGGACGTCAGCACCGTTGTCGATGGCTGCGAGGGCAATGTCGCGGGTGGTGGCCAGGTCAGGATCGCCGGCGGTGAGGTAGGCGACGATGCCGGTTTTTTGGGGGAATGCGATGGGCATGTGTGGTCGTCTTTGTCGGCAAGCTCCGGGTTGTCAGCTTGGAGCTAGCGGCTAAGAGCTGGACCGGCTGTGCCGCAATTTTCGGCGTGGGTGGGGTTGGCTCCGTTCAGGTGGAGTTCACGGGCGAGAATGCCCATGTCCTTATCTCCGCGGCCGGAAAGATTCACCAACAGGATGTCTGAGGGCAACAGGGTGCGTGCGAGGCGGATAGCCTCGGCCACCGCGTGCGCGCTCTCCAGAGCCGGCAAGATGCCTTCGGTGCGGCTGAGCGCGACCGTCGCCTCGAGGGCTTCGTCGTCCGAGGCCGACGTGTACGTCGCACGCCCGGCATCGTGGAGCATCGCGTGCTCCGGGCCCACGGAGGCGTAGTCGAGGCCCGCCGAGACCGAGTGCGTCGCGCTGATCTGTCCGGCATCGTCCTGGAGCACGTACGAGTAGGTCCCTTGAAGGACGCCGGGAAGACCTCCACCCTCGCGCTGGAAGCGGGCGGCGTGTTCGCCGAGACCGGGACCGCGGCCGCCTGCCTCGACGCCGATCAGCCGGACGTTCCGGTCGGGGAGAAAGTCGTACCATGCACCGATGGCATTCGACCCGCCGCCGACGCAGGCAACAATGGCGTCTGGAAGGCGGCCTTCTGCCTCGAGGATCTGGGCTCGAGCTTCGCGGCCGATGACGCGCTGAAAGTCGCGGACCATGGTCGGGTAAGGGTGCGCGCCGAGCGCGGAGCCGAGGATGTAAAAGGTGGAGCGGACGTTGGTGACCCAGTCTCGCATAGCCTCGTTAATCGCGTCCTTGAGGGTGGCGGAACCGGCGCCGACGCCGCGGACATCGGCGCCGAGCAGACGCATCCGGTAGACGTTGAGCTCCTGCCGGCGCATGTCCTCTTCGCCCATGTAGATCACACACTCCAGGCCGAACAGGGCGCAGACCGTGCTGGTGGCGACGCCGTGCTGTCCGGCTCCGGTTTCAGCGATGATGCGCTGTTTGCCCATACGTCGAGCCAGCAGCGCCTGTCCGAGGGCGTTGTTGATCTTGTGCGCTCCGGTGTGCAGAAGGTCTTCGCGCTTGAGGTAGATCTTCGCTCCGCCGGAGATCTCGGTGAGGCGTTTGGCAAAGTAGAGCGCCGTTGGCCGACCGCAGTAGTGGTGCAGGAGGTGGGCTAGCTCGGCCGCGAAGCCCGGGTCGGCCTGTGCTTCGGCGTACGCGGCTTCGAGCTCCTCGAGCGCGGCCATAAGGGTCTCGGGGACGTAGCGGCCGCCGTAAGCCCCAAAGCGGCCTTTTGCGGATCGGTTGGACTGCGCAGCTTCAGCGGAAGGAGTTACGGTCAAGGTGCTCATGAGAGGTGTCTCGCTCTGAGCCTAGTGTTTCACAGCGCCGTTGCGGGTGGGCTGCCTACCTCCACACCCAGATCTTCCTGGCAGGAGCGGGGTTGCGGCAGAGCCTTGACGCGATACTCTCAGAGGACAGCCCTTTGCAGCGTGCCCCGGAGACAATTTGCCTTACATCTACATCGATCGTGTCCTGAACGAGTTGCGGGAGGAGCTGCTTTCGGCCATGCACGCGGCGGTGGATCGCGAGATGCGCGGCGCCGGGCGTGTAGATGTAGCGAAGCTGTACCGCGCGTTTACGCGGGCCGCTTCCAACCAGGTGGCGAACCCGGTGCTGGTGTCGGACAAGTGCGTGGAGACGGGGCCGGTGAAGTCGAAGCGCGGCCGGAGCGTGCGCGGGGAGGAATGATCCGCCGGAGGTTGCAGGTGCAACCACCTCGCTTTGAGCTCAGGATCCGGTCGTTTGGACTTGTTACTCTGGCGGCTTGTCCGTGGGGAATCCGGAGGGGAGGTCGGTGGGTTTGTCGACCTGCGATTGGTAGATCTCTTCGACGCGCTCGACGGTGTCGATTTCGGTGACGGGTTTATCGTCGCGGATGCGGAGGATGCGGGGAAAGCGGAGGGCGAAGCCGCTCCGGTGGCGGTCCGAGCGCATGATGTTGTTGAAGGCGACTTCGAGGACGACTTGCGGCTCGACCGTGCGGAAGTGGCCGAAGTCTTCCAAGGTGTGGCCTTTGAGCCATTCGGTCAGATGGGTGATTTGGAGGTCGGTGACGCCCGAGTAGGCTTTGCCTACATTTTGGAGTTCGCCGTTCTCCGCGCGGACAGCGAAAGTGTAGTCGCTGAGGAACTGGGATTTGCGGCCTGAGCCGTATTCTGCGCCGGTAATGACGACGTCAAGGGTGGCAAGTTCGCGTTTGAGTTTGACCCAGAGGAGGCCGCGGCGGCCGGGGAGATAGGTCGAGTCGGCGGCCTTGAGCATCACGCCTTCGTTGGCGCGGGCGCGAGCTTCGGTGTAGGCCCGGTCGATCTCGTCGGCGGTTTGGACGAGGCGGGCAGGGGAGAGGAGGAGCCGTGGAAGTGGGGTGTCGGGGGTCAGCTCCCGGTCCGCCGGAGGTCCGCTGTTTTCGGCAGTATTTGCCGCGTCTTCCACCGTGTCGAAGATGTTGGTCTGGGTAGATTTCTTAGCCGGTTTGGGGCCGCGTAGAGGAGACGTGGTAACGCCGGAGATCCCCTTGCTCATCGCTTCGAGGCGGGCGCGGCGCTCCCGGAGGGGCTGGTCGAGCGTAAGGGAGCCGTCGGCGTACATCAGGTCGAAGCACATAAAGACGACGGGGATCGCCCGGCGGATGTCGTCCGTAACGCGTTTGCGGCCGATGCGCTGGCCGAGAACGGCGAAGGGAAGGGCTCGGCCGGTCGGCGGGTTGCTGGGGTCGGCGCTGAGAAGATCGCGGCCGTGGCTGAAGTCCCAGCCGAGGATCTCGCCGTCAAGGATGACGGGGCCTGTGCCGGCCTGGGCGACGCGTCCGAAGGCTTCGTCGAGCTCGGGGAAGCTTTCGGTGACGTCTTCGCGGTTGCGCGAGTAGATGGCGACGCGGCCGGGTTGGGTGGGGTCTCCGCAGTGGACCTGGGCGCGCATGCCGTCGTATTTGTCTTCAAGGAAGGCCTGGACGGTGGGGCTGACATCGAGCGCGCCGAGGCGGTTGTTTGCGGCGGAGAGTTCGCCCGCCGCGGAGACTTCGCAGACCAGGAGGTCGGAGCTTTCGACTGCGGGCGGCGCAGGGAGGGTGTCGGTCGGCTCAGCGTCGGGAAAAGCTTCGGGGTCGGATTCGGGGCTGGTGGTGGTGCCGGCCTTTTTTGAGAGCTTGCGCGAGCGTGCGGGTTTGGCG
The DNA here is from genome assembly GCA_964250945.1 of uncultured Acidobacteriaceae bacterium. Taxonomy (GTDB): domain Bacteria; phylum Acidobacteriota; class Terriglobia; order Terriglobales; family Acidobacteriaceae; genus Edaphobacter. Next base: position 6,149 of record CAXUIB010000029.1, read on the forward strand.
GGCTTTTCGGGTTTGCCGGTGAAGCGGCTGACGGCCTCTTCGGGAGTTTCGACCGGGCTGGCGAGCATAAAGCCGAGAGGGTGAAAGAGGCGCATACGAGCGTCGGCGAGGGTTCCGGTAAAGGCGCGTCGGACGGCTCCGGCGAGGTCGGCCTCGAGCATGACGGCGTGGCGGACGGCAGCGACCTCGGCCGGCTGGGCGGGGTTGTAGGCTGTGGCGGCGACCGCGATCGACTCTTCGATGAGGCTCTGTTTTACGCCGATGCGCATGTCGCCCAGCATGAGTTTGAGGAGGTATTTGGCTTCAACGGCGGTGGATCGGCGAAGGATGTCTTCGACCAGGCCGGCACGGATGGCGGTGGTGCGGCTGACGGCGATGGCGTCAAAGGCGGTGCGGACATCCCCCAGGGTAAGGCTCGCGTCGATGGGAGCTTTGCCGGTCGGTGGGACCAGGAGGTCAAAGGCGGCGGCGCCGAGGTCGCCGTGGCGGCGGTAAGCCGCCGTGAGCTGGGCGTCAGAGGCTCCGCTGACCGAGCGCAGCGCCTTGGTAAGGAGCGCGCCTCCGGCGTTGAGTTTGCGAGGATCGGCTTCGGCGAACGGCTCGCCGGCGAGGTACAGGGCAAAGATGCCGGCCTCGTCGAGCGATTCGGCGGCAATGCGGGTGAGGGCTTGGGTAATGGAAGCGCGTTTTTTCAGGCGGCTGCCTTCGGCGGCTAGCTCGTCTGCGAGGCTGGCAACTTCAATGTAGCGGGCCATGGGTATGTCGAGCGTCCTCTAAGAAGAAAGATGCAGACGAGAGGGGGAGTAGCATGGCCCGGGCGGCGATTTCGGAGAGAAGAGACGATCGAGAGTTTGGCGTTGTTGGCGGCGCACCCTTGACGGCGGCTGTACCATCTAAAGGAGGGAATATGGCGCGATTGCTTGCAAATCCGGTGAACTCTCCCCTTGTGACTGGCCTGGTAGTTGCCGGCCGGGACGACTTTGCGTAGCTGCGTTTTCCTCTTCTCTCCTCTAAACACCCTTATCTCAAATCTATTTCGGATTCCTGCCCTGGATGCCGGCAGGTGGAGCCCCTGATCATGTTTGAACGTCTGAATCAATTGGAAGCACGCTATGAAGAGCTTAGCCGGCAAATGTCCGACCCCACGCTGGTGCAGGATCAGAAGAAGTTTCAGCAGGTGGCGAAGCAGCACCGCGATCTCGAGCCCATCGTCGAGAAGTTCAGGCACCTGCGAGCAGCCGAGACCGGGATCGCCGACGCCCGCGGCATGCTCGCCGACCCCGAGACATCTGCCGACCCCGACCTCCGCCAAATGGCAGAGGAGGAGCTGAACTCGCTCCAAGCGCGGAGGTCGGCGCTCGAAGAAGAGATCAAGGTCCTACTCCTGCCCCAAGATCCCAACGACGCCAAAAACATCATCATCGAACTGCGGGCCGGCACCGGCGGCGACGAGGCCGCACTCTTTGTCGCGGAGATGTTCCGGATGTACCTGCGCTTCGCCGAGCAGCACCGTTGGAAGGTGGAGATCCTCTCACAGTCCGAGACCGGCATCGGGCACGGTTTGAAGGACGTTACAGCGATCATCGAGGGCGATAAGGTGTACTCGCAGATGAAATTCGAGTCGGGCGTGCACCGTGTGCAAAGGGTGCCGGCCACCGAAACCCAGGGGCGCGTACACACGTCGGCGATCACGGTGGCTGTGCTTCCAGAGGCCGAGGAGGTTGACGTCAAAATCGAACCCAAGGACCTCCGGATCGACACCTTCTGCTCCTCGGGGCCGGGTGGCCAGTCCGTCAACACAACCTACTCGGCCATCCGGATCACGCACCTTCCCACAGGCACCGTCGTAAGCTGCCAGGACGAGAAATCGCAGATCAAGAACCGCGAAAAGGCCATGCGGGTCCTTCGCGCTCGGCTCCACGAAGTCGAGGCGGAGCGGATCCACCAGCTACAGGCCAAAGACCGCAAGCAACAGGTCGGGACAGGCGATCGGTCCGAGAAGATCCGTACCTACAACTTTCCGCAGAACCGGATGACAGACCACCGGATCGGCCTGACAAACCATCAGCTGGCAATGGTGATGGAAGGGCAGCTCCAGCCGACAGTGGACGCCCTGATCGCGCACGACGTCGCGGAAAAGATGAAGGCGGAGGTTGCGGCAGCGTGAGCTCGGCGGCCTCCCGTGTGCTGGCGTGCGTGGTGGCGGCAACGTGCCTGGGTTTAGGCCGGCCGGGACCGGCTCTGGCCCAATCCGGGCCGCGGACCGGCGATCCATCCGGCCCTCAACCGGAATCACCCGACAATCTCCTGCGGGAGGTGCGCGCAAATGTAGCAACCTACATGGCGACCTTGCCGGATCTCTTCTGCGAGGAGCGGTTTACGTCGAAGCGCTTCAGCGACGGGCACCAAACCGACTCCAACACAACGGTCTCGACCTTCCGTGTGCTCCACCCCCAGGGGCCGCGACAATCGGGAAAGTCTCTCGAGAGCCGCGTCGTTCGCGAGATCGACGGGGCAGCCGCACACGGCAACCGCATCAAGGGCGCATACACCCTTACCGGTGGTTTCGATGCGGCGCTTCTGGTGCTGACATCGGATTCAGCCCTCTGCTTCGACTTTCGTAAAGCCGGTCCCGGCGCGGCTCTGACGGCCTCCGATCCCGCGCAACTGCGTATGGAGTTTGCCGGCCGAACTCCGCTCCCCGCAGGTTGCCCGTCGCCCGATCTGGGGCGGACAGGCGAAATTACCCTCGATGCCAGGTCGAAACAGGTGCTGCAGATCCGGCAGACCCTGCCGCATCCACCGGGCGGCGGCGACAAATGGGGCCCTCTGGTGTGGACGGTTACGTTCGGTCCGGTAAACCTGGGGGACCGGACGTTCTACACGCCGGCAAGCGTTCGGAGTGAGCTGTTCCGCAAAGGAACTTCGGAGTATCTGCAGTCGATCGCCGAGTACAGCAACTACCACAAGCTCGAAGTCTCTTCCCGGATCGTCCCCGCAGAGGAGCATCCCGCCGATGAGCATCGTTAGGCCAACGCCGGCGTGACACTTCGCGAAGCTCTGCTGAACGCTGCGAGCCGGCTTCGGGCGGAGCCGCGGCTCTCTTCAGCGGCGCGACAGGACGCGGAGCTGCTGCTCTTCCACACGCTCCATCTGCCCCGAACCGCGCTCTATGCCGAGCCGGACCGGCTTCTGAGCTGTGCCGAAGGAGCGACCTACGCAGCCGCCATCGCGCGCCGCCTGGAGATGGAACCCGTGCAGTACATCACCGGCGTGCAGGAGTTCTTCGGGCTCCCGTTTCAGGTGTCGCCGGCGGTCTTGATCCCACGACCCGAGACGGAGGGCCTGGTGGAGGCGGCGCTGGCACATCTCTCGGCGGTCCAGCCGCTGCGGTTGGCGGACGTTGGAACCGGCTCAGGGGCGATCGCGGTCGCCCTCGCGAGCCGTCTGCCCCTGGCCAAAATCGTGGCCCTCGACGTCTCCGAAGCTGCACTGGAGGTCGCCCGCGCGAACGCTCGCCAAAATATCCTCGATCGCCAAATCGAGTTCGTTCGGTCGGACCTGTTCAGCGCCTTGACGCCGGCCGCGCCGATCTTCGATGCAATCCTGTCGAATCCGCCGTACGTCGCCGAAGCCGACCGATCCCGCCTGCATCCCGAGGTGAGCCGGTGGGAGCCGGCAAGCGCCCTGTTCGCCGGAGCGGATGGCCTGCAGATCTACCGCCGACTCATCCCCGACGCCCGACGATGGCTCAGGCCGGGCGGTTTGCTTGCCCTCGAGATCGGGTCCGGGCAGCGCGATCAGGTGGCCGGGCTGCTCACAGGCTGGAACGGCGTTGCATTTCTGCTCGACCTCCAGGGCATCGCGCGCGTAGCCCTGGCGCGCAGGCCATGAGGTCGAGGCCGCATGTCCGCCATTGGGACGTCCCCACGCTGGAGTCGCCCGAACGCCTCAATGCAGAGCCCCAAAATCTGCTACGCTGCCCCTACACCATGCCCCCTCTCTCGACCCCGTCCTTCCTTTCGTCCGCGCGTCTCGCGTTCTTTGCAGTTGCCTTCTCGTCTGCTTGCGCTTTTGCCCAGCCCTCCCAGCCGCTCCCGGCTCGCCTAAGCGCGCAGAACGCCCTCTTCGAAGAACAGTATCAGACCGATCTCCGCAACTTTCCGGAGCGGGCGACAGCGTTTGGCGATTACCGCTACAACGATCGGCTCGCGAATTACGGGCTGCAGGCCATATCCGAGCGTCACGCCGCCGACATGAGTTTTCTCCATCGCCTGCGCGCGATCAGTACGACCGGATTTTCCGAACAGGATCAGATTTCGCACGACCTGATGCTGCGCGTGCTCGAGCAAAGACAGGCAGACTTCGATCTGAAGGAGTACGAGATGCCGGTGAACCAGCAAAACGGGGTTCACACCGGGCTCGCAGACCTGCCGCTCTCGGTGCCGCTCGATTCCGTGAAGCACTACGAGGACTACATCGCGCGCCTGCATCAGATTCCCCGCGTGCTGACCGAGACGACCGAGGTGCTGCGGGCAGGCGAGCGCGATAACCTCATGCCGGTCCGGTTTCTGATCGAGAAGCTGCCCCGACAGTGCCAGGGCATCATCGATGCCGACCCGTTTCTGCTGCCCACCCAAAAATATCCGGCAAGCATCTCCGCCGCGGACCAGCAGCGGCTCACAGCGGCGATCACCGCGGCCGTCAACACGGACGTCTTGCCGGCATACCGGCAATTCGCGCTCTTTCTGAGCTCCGAATACGCCCCGCACGGTCGAACCACGCTAGCCGTCACGTCCCTTCCAGAGGGCCAGAGACGATATGCCAACGACATCCGCGCCCGGACGACGACAGATCTCTCGGCCGAGGAGATCCACCAGATCGGCTTGCGCGAGATCGCTCGGATCGAAGCCGAGATGACCGCCATCGCCAAAAAGGAAGGCTTCGCCGATCTGGCCGCCTTCCGGCTGGCGCTGAAGTCCGATCCAAAGTACAAGCCGGCATCGTCAGACGCCATCCTCGAAGACTTTCGGCGGTACATCGCGCAGATGGAGCCCAAGCTGCCCGCGCTCTTTACGCTTCTTCCGAAGTCGCCGGTGACGGTGGAGGCAATTCCGGCGTTTCAGGCTGCGGCGGCCACGCACTACGTCACGGGCACGCCCGATGGCAAACGACCGGGGCGGGTCGTCGTCGCCACGTCAGACTTCGCCGATCGATCGCTCATCGATGACGAGGCCATCGCCTACCACGAGGGCGTCCCGGGACACCACATGCAGCTGTCGGTCCAGCAACAGCTCCCAGGGATGCCGAAGTTTCGGCTGCACGGTCTGGGGTTCAACGCGTACATCGAAGGTTGGGCGCTCTACGCGGAGCAACTGGGCAAGGAGGTCGGTTTCTACCAGGATCCCGTGTCGGACTACGGTCGGCTATCGTCCGAGCTCTTCCGAGCCGTCCGCCTCGTCGTCGACACCGGCATCCACTCCAAGGGCTGGACGCGCGACCAGGTGGTCACGTTCTTCCGCGAGTCGGGCGCGGTCGATGAGCCAACCATCCAGTCGGAAACAGATCGCTACATCGCGTGGCCCGCGCAGGCGCTGGCGTACAAGCTGGGACAACTCAAAATTCGTGAACTCCGGGACCGAGCCCAACGGAAACTCGGCCCACGTTTCGATATCCGGACGTTTCACGACGAAATTCTGGACGGCGGAACCCTCCCGCTCGACCTCCTCGACGCGCGCACAACCCGTTGGATCGCCGCGCAGGAGGCCGCGGGGGCAGGTGCGGAAAGCACAGGCAATTAGTCTAGAGCAACAGGAGAACCCGCCCTAGTCCTTCTGGTGGAAGAAGGCGTCGTTGATGTTGGGCCAGAACTCTTTGAAGGCAAAGGTACCACCGTCGATGGCGACGTTGATCAGCCAGCGCTGGCCGACCTTGGTCCAGGTGCGTTCGCGCGTGGGGTAGTAGAGCGAGGAGATGCCGGAAGCCCCGCCGGCGCCGACCACTTCGGAGAAGTTGAATCCTTCGCTGCCGTTGTCGTTGCGCGTGATAACCGTGCGAGAGACGGCGTATGCGGCGCGGTTCAGGACACTGCCGTGGAGCTTGGTGTAGTAGCGGCTGTCCTCGTGGAGGACGCTGGGGAGAATGCCTTCGACGAGCAGGTCTTCGTCGGCGTTATCGGCAAAGGTGTGCCAGTAATATCGGGCGTAGCCGGCAGCGCCCTGGTGGAACTCGGGTGTGGACTTGTCGGCGAAGGAGATGCCGGCCTGGACCCCGACAAAGATAAAGGCGGAGTAGTCGAAGCCGTCCTGGAGCGAGGTAACGATCTTTTCGCGGGGAGACTGCGGCGGAAGGTGGGTGCTCGTGCTGACGGCGCGAAAGTTGGGGATGATGCCGAGGATGCGCTTGGTCTGATGCGGCTGGTCGGAGTCTCCGGTGGAGGTCTGGACGGCAGAGGTCTGGCTCTGGGTCGATGAGCTGGTTTGAAGGCCGGGGGCGTCGGGCAGCGGACTGGGGCTGTCGGGCGTCGTGCCGGGCGCGTCGGGCAGGTTGGAACTTGCGATCAGAGTCGGTTCCGGCTCATCGGTACCGACGGAAAGGCTGGTCTGGATGGCGGCGGGTGTGCTGATTTGGGTGCTGGTCTCCATGCCGCTCTGGGGGTTGGTTTGGGCGCCGGCAACGATGCCGGCAAAAAAAAAGAAGTAACCGGGATAAATCTTCATTGCCATTGGACGCCCGGAACTCTAGGACGACGCAGGATTTGCGACCTGGCGAACGGTGCGCAGGTCTGACGGAGCTCGCTGAGAGCCCGAAAAAGTGGCATGACCCGGATCTCTGCGCGGCGCCTCTGATCTGTATGCCGACGTGCAATCTCTGATGGCAAAAAAATCCACCCCTCCACAAAAGTCGTTGGCGCTGGTACTCTTGGCGGCATGCTTAAGCGCAGCGTATTTGCCATCCTCGGTATTTTGTCGGTTCCGGTGCTGTCCCAGAGCTTTACGCAGGCTCCGAAGCCGCCGCAGCTTTCCCCCGCGGCGATGGCGAAGCTTCATATTGTGCAGTCGTTGGAAACGTTGCCAGCCGCCGACTGGAAGTTCCATTCCGGCGATCTGCCGCACGGTGAGACCGCGGACACCAGCTCGTGGACGACGGTACAGGCGGGGTCCAATGCTCCGATGGATGCGGTGTGGTACCGGCGCACGATCGAGGTGCCGAGGACCCTGCACGGCTATGACATTTCGGGCTCGCGCATTGAGTTCCAGTTTCATGCCAGTGCGAACGGGCCGATGCCGCAGATTATCTACTTCAACGGCCGCCGGGTAGCGTTGGGCGACGACCTGGAGCCGATCGTTCTGTTCGATCCAGCGCGGCCAGGCGAGAAGGTGAATGTCGCCGTTAAGCTGTTGCGGACGGTGGACGAAAAGCGGTTCGGCGGCGTGACGCTGCGGATCTCGCCGCCAGTGTCGGCGACCCGGCCGAATCCGGAGGACATCCGCGTCGAGTGCATCACGGCCGCAAATCTCTTGCCGGCCTTGCCGACCCCGCGGACCGATCTGTTGCCGGTCGTCGAGAAGGCGGTGGCGGCCATCGATACAGGGGCCCTGCAGACGGACAACCAGGCGAAGTTCGACGCATCGCTGCGGCGGGCGCAGGAGATCCTGGACCCGCTGCGGCCGGTTCTGGCCGAGGCAAAGATCACGCTGACCGGCAACTCGCACATCGACGCCGCGTGGCTGTGGCCGGAGAGCGAGACGGTGGATGCTGTGCGGCGGACGTTTACGACGGCGCTGCAGCTGATGAACGAGTACCCGGACTACACCTTTACGCAGTCGGCCGCGCAGTATACGGAGTGGATGGCGGACAAATATCCCAAGCTGAACGAACAGATCCACGAGCGCGTGAAAGAAGGTCGGTGGGAGATTGTGGGCGGCATGTGGGTGGAGCCTGACCTGAACTTGCCGGATGGCGAAAGCCTGGTTCGACAGCTTCTGGTAGGGCAGCGCTACTTTCAAAAACAGTATGGGGTAACGGCGAGAATCGGCTGGAACCCGGACTCGTTCGGCTATAACTGGCAGCTGCCGCAGGTCTACAAGCGATCGGGGCTGGACTACTTCGTAACCCAGAAGATGCACTGGAACGATACCAACCAGCTGCCGTTTCGGCTGTTCTGGTGGGAGTCGCCGGACGGTTCAAAGGTCCTGACGTATTTTCCGACCGACTATGTGCATACTAACCTCAATCCGATCCGGATCTCGGGAGACTTCAACCAGTCGGCGGATCGCAACCCCGGCACGACGAGCATGATGGATCTCTACGGAATAGGCGATCACGGCGGCGGTCCGACGCGGGCCATGCTGGACGAGGGCGATCACTATATCGCGGCCGCGGGAGGCGGTGCGGGGGAAACGGGCGTGGGCGCGAGCGGTGCCGGTGGGCGCGGCACAAGCGGTCGGGCGATCGACCCGGCGCCCGCGGGACAGGCGCGACCGGGCGGCCCCGGAACGAGTGCGGAAACCCGCATGGCATTGCCGGCAATGCACTACGGGACCGCGCAGCACTACTTTTCAACCGTCGAGGGCCGCCTCGATCCAACCTCGCCCACGTTTGATTACGACTCGATCGCCGCAGGGTACAAGCTGCCGACCCCGGCGGCGGGGCAGATAAGCCTCCCAACCTGGAAGAGCGAGCTTTACTTCGAGTATCACCGCGGCGTCTTCACCACCCAGGCCAAGCACAAGGAGAATATGCGCCGGTCGGAGGTAGAGACGATCGACGCCGAGAAGCTCGCGTCCCTGGCCTGGCTAAGTGGTCGAGCGTATCCAAACGAGGCGCTGACCGACTCGTGGCGGAAGATCACGTTCAATCAGTTTCACGATCTTGCGGCAGGATCGGGCATCGCAGTGATCTACCGGGACGCGCAGAAAGACTATACGGAGGTCTTCCACTCGGATCGCGAGATCAGCGAAGACTCGATCAACACCCTCGCCGCGCACATCGATACCCGCGTCAAGGGCGACGCGCCGGTGCTTTTGTTCAATCCGCTAAGCTGGCCGAGGTCGGAGACGGTGCGTGTGTCCGTGCAGCTTCCGGAGCATGCGGATGGAATCCGGCTGCTGGATGCGAACAACAAGCCGCTGCTGACACAGCTTGTGTCCTCCGACCCCGCGACGAACACGTTTCAGGTTCTGGCGCGGGTCGACGACGTGCCGGCGCTGGGGTACAAGGTGCTGCATGCGGTGGGTGGAAAGGGATCGGAGAAGGAATCGGGCAGTCTCCTGCGCGCGACCGAGACCCCGGCGAGCTTTACGCTCGAGAACGCCAATCTTCGCGTCACGATCGACAAGAAGACAGGTTGCATCACGGGCCTGATGGACGTGAAGTCGCACACGGAATCGCTGGCGCCAGGGGCGTGCGGCAATCAACTGCAGGCGTTCAAGGACACGCCCAAGGATTACGACGCTTGGAATATCGATCCGGGGACGCTCGACCAACCGCCGGCCATCGTGGATCAGGTCGAGTCCATTGGGTTGACCGACCACGGTCCGCTACGGGCCACGGTGCGTGTAGGTCGGACGTGGCAGCAGTCGAAGTTTGTTCAGGAGATCTCGCTGGACGCGTTCGCGGACACGGTGGCGATCGACAATCACGTAGACTGGCACGAAACACACGTCCTGCTGAAGGCGGCGTTTCCTCTGTCGGCGACGTCAAACAAGGCGGCCTACGAAATTCCGTTTGGATCGATCGAGCGGACCACCGAGCGAACCAACGCCTGGCAAAAAGCGCAATTCGAAGTGCCGGCAATGCGTTGGGCAGACCTGGGCAATCAGGAGCACGGCATGTCGCTGTTGAACAACTCCAAGTACGGCTACGACGCAGCCGGGAACACGTTGCGGATCTCGCTTCTGCGGTCGCCGACGTGGCCGGACCCGGACGCGGATCGTGGGCCGCAGAGCTTTCGCTACGCCCTGTATCCGCATACCGGCAGTTGGAAGAGCGCGCTGACCATGCATCGCGGCTACGAACTGAATTACCCGATCTCGGTCACGGCGGTGGCAGCCCATGGAGGTCGTCTGCCCGCGGAGCACAGCTGGGCCGGCGTCGAGAACCCCAACGTGGTGCTGACGGCGATGAAGAAGGCAGAGGATGCCGACGGTCTCGTGTTCCGCATGATGGAGTGGGCCGGGCTGGAAAGTCAGGTGAAGCTCCACGTGCCGCCAGGGGCCTCGGCAGTGACGGAGACCAACATGATGGAGAAGCCGGAGGGCGCCGCGCTGCCGCTGGCCGGCGATACGGTGACTGTGCCGATCCATCCCTATGAGGTGTTGACCGTGGAGGCGACCTATCCGAGGTCTACGGCCCTTGCTGCTCGCTAAACGAATATGTCCGCTCCGCAGCAACAGGTAATTTGCTCTAGGTTTGCGGCCCGCTCGAGTCGGCAGCGGTGATCTCCGAGGAGGCCCGCGGCCGGCTCGCGGTCGTTCTCGTGCGGGCGCGGAACCCAGGCAATATCGGGGCGGTCGCACGGGCTATGCAGGATTTTGGCTTCGATCGGCTGCGTTTGGTGAACGAATTCCGCGTTCCGTTCGAGGGGGCGCGATCTGCGGTCGATGCGGTTGCCGTGCTCCAGGCGGCAGAGGAGTTCGGTGCAGTTGCAGACGCGGTCGGGGACTGCGATCTGGTGGTCGGGACGACGTCGGTGGGAGAACGTGTGATCGCTCAGCCGGTGTTGACGCTCGCCGAGGCTTCAGGGCAGATCGGGGCTGTGCTGGCTCGACCGGAGTCGCGGGTCGCGCTCCTGTTCGGTTCGGAAAAGACCGGGTTGAGTAACGATGAGTTGAGCCACTGCCATTGGCTCCTGACCGTTCCAATGCAGGAGCGTGCGGGCGAGCGACATCTGTCGATGAACCTGGGGCAGGCGGCAGCCGTGTGTTTGTACGATCTGGTGCGGGGGGCCGGTGCTGAAACGGCAGAAGCCTTGGGATCGGCGGCCGCGTCGGCGCCCGAACCGTTCGCGCCGGAGGCCGAAACCGAACGGCTCGGCGCGCTGCTGTGCGAGATGCTGGACCGGACGGAGTACCGGCGACATCACCCCGCCAATAGCGACGCCGCCGCAATCCGACGTCTGGTGCTGCGGATGAGGTTGTCGAAAACCGACGCGCAGGTGTGGATGGGGATCGTGCGGCAGGTGCTCTGGAAGCTGCGCTCGCCGCCAAAGAGCTAGCAAACCTCTGATTAGAGCGGTTTTCCTGTTGCTGTGAGCCGGATAGAGTGTGGGAGTGCCGTTTTCATTGAGGAAAACGGCCATGAGACCGGTGCTCTCGCTTTACACCTACAGGAGAACCGCTCTAGTCTAGTCCCGCTTTGTTCGGGGGCAGCTTCAGCCGTGCCGCCCATAACGCCCCATCGTTGTTCGTTACTCCCAATCCACTGAGCTAGCAGCCATTGCAATCTTGCGTGTTCCCACGTACCCACGTTGCGCTCCCGAACTTCGCCGTCAATGTACTCGCAGTCCGGACGGTAGCTGGTCCGGTCGTACACCTCCATCGAAATCGCCGTGAGCGTCCCCATGATCGCTATCGTAGCGCAGCCGGACGGGCGTTTAGCTATCGTCGTTGTCCCCTTCCTCGACGATCGACGTCGACCCGATAATGTCGAGCGTCACAGCATCGCCGCCGGTCGGCTGCAGCGTGGCCCGTATCGGAAGTCGCTGCCACTGCGCCGGCTGGCACGCAGGCAACGGACGCTCGGGCTGAGGCCACTTGCCCAGAGCTCGCTGCGCCACGGCCTTGCGCGCGCCAAGCTGAGCCACCACAGCGAAAAGTCCGCCCTTGCTGGAAGTCGCTACGCCACAGTACGCCGCATAATCGCGAAACCAGACCACGTTCGACACATTGGCGTCGAAGTCCGGCAAGTGGAGCGCCGTGATGTGCCCCGAGACGCGATCGATCAGCAGCCACGGGCCGGGCTGCCAAACCCAGTGATCGGCGGCGTCAGCGGGAAGCGAATCGTTAATCCGCAAAGCGCGCCGAATCGTAAACGAGCGGTCCGTCACATCGTGAGCGTCCCCCGTGGTCCATTCCTTCTGCTTTCCATCCACGATCAGCGGCCGTACCTTCAGCGTGGAGGTCTCCTCCGTCTTGTTGTCAGGCGTAGCGTCGCTTGGTGTATACGGAACCTTGCGCACGGGTCCAAGAACCACCGTATGGATCTTCGCCGAAGCCGCATAGACCGGTGCCGGACACGGCAGAAGGACAAGTAGCAAAAGGGCCAGGATCGCTGACATCGCGGATCTCGCAAGATCTATGAGCGGAGGCCGGGTTGGGGGCGGAGTGGAGAGTTTCTGCATGGCAATCGGCGGTACAAACGGATCAGGTCTCGCCCTCGCCCTCGACAAGAGGAGGTCTCCTGATCCTAAAAGCTGGCCTGCCCGAAAACAGATAGCCCATCCGTGGGAGAGCTGTACCACCGCCGAGCTATGGCGCAAAAAGTTCCCGCTCCGGAGCGCATTTGCCTCAGGTGCGCCCCCATGGGTCACAGGGGAGGTTCCAAGGGAGGTGCGGCCTCCTGAATTGCACAGAGTTTGTCGGCGTACAACGTGGTTTTGTCCCCCGTGAGTAGTATCCTCAAACTAAGCGGGCTATGTGAGGGTTGCACGCCAACCGCCCTGTTGCGGACAACTTCAAGGAAGTATGAAAGGAAACATAAATATATGTGGAAACCGAACCAGCCCGGAAGCACCGCCACCCCCGCGACCCCGGAGCCAGTGCGTCCAGCAACGACGACGCCGACCAGCACGTTTGAGGCAACACCGACGCGTCCAGCACCCGTGGCCGCCGCCGGCGCTGCAGGTCCGGCGCAGACGGGCGAGCAGGCCACCATCGGCAAGTCGCTGATCGTCAAGGGTGAACTGACCGGGTCGGAGTCCCTCTACATCGACGGCAAGGTGGAAGGCGCCATCAACCTTCCGGGCAATCGCGTTACCGTGGGCCGAAACGGCCAGGTCGCCGCCAACATCGTCGCCCGCGAAGTCGTCGTTCTGGGCAAGGTGCGCGGCAACTGCCAGGCCAGCGACCGCGTCGACATCCGCAGCGAAGGTTCGCTGACAGGCGATGTTATCGCCGCGCGTATCTCGATCGAAGACGGCGCCTTCTTCAAGGGCGGCATCGACATTCGCAAGCCCGGCGCCAACGAAACCAAGGGCGACGTACGCAGTAACTCGACCTCCGCGGCCGTCACCCCGGAGGCCGTTACAGTCGACGCATAAAACCGTTCAAAGTCG